>NZ_CP069620.1:2769986-3139972 GCF_026109735.1 Salinimicrobium tongyeongense | reverse complement strand
TGGGAGTTCTACGAAGCTATTACCGCCGATATTTTTGATCATCTCATAGCTGCCATTCCGTATTTTGATTTGCAGCTATTCGAATCTCCTTCGGGTGACGATATTCTCAAGGCACTGAAACCGCTTCAGCCGGGTTCCAAATAATTAGTTTTTTTTCCGAAGTATTCTGCCAGGAACAAGAACCTGTAAGGGTCTCAAAAAAGCAAAAAAACAGCACTCATTCAGTTGAAAATACTGAGCTTGTGCTGTTTTTATGTTTTTGTGAATCGGGTTAACTAATCTTTCAACCTGTCTTTCACGTATTCAATCTTTGTCTTGCCGTGCGGTTTTGCCTTTCCGTTCTCATCAAGAGAAACCATCACAATCCGGTCTATGGTAATGATTACTTCCCGGGTCATTTTATTACGTACTTCCGAGCGAAGGGTTATGGAAGCATTTCCAAACTTCACCACATCCATGCCTATTTCAATAATATCACCTTCCCTGGCAGAACTTTTGAAGTCGATCTCACTCATGAATTTTGTAACAGTGCGGGAATTTTCAAGCTGAATAATGGCATAAAGCGCAGCTTCTTCATCTATCCATTCTAGCAAGCGGCCGCCAAACAGTGTGCCGTTGGGGTTAAGGTCCTGGGGTTTAATCCATTTTCGGGTATGAAATCTCATAGGGGAATCAATTTTAAAAGAAGCGTAAAGTTAATCATTTTGCCCCAGAAAAGCCTCGCGCGCAGCCTGCAGAATTTCGGAATGGTCAAAAGCCAGTTCTGGCAAATCACTTAAGAGAAACCAGCGGGCATCGGCGGCATCATCGTTTCCCTCTACTTTTTCTTCGGAAGTCACTTCGCCCCAAAAAGTGATGCTGATGGTCCTGCCCCTGGGATCCCTTCCGGGTGTTCCAAACGCCTGAAGCTGTTTCAGCCTGCCCACTTTTAAACCTGTCTCTTCTTCCAGCTCTCTTTTTGCGCCATCTTCCAGCGGTTCTTCATCTTCAAGGAAACCTCCCGGAAGGGCCCACTGGTCTTTAAAAGGATCTTTTTTCCGCTTTACCAGCAGCACTTTTGGCCGCCCGTTATTGCTGAAAAATATCACACAATCTGTAGTTACCGATATGTTTTGTCTCGCCATATTTTATTTGAAATAGACCGTTTGAATATTCACAAACTCCCTGATACCGAATTTCGACAATTCCCTGCCATAACCCGATTTCTTGGTGCCTCCAAAAGGCAAACGCGGATCACTTTTTACCAGCTCATTGACAAACACCGCCCCATCTTCAATTTGAGGGATAAGCTGTTCAGCTTTTTGATGATTTTCGGTAAAAAGAGAGACTCCCAGCCCAAATCTGGTAGCATTTATAAGGTCTACAGCTTCTTCATCAGATTTAAAAGTGGTGATCCCAATGGCAGGGCCAAATGTTTCTTCTTTAAAAACCGGCATTTTTGCGGTCACGTCTTTTAAAACAGTAGGTGCGTAAAATGCCTTTTTTCGCACCCCGCCCGTGAGGATCTTTGCCCCCATTTCTACCGAATCATCAACCTGTTTCTCCAGGTCTTTTGCAAGGTCTTCCCTTGCCTGCACGCCTATAAACGTGTCTTCATCAAGAGGGTCTCCCGCTTTTAAGGCTTTAACCTTCTCCAAAAACATTTCGGTGAATTCTTCAGCAATACTTTGGTGTAGTAAAAGTCGTTTCCCGGCTATACAGCTCTGCCCGGTATTCTGAAAGCGCGCCTGGACACAGGTTTTGACCGTTTCCTCCAAATTGGCGTCATCAAAGACCACCAGGGCATTGCTCCCACCCAGTTCCAGCACCGATTTTTTGATCTCCTTCCCCGCTGTTGCCGCCACACTGCCCCCGGCGCCTTCACTACCCGTAAGCGTAACGGCTTTTATCCTTTTATCTTTCACCACCTCCTCCACTTTTTTACTGCCAATAGTGAGGTTTTGAAAACAAGCTTCAGGAAAGCCGGCCCTTATAAACACTTTTTCGATATTCTTCCCGCACATCATCACGTTGCTGGCGTGTTTAAGCACCCCAACATTTCCGGCCATTAAAGCTGGCGCCGCAAACCTGAATACCTGCCAAAAAGGGTAATTCCATGGCATGATTGCCATGACCACACCCAGGGGTGCGTAATTGATGTAGCTTTTTTCGGCATCGGTTTCTATGCTTTCAGGAGCTAGTTGTTTTTCGGCATTTTCAGCATAATATTCACACACCCAGGCGCACTTTTCTACTTCAGCAATAGCCTGTTTAATGGGTTTTCCCATTTCCCTGGTAATTACTTCAGCATATTCCTGCCTGTTTTTCTTTAATTCTTCGGAAGCCTTCAGCATAAGCTTTGAGCGGAAAGAAAAAGAGGTGGTTTTCCACTCTTTGAAGGCTGCCGTGGCTTTTTCAAGCGCTTTGTCAATATCTTCTGAAGTTGATTCTTTATGTTCTTGAAGGGTTTCCCCGTTATACGGATTTTTTGAAAGGATCATAAAAATGGCTTTTTTTAAAGGTATAAAGAACCTCCCGCCGAATGAAATTATTTAAAAGATTTTAACTGAAGTGCAGATTGTTCACAACAGGTGTATAAGTCGCAGAGGGACAAATGAAAATCGCCACATACTTTCGCTATCTTTAAATAAAACCACAGCTATGAAAGACCGCGATGAACTTCTCCTCCAACTAAGGCCTCAAATAGAATCTGCCGTGGTACAGGCCTCTACGCTTCCCGATGAGCAATTTCAAAACCTCACTCTGCGCCCGGTGATCTTACTGCAAAACGACCTGCTGCTGGAAGCTTTCAGGAATTACGTGCAGAAACACAAAAACGTGTTCTACGACATGAGTATTGAAAAAAGGATGGCTTACATTGAAAATGCCGTTCAAAAGGATATGAAATTCCGAAACAGCCTGAAGGGAATGATCATTGGGCAGTTCACCCTAAAGGAATACAGCTATTACATCACAAACTCTTCAGCCCTTAACAAATGTATGATGGATCTGGTGAAAAACAGGTTGCAGAGCAACATCCAGCTGCTTGATAAACTATCGGCCGTATAGAGGTTTTCCGAAGAAAACCTAATTATTAAACTTTTGCTAATTGTTCTTTTTTGAATACTGCGTTGGCTAATTTTAAGCAAAACGAGAAAAAATGAGCATTAACAAAGAAGAATTATTCAATAAATGTCTTGACCAGGTCAATGCTAAAATTGACCAGTATAATGAGAAAATGAATACCATTAGCGGCCAGAACGAGCAGCATAAATTCCACCCCGATTTTGACGAATACGGAAACAAGGGCGAAATGCTGACCGAATATGAAAAGAATGCCGCTTATCTTGACCGGGTGCGCAACATGAAAGAAACCCTGGCCAACCTGGATACCGATCACCGCAGCGAAGTTGTGCGCCCCGGAAGTGTGGTAGAAACAGAAAATGGCTACTATTTTGTTTCTGTACCTCTTGGAGAACTAGACATGCAAAGCGGGAGCAAAGTTTACGCTATTTCAACAGATTCTCCCATCTACAAGGAAATGGAGGGCAAAAAGGCCGGCGATTCGTTTAAGTTTCGAGACGGGGAAGTAAGTATTGTGAAAGTGTGGTAATACCTACTCGGGATATTCTATCCTGAGGTGGTAGATGTTCTTTAGCTTGCGCTTAAGCACCTTTTTCACCTGCTGAATTTCCATAAATGTAATATTTGAATTGAGGAACTGCCCGTCTTCCATTTGTTTGTTGATGATCCTTTCCACGAACTCATCGATCATTTTGGCAGTAGGTTCTTTAATACTTCTGCTAGCAGCCTCAACACTGTCGCACATCATGAGAATCGCGGTTTCTTTGCTAAAAGGCATAGGCCCGGGGTACCGGTAATCGTCTTCATTGACCTGCTGGTCATTCTCCATGGCTTTCTTCAAAAAGTAATAGACCGTGGTGGTACCATGATGGGTACGAATAAAATCTATCACCCTGTCGGGCAGATTTCTTTTCTTGGCGATTTCTATCCCGTTGATGACATGTTCGATAATAATTTCGGCACTTTCTTTTGGAGAAAGTTCGTCGTGGGAATTTACAGAGGTAGTCTGGTTTTCGGTAAAGTAGGTAGGGTTACGCATCTTTCCAATGTCGTGATACAGGGCACCTACCCTTGCCAGCATGGCATTGGCATTAATTTCATTTGCCGCGGCCTCGGCGAGATTGGCCACGTTGAGGGAGTGGTGAAAGGTTCCCGGCGCTTTATCTGAAAGTTCTTTCAGCAGTTTGGAATTGGTATCTGACAATTCGAGCAGTGACATATCTGAGATCAACCCGAAAATCTTTTCATAGGCATAGATCAACGGCTGCACAAAAAGGGTTGCCAAACCACCAAGCAGGAACATGAGAAAAGTTTCGGGTTCTACCTCGTAAATAGCACCTTCCTGAATTATGGTAAAGGCAAAGTAAGAAACAATATACACCAGGGTAATTTGCCCTACGGTAATAAAGAGGTTAGCTCTTTTGTAAAGTTCTGAAACCGTGAGAATGGTTACTATCCCTGCGATAATTTGAAGGAACATATATTCATAGCTGTCGGGCACAATAAAGCCGAGTAGCAGAACGGTGATCACGTGAGTGAAAAGCCCCAGCCGGGAATCAAAAAACCCTTTAATGGTAAGAGGCAGCACACATAAAGGCACCACGTATACGTAAGCCACATTAAAACGTATTACCAGCACGGTGAGCAGCACCATGAGCGTCACATTGAAGAAAATGAAGGTGACTTTTATGTTATTTTGAAAGATATCATAGCGGTATTTCCGAATAAATAACATCAGCATAAGCAAGGCCAGAAAAACGAGCAAAGTATAGCCTACAATTACCCAGTTGTAGTTGGCTTCGCTCCACACCTGTGATTCATATTCAGCTTTAAGGGAATTGAGCACCTGCAGCTTATCCCCTTCCACGACTTCTCCTTTGGCAACAATTATGGTACCCCGTTCAACATTTCCGCGGGTATAGGAAATCTGGTTGTACCTGCTTTCGAGATCGCTCTGGGTAAGTGCTTCGTTATAAGTGACATTGGGTCTCACGCTATCAAAGAAAAGACCTATCAACTCCTCCCGGTAATTTTGAAGCTGTGCCTGGTCAATTTTCCGGTTGAGAAAATCCCTTAGCTGGTTCTGCTTTATTATGCTTTTATAGGTCACCTCGGTAACTTCGTTGCCTTCGCGCAGGTAAATTAACTGATCTGGGCTAAGAGGCACGATCTCCTGCAACACCCCGGCATCGTAGATCTCTTCAAAAGTATTCTGTATAAAATCCTGAAGCCGCATGTTTTCCCTTCGGGTAAGCGTGTCGGGGAAGATGCGCACAAACTGCTCTTCCAGGCTTGCTTCTACCTGCGAGACTACTTCAGCATTATAATCATAATATGGGATATGGGTCTTGTTGATCTCCTCCTTTTCGGCAGCGAGTTCTTCCGGGGTCTTTAAAATGGCAAAATCGAAAGGCGCGTACAGGTTCTCATACTGCCATGGTTTCCCTTTGGGGATTTCGTATTTAAACTTACCACCCTTCGGAAACATATACACAATGATAAAGGTGGTAAGGAGAAATAGAAAAACTTTGTAAAAAAGGTCCTGATTTTTATAAAGACTGTTTATAAATGATTTCATGCCGGGCTATCTCTTATCAAAAGTACTAAAAAAAGCTGGCTGTGGAGAACCCGTTGGTTTCTTCCTTATAAAATGATTAAATTCGCAAAAAGTAAAATCTTAATCCTCTAAACCATGAATAAGGAAGTAGTCATAGTAAGCGCAGCCAGAACTCCCATAGGAAGTTTTTTGGGCAGCTTATCCACCATACCCGCGACCAAACTGGGATCAACAGCAATAAAAGGAGCTCTTGAGAAGATCAATCTCAAACCTGAAATGGTAGACGAGGTACTTATGGGAAATGTGGTGCAGGCAGGTTTAGGCCAGGCTCCTGCAAGACAGGCGGCTTTGGGTGCCGGTATTCCTTACTCTGTTCCATGCACCACCGTAAATAAAGTTTGCGCGAGCGGGATGAAAGCAGTGATGCAGGGAGCCCAATCTATAGCCCTGGGGGATGCCGACATTATAGTTGCGGGCGGAATGGAGAACATGAGCATGATACCTCACTACCTTCACCTAAGAAACGGGCAGAAATTTGGACCTGCCACGATGATTGACGGACTACAGAAAGACGGACTCATGGATGCGTATAATCAACTTGCCATGGGCGTTTGTGCCGATAATTGTGCCATTGAACACGAGTTTACAAGAGAAGACCAGGATAAATTTGCGGCACAGTCCTACGAAAGATCTGCAAAAGCCTGGAAAGAAGGAAAATTTGATAATGAAGTTGTTCCTGTAGAAGTGCCCCAGCGAAAGGGAGAGCCTGTTATAGTAAAAGAGGATGAAGAATACAAAAATGTAAAAATGGACAAGCTGGCTTCTTTACGCCCGGCTTTTTCTAAAGAGGGTACGGTAACAGCTGCCAATGCGTCTACTATCAACGATGGTGCGGGTGCAGTGGTGCTTATGAGCCGTGAAAAGGCTGAAGAACTGGGATTAAAAGTTCTGGCGAGCATTAAAGGATTTGCAGATGCTGCCCAGGACCCGGAGAAATTTACTACCGCTCCGGCCATAGCACTCCCTAAAGCCCTCAAAAAGGCCAAAATTTCTCAGGAAGAAGTTGACTTTTTTGAATTCAATGAAGCATTTTCGGTGGTTGGCCTGGCCAACATGAAAATTTTAGGCCTTACCGATAAAAACACCAATGTGAATGGAGGTGCCGTTTCTTTAGGTCATCCTCTTGGTTGTTCGGGGGTAAGAATTATCATCACCCTATTAAGCGTACTGGAACAAAACAACGCAAAAATAGGTGCTGCAGCCATTTGTAATGGTGGCGGTGGTGCTTCGGCTATTGTTATTGAACGTCCACAATAATTCAGGTTAGAAAGCATCTTTTTTAATGCAATATGCCATTTGTATTTTAGGCACGGTTCCGCTAAGAGCAGAACCTGCGCACACCGCCGAAATGGTTAGTCAGCTGCTTTACGGGGAAACCTTTAAGGTTCTGGAAGAAAGAGGAAAATGGTCAAGAATTCGCACTTCTTTTGAAGACCTTGAAGCCTGGATCGACAACAAACAACTGCTAAAAATCTCTCAGGCGGAATATGACCGGTTAAAAGCAGAAGAACTTCAGCTTTCAGCAGACCTGATGGAGTTTGTCACGAGCGAAGGACAACTTATTCCAATTCCTATTGGATCTGTACTCAACGCCGCTGGCCTTTTAAAACACGAACATTCGGGTGCAGTGACCATCAATGCTCAACCAAAAGAAAGGCTTATAGAAACGGCCTTTTTGTACCTCAATACGCCATTTATGTGGGGTGGAAAAAGCCCTATGGGTATAGATGCCAGTGGTTTCACCCAAATGGTCTACAAACTGAATGGCTATAAGCTTGCCAGAAATGCTGCCCAGCAGGCCCAACAGGGAGAATCACTTAGTTTTATTGAAGAAAGCGAACCCGGAGACCTGGCATTTTTTGACAGTCCCGACGGATCTATTAACCATGTTGGCATTATGATGAGAGACAACTACATTATACACGTAGACGGAAAAGTGCGGCTTGATCGTATAGACCACTCGGGGATATACAATGCCGAACTTCGCCGGCACACGCATAAGCTGAGAGTGATCAAAAAGATCATATAAAAAAAGCCCGTTCAAAAAATGAACGGGCTTTTTTTATATGTTAAGACTCCTGATTATTGTTTTGGAGCAGCAGCTGCATTAACTTCAAGTTCTGCGATCTTAGCTTTCATTTCTTCTGCCTTTTCAGTCTCGTTTAACTGATAGTAGATATTCATCATTGTTCTGGCAGCTTCGATATTATCAGCGTCTTTATCAAGAACTTTTTCCAGGTGCGGAAGGGCATCTCTGTATATCTGCTGACGTTCTTTAGCCAATTCATCATACTTCTTTTGATCGGCTTTGCTCATACCAAGGCTGTTCATCTCTTCTACCAGGGGAGCTTCTTTAGAAAGGATCACAAATGCTATATTGATTCTTGCATTGTGCATGCTAGGATCAATTTCAAGAGCTTTGTTGTAGTACTCTACGGCACGGTCATTTTCTCCTAGTTCTGCTGAACTAACCCCCATGTTATAATACAAAGTGGCATCATTTGGATTTTGGCTTACTACTTCTTCCAGGATTTCCCTGTATTTTGCCATATCCCCCATTCTGTAGTACATGTCTGCTTCTGCCTGCATAAGGCCTGCATCATTAGGATTTGCCTGTTTGGCTTTTTCCATGGCTGCAACAGCCTTGTCATTATCGCCTTTTTCAATATAGATAAGCGCGATGTTCTTGGCAATCTCTCCTTCTTTAGACTCTTCTTTTTTATCCTGAGGATTGATGTAGTTACCAGATTTCACGAAAAGGTCCCTTTGCTCTTTAGAAGCCATTCTCTCTTCTTCGCCGGTTTCCTTATTTACAGCGGTATAAATAGTTTCTTCTCCTGTAAAACCAATGTCCTGAAGCTCCTCATAATACTTTAAGGCCTGGTCATAGTCTTTTGCATTTACAGCGTTTGAAGCCGCATAATAAAGGTATACCGTATCCCGGTTGCTCATTCTATAGCTTGCTTCCAGTTTTTTGGAAGCTTCTGAAAAGTTCTGAGCGTTTTGGTCTTCAATAGCTGCATTTACCAATGCATTACTTACTGCAGCCATTCCCTGTTCTGCCTCGCCATGACCAAGTTCTTTAGCTTTTTTCATAGCTTCTGAAGCTGCCATAAGGTCGGCCGTAGGTACATTTTGTCCGTTACCTACCAGCGCATATCCTCTGTAAAGGTAGAAATCAGCTTTTTCATCTTCGTCAGCGCTAGCTAACTGTGCTTCTGCCTGCTGAAGGTAATTCTTAGCTTCCTGATATTCTCCTTTTTCAACCGCTTTACCGGCTCGTCTAATTTCCTTCTTTTGGGCAAATGATACGACAGTAAACATAGCGAGTGCTGCCGTTAAAATTCTGGTTTTCATCTTTTTTGGTTTTGATTTAAAATTATTCCTCACTATCGTTTGCAATAGTTGTGCCATCCTGATTTTGATCAGTAATTTCGGGGGTTGCGTCACCGGCTACGTCTTCAACATCCTCCTCTTCATTAATCACTTTAGCCACTGCCGCAATAGAGTCATTATTTCTTAAATTGATAAGTCTAACTCCCTGGGTTGCACGCCCCATGACCCTTAAATTAGACACAGAAGTTCTAATAGCAAGCCCCGACTTATTAATGATCATAAGGTCATCAAGGTCTGTTACGTTCTTAATGGCAACCAGGTTACCTGTTTTAGCCGTAATAGAAATGGTTTTTACACCTTTACCACCACGGTTGGTGATTCTGTAGATTGGCTCCCCATCTTCGGGGTCATCTATATAGGTCCTTTTTCCGTACCCGTTTTCCGAAACTACAAGTACTGTTTCTTCCATTGGGTTCTCAATGGTGATCATGCCTACTACCTCATCGGTGTCATCGGCCAGAGTAATACCCCTTACCCCGGAAGCATTTCTACCCATTGGCCTCGTCTTGCTTTCGTCGAACCTTATTGCTTTTCCGCTTCTCAAGGCCAGCATCACTTGACTTTCTCCTGTAGTTAATCTCGCTTCAAGTAACTCATCACCCTCACGAATGGTAATTGCATTAATACCGTTGGTTCTTGGCCTTGAGTATTGTTCAAGGGAAGTCTTTTTCACCTGTCCCTTCTTGGTAGCCATCATTACATAATGACTGTTGATATACTCTTCGTCCTTCAGGTCTTTAGTACAAATAAAAGCTTTAAGCTTATCATCCGGCTCCAGGTTGATCAAATTCTGAATTGCTCTTCCTTTTGAAGTTTTACTTCCTTCAGGAATCTCGAAAACCCTCATCCAGAAGCACTTGCCTTTTTCAGTAAAGAACAACATGTACTGGTGGTTGGTTCCAATAAACAGGTTCTCGAGGAAGTCTTCATTTCTCGTGGTAGAACCTTTCTGGCCAACTCCACCCCTGTTCTGGGTTTTGTATTCGGTAAGCGAAGTCCTTTTAATATACCCTGCGTGTGAAATGGTGATCACCACCTGCTCATCGGGGATCATGTCTTCCATGCTCAGGTCACCTCCGGCATACTCTATGCTTGATCGCCGCTCATCTCCATATTTTTCCTTCACTTCGAGCATCTCTTCTTTGATCACCTCCATTCTACGCTCCTTACGGGCAAGAATATCTTTAAGGTCTTCAATGGTCTTCATGATCTCCTCGTACTCTGCACGAAGTTTGTCCTGCTCAAGACCAGTAAGCTGTCTTAAGCGCATCTCGACTATCGCCTTAGCCTGGATCTCGGTAAGTTCGAAACGCTCAATTAACTTGCTACGGGCTTCATCAGCATTGCTCGAAGCCCTAATTAAGGCAATTACCTCGTCAATATTATCTGAAGCAATAATTAAACCTTCAAGGATATGTGCCCGCTCTTCAGCTTTTCTCAGCTCATACTCTGTACGGCGCACCACAACTTCATGACGGTGCTCTACAAAATGGTAGATCATATCTCTCAAATTCAGCATTTGAGGACGGCCGTTCACCAACGCAATGTTATTGACACTAAAAGAACTTTGAAGCGCTGTGTGCTTATACAGTAAATTGAGTACAATGTTTGGGATCGCATCTCTTTTCAGAATATAAACGATGCGCATACCATTTCGGTCAGATTCATCTCTGATGAGAGAAATACCCTCTATTTTCTTTTCATTGACAAGCTCAGCGGTTTTCTTGATCATTTCCGCTTTATTGACCTGGTATGGGATTTCAGTAACTACTATAGCTTCTTTCCCTGCCACTTCTTCGGTATGGGCCTTGGCTCTTATTACAATCCTTCCACGACCGGTTTTAAAAGCTTCCCGCACCCCATCATAGCCGTAAATAGTACCGCCGGTAGGAAAATCGGGGGCTTTTACATGTTCAATGAGTTCATCTACCTCAATGTCGTTGTTTTCTATATAGGCTACAATACCATCAACCACTTCTGAAAGATTGTGAGGGGGCATGTTTGTAGCCATACCTACCGCAATACCGCTGGCGCCGTTTACAAGAAGGTTAGGAATTCGGGTAGGCAAAACTGAAGGCTCATGGATAGTATCATCAAAATTGAGCTGCATATCTACCGTTTCCTTGTCGATATCGGCCAGCATATCTTCACTTATTTTGCGCATCCTTGCTTCGGTATAACGCATTGCTGCAGGGCTGTCTCCATCAATTGAACCAAAGTTCCCCTGCCCGTCTACAAGCATGTAACGCAAACTCCACTCCTGCGCCATGCGCACCATAGTGTCATACACAGAAGAATCCCCGTGCGGGTGAAACTTACCTAGAACTTCCCCAACAATTCTTGCAGATTTCTTGTGAGCCCTGTTGGATAGTACTCCCAGTTCATACATTCCATATAATACCCGGCGGTGCACCGGTTTCAAACCGTCACGAACGTCTGGCAGGGCACGTGACACAATGACCGACATTGAATAATCAATGTAGGCCGACTTCATTTCATCTTCAATATTGATAGGAATTAACTTTTCTCCTTCAGCCATAAATATCTGTTATTTTGGTTCAAAAATCTAACGTGCCAATTTACGCATTTTACCCCACCCGGGCGCACTATTCATTGAGGTTTTCTTGTATTTTATTAACAAATTTTTAGTTGTGCTTGGTTAATAAGTTCATTACATTCTGCTTTGTTTTAATGATCCAAATTCGTCAATTAGCTTTACTTCATAAAAACAAACTTTATAGAATCGGGTACGGTTTTTGAAACCCGTATAAACATAATCAAGAGAGAAAGGAATTAACATGGATGATAATTTTTCACCAAGAGTAAAAGATGTGATTGCCTACAGCAAGGAAGAAGCCTTAAGGCTTGGCCATGACTTTATAGGCACAGAGCATTTAATGCTGGGTCTTCTAAGGGACGGTGATGGTAAAGCCATTAATATACTTAATGCCCTGGATGTTGACCTCACTCATTTAAGAAGAAAAGTAGAGATTCTTAGCCCCGCAAATCCAGATGTGGCTGTAGAATCTAACGAGAAGAGAAATCTTCACTTAACCCGCCAGGCAGAAAGGGCCCTTAAAACCACATTTTTGGAAGCCAAGCTTTTCCAAAGCACTTCCATTAATACGGCTCACCTGCTACTGTGCATTTTGAGGAATGAGAACGATCCCACCACCAAACTTCTTAACAAGTTAAAAGTAGATTATGACGGGGTAAAAGACCAGTTCAAGTACATGATCACCAATGACGATGATTATATGGACTCCCCTACTGCCGAATCATTTTCAGATGAAGACGCAGGCTCTGAGGATTCCGGGAAAAGCAATCCTTTTGCCGGTACCCCCGGAAAATCTACAAAGAAATCCAAGACGCCGGTTCTAGATAACTTCGGAAGGGATCTCACGGCGCTTGCAGAACTTGATAAACTCGACCCTGTGGTAGGTCGCGAGAAAGAGATCGAACGCGTTTCCCAGATCTTGAGCCGAAGAAAAAAGAACAACCCGCTGCTTATTGGAGAGCCGGGAGTAGGAAAATCGGCCATTGCCGAAGGCCTTGCCCTTAGAATTGTAAAAAGAAAGGTCTCAAGGATCCTTTTTGACAAACGCGTAGTAACGCTAGACCTTGCCAGTTTAGTTGCAGGAACCAAGTACCGCGGCCAGTTTGAGGAAAGGATGAAAGCCGTTATGAACGAACTTGAGAAGAATGATGACATCATTCTCTTTATCGATGAGATACACACTATAGTAGGTGCCGGTGGCGCCACAGGTAGTCTCGATGCCAGCAACATGTTCAAACCAGCACTGGCCAGGGGTGAAATTCAATGTATTGGCGCTACTACGCTCGATGAGTACAGGCAGTATATTGAAAAAGACGGTGCTTTAGAACGCCGTTTCCAAAAAGTGATCGTAGAACCCACCTCTATCGAAGAAACTATTGAAATACTCAATAATATCAAAGATAAGTACGAGGAACATCATAATGTCACCTATACCGATGAAGCCATTGAAGCCTGTGTGAAACTGACAAGCAGGTACATGACCGACAGATTTCTGCCAGATAAGGCTATAGATGCGTTAGATGAAGCCGGATCCCGGGTTCACATTACCAACATTGACGTTCCAAAACAAATCCTTGAACTGGAGCGCAAGCTTGAAGAAGTACGTGAACTTAAAAACACCGTGGTTAAAAAGCAGAAATACGAAGAAGCTGCCAAACTGCGCGATGACGAAAAGAATATAGAAAAAGACCTAGCCCAGGCCCAGGCCCGCTGGGAAGAAGAATCTAAACTGCACAGGGAAACAGTAACCGAAGATAATGTTGCCGATGTGGTATCAATGATGACCGGCGTCCCGGTTAACAGGATAGCACAAACCGAGATCAACAAACTGTACAAGTTACCGGAACTTATTAAAGGAAAAGTGATTGGGCAGGATGATGCTGTTGGTAAGGTGGTGAAAGCCATCCAGCGTAACCGCGCCGGCCTAAAAGATCCAAACAAGCCTATTGGTTCCTTTATCTTCCTCGGGCAAACCGGGGTTGGTAAAACCCAGCTGGCAAAGATCCTTTCCCGCGAGTTATTCGACAATGAAGATGCTTTGATACGCATCGACATGAGTGAGTACATGGAAAAATTTGCCGTGAGCAGATTAATTGGAGCACCTCCGGGATATGTAGGTTACGAAGAAGGCGGACAGTTAACCGAGAAGGTACGTAGAAAACCTTACGCAGTGATCCTGCTCGACGAAGTGGAAAAAGCCCACCCCGATGTGTTTAACATGCTCTTGCAGGTGCTTGACGACGGGTATTTAACCGACAGCCTTGGTCGCAAGATCGACTTCAGGAATACCATCATCATCATGACCTCCAATATTGGAGCAAGAAAGCTGAAGGATTTTGGACAGGGAGTTGGATTTGGAACTTCTGCAAGAAAGAACCAGATGGACGAGAATGCCCGTAGTGTTATTGAAAGCGCCCTTAAAAAGGCCTTTGCGCCCGAGTTTCTCAACCGTGTAGACGATGTGGTGATCTTCAATCCACTTGAGCAGGAAGACATCCACAAGATCATAGATATTGAACTCGAAAAACTCTTCGGAAGAATTGGAGCTTTGGGTTACGATCTTGAACTAAGTTCAAAAGCCAAAGATTATATTGCTGAAAAAGGTTTTGACAAGCAGTATGGAGCGCGACCTTTGAACCGGGCCATTCAAAAATATATTGAAGACGCCCTGGCCGAAGAGATCATCACTTCCCATATTTCTGAAGGAGACAAAGTATTTATGGATCTCGACGAAGAGAAGAAGGAATTGACCATAAAGGTTGAAAAGGCCAAAAAGGAAAAGAATTCCGAAGACTCGAAGTAAAAGTTGATTTTAAATACCATAACAGCCTGTGAATCAAATCACAGGCTGTTTTTTTATTTGCTGTGCCTGGAGCTCAAAATACGTGTAACATCGCTAAGCCTGTAGCCTTTTGCCTGCAACAATATTAAATAATGGAAGAGCAGATCGGCACTTTCATTGAGGAACAGGTCATCATTTTCATCTTTTGCCTCAATAACAACTTCAACAGCCTCCTCTCCCACTTTTTGGGCAATTTTGTTCATTCCGCTTCTGAACAATGAAGCCACGTAGCTCTTTTCATTTTCAGGATTTGACCTTCTGTCGGCGATCACCTCTTCCAAAGTAGCCAAAAATGTCATTTCTGAAGTATTATTTTCTCCCCAGCAGGTGTCGGTTCCCGTATGGCAGGTTGGCCCTTCAGGATTTACTGAAATGAGTAAAGTATCATTATCACAATCCACCTTCAGGTCAATCAAATGAAGAAAATTACCACTTTCTTCCCCTTTGGTCCAAAGTCGCTGTTTGCTACGGCTGAAAAATGTCACTTTTTTGGTCTCTTTTGTTTTTTCCAGGGCTTCTTCATTCATGTACCCCAGCATCAAAACATTTCTGGTCTCCGCATCCTGAATGATCGCAGGAACTAAACCGTCTTTATCTTTACTAAAATCTATTTTCATTTCTATATATTTTTTTTTTAGGATTTCTATTCGTATTGGAAGCACCAAATTCCAATAACCAAATTCCAAATGATGTTTTTCTGCGTTCTTTGCGAAGATCTTCGCGGCCTTAGCGTGAAACTCGCCAGTCTTTCATTTTTCTAAAGAGTTTATTTAATTTCATTCTGAACACTGAACACCGAACACTGATCACTAAATCCGAACTTCAATCCCCTGCTTCTTCATTTCCTGCTTAAGATCCCTGATCTCGATCTCTTTAAAGTGGAACACACTCGCCGCCAGTGCAGCATCGGCTTTCCCTTTTGTAAATGCCTCGCAAAAATGCTCTTTATTCCCTGCCCCACCTGAAGCAATCACAGGAATACTCAGCATTTCAGATATTTTCTCCAGGGCTTCATTGGCAAAACCGGCTTTTGTACCATCGTGGTCCATGGAAGTGAAGAGAATCTCTCCGGCCCCTCTTTCCTCAACTTCTTTTACCCAGTCAAAAAGGTCAATTTCTGTCGGTACTTTTCCACCTACCAAGTGCACCAGCCATTTTCCTTTTACCTGCTTGGCATCAACAGCCACAACAATGCACTGCCTGCCAAATTTTGCTGCCAATTCATTGATCAACTGCGGATTTTTTACCGCCGCCGAATTGATCGCCACTTTATCGGCTCCATTCTGAAGCAGCACATCCACATCTTCTACTGAAGATATTCCGCCGCCAACAGTAAACGGAATATTTACGGTGGCCGCCACTTTTCGAACCAGTTCTGCCAGGGTTTTTCTTTTCTCTTCGGTGGCTGAAATATCCAGGAAAACCAGCTCATCTGCGCCCGACTTTGAGTAAATCTCTGCCAGCTCCACCGGATCCCCTGCATCCCGAAGACTTACAAAATTAACCCCTTTTACCGTTCGTCCGTCTTTAATGTCAAGACAGGGAATTATTCTTTTTGTCAGCATTATTTTAAATTATTGATATGAGATTTGAGACGTGAGATTCTTTTTCACAAATCCTGCCTCTTATTTTAATATTTCAGATTTGGTGCTGGTGCTTGGAATTTGGTGCTTGGAATTTGGTTCTTGGAATTTGGTGCTTGGAATTTGGTGCTTAAATTTATAAAACAAACTCTTCCAGTTGCTTTAAACTGATCTTATTTTCATAGATCGCCTTCCCTAAAATTGCTCCTTCGCAACCTATTTCCTGCAGTTTAGGAAGATCTTCAAATAGGGATATTCCTCCCGAAGCGATAAGTTTTATGCCGGTAATTTCCTGCAGTATCTTTTGATATAATCCAAAAGAAGGGCCCTGCAGCATTCCATCTTTAGCGATGTCAGTGCAGATCACATACTGAATTCCATTTTCAAAGTACTTCTGAATAAAAGGAATCAAGTCCTCTTCCGACTCTTCCAACCAGCCACTCACTGCAACTTTTTCGTCTTTCGCATCTGCACCTAAAATGATCTTTTCACTGCCGTACTTCTCAAGCCACGAAAGAAAAACATCCCGGTCTTTAACCGCAATACTGCCGCCGGTGACCTGGGAAGCTCCGCTGTTAAAGGCGATCTCCAAATCTTTATCCGATTTGAGCCCGCCGCCAAAATCAACTTGAAGGCCAGTTCCCGAAGCTATTTGTTCAAGCACCTTATAATTTACGATATGTTTTGACTTGGCGCCGTCAAGATCCACCAGGTGCAAATATTGTATGCCGTGATCCTCGAATTGCTTCGCCACCTCCAGCGGATTCTCATTATATATTTTCTTTGAATTGTAATCACCCTGAGAAAGTCGAACACACTTTCCGTCGATGATGTCTATTGCTGGAATGATCCTCATTTGAAGTTAGATTTTAGAAGTTAGAGTTTAGAAGTTCTATCTCTCCTTTTGATTTCTTTTGGCCGTATTTATTGAAGCTACAACAATAGAAATTATTTCATTCGCTTCAGAATGCAAAGCTTTTACTTCCTCCAAGTCATGATCAAGTATTTCAAGAAAAAGCTCAAGAAAATACATACTTTCATCTGCTTCTTCCTCAACAATTTTTAGTTTATTAATAAAATCAGCTGTTGACTTTGCCCTCTGAGCTGCCCGGTAGTTTGCTCCTACAGAACTCGAACTTCTGATGAGTTGATTTACATACGCATTATACTCTCGCGAATGAGGAATCTTGTGACAAAACTTCCAGCAATCAACAGCAAATTCCTTTGTCCTTAATTTTAAATCTTTCATTGACTTAATTTTATACTCATTTCGTACTTCTAACTTCGTAAATCTAACTTCACTTTGTACTTCTAACTTCGTAAATCTAACTTTAAAAAGTTTTCAAGAATTTTCTCCCCCGCTTCACTGCTCTTTTCCGGATGAAATTGTACTCCGTAAAAATTATTTTTTTGTAGCGCCGAAGAATAATTTACTCCGTAGTCACATTTGGCAATGGTTTCAGAACAAATGGGCGCGTAAAAACTGTGCACCAGGTATACAAACTCATTTTCAGATATCCCCTCAAAAATGTCACTTTTGAGCTCTTTTATCCGGTTCCAGCCTATGTGCGGCACCTTCAAGTTTTTTTCAAAATGAATTACATCCACATCAAAAATCCCCAAGCCTTCGGTATCACCTTCTTCCGAGCGATTGCACATCAGCTGCATGCCCAGGCAAATTCCCAGCACCGGCTGCTTCAGCTGCGGAATTACTTTGTCAAGACCGGTGCTCTTCAGCTTTTTCATGGCTGAACTCGCCTCTCCTACTCCTGGAAAAATGACTTTATCTGCCGACTTTATTTCGTCGGCATCACTGCTCAAGATTCCTGTGTAGCCCAGCCGCTCCAAAGCAAATTTTATGCTCTGTATATTCCCCGCGCCATAATCTATAATTACTATTTTCATTTCTTTTAATCTAAAGTCTAAGATCTAACGTCTAGCGTCTAATTACAGCATTCCTTTTGTTGACGGCAAAATCATCTTTTCAGCATCCCTTTTTACAGCGACCTTAATTGCTTTCGCAAAAGCCTTGAAAATTGCCTCTATCTTATGATGTTCATTAGTGCCCTCAGCTTTGATGTTCAGGTTGGCTTTAGCACCATCGGTAAAAGATTTAAAGAAGTGATAGAACATCTCCGTAGGCATTGCCCCAATCATTTCCCTCTTAAAATCGGCTTCCCAAACCAGCCAGTTTCTTCCGCCAAAGTCAATCGCCACCTGCGCCAAACAATCATCCATGGGCAACGCAAAACCATAACGCTCAATGCCGAGTTTGTTTCCGAGGGCTTTCGAAAAAACCTCGCCCAAAGCAATCGCCGTGTCTTCTATAGTGTGGTGCTCGTCTACTTCCAGGTCGCCTTTTACAGCAATATCCAGGTCCATCTGGCCGTGACGGGCAATCTGATCGAGCATGTGGTCAAAGAATTTAATTCCGGTGTCGATCTTGCTTTTCCCGGTACCGTCCAGGTTTATGGCGATAGAAATATCGGTTTCATTGGTTTTCCTGCTAATGCAGGCCGTGCGTTCTTCCAGCTTTAAAAAGCTGTAAATATCTTTCCATGAACTGGTTTCCAGCCGAATAAACTTTTTCAGCTCATCTTTTTTTACTGAAATTTCAGCACTTCCCAATTCTTCATGACCCGTGATAAAAATTCCTTTGGCGCCCAGGTTTTTTGCCAGCTCCATATCGGTTAGCCTGTCCCCCAATACAAATGAATTTTCCAGATCATATTTTTCAGTATCAAAATAGGCTTTTAGGAGTCCGGTGCCGGGTTTTCGGGTGGGTGCATTATCTTCAGGAAAAGTGCGGTCAATCACTATTTCTGAAAATTTCACTCCTTCATTCTCAAACGCTTTCAAAATAAAATTCTGCACCGGCCAAAAGGTGTCTTCCGGGAAAGAATTTGTTCCCAAACCATCCTGATTGGTGACCATCACCAGCTCGTAATCAAGTTCTTTTACTATCCTTGGCAGATACTGAAAAACTTCAGGAAAAAACTCCAGTTTTTCAAAATGATCGAGTTGATAATCTTCGGGCTCAAGAACCAGTGTGCCGTCACGATCTATAAATAATACTTTTTTCATGCTTCTAATTGCCTTAATTTCTTTAATAATTCCTGATTTTCTTCGGGAGTGCCCACGGTAAACCTCAAAGTGTTCTCGCATAACTGCTGACTGCTTCGGTTGCGCACCACCACACCGGCTTCCAGTAATTGGCGGTATTTCGCTGTGGCATCCTCTACCCTCACCAGCAGAAAGTTAGCATCTGACGGAAAAATTTCCTTTACAAATGCCATTTTTGAGAGGTTATCCTGCAGTAACTCCCTTTCCTGAAGAATAAGTTGCACCTCGCGGTTCACCTCTTCAGGTTTTGAAAGCCGGTCCAGGGCTCTTTGCTGCGTGAGCTCGTTTACGTTGTACGGAGGTTTGATCTTGTTGAGCAGGTTGATAATTTCTTCGGAAGCATAGCAAATCCCTAGCCTTATTCCCGCCAGGCCATAAGCTTTGGAAAGCGTTTGCGTGATCACCAGGTTTGGAAATCCTTCCAGCCGCTGAAGCCAGCTCTCTTCGGCTGAAAAATCTATGTACGCCTCATCAATAACTACAAGTCCGTTAAAATTCTTCAGGATTTTCTCTACGGAAGCTTCGGAAAATGAATTCCCGGTGGGGTTGTTGGGTGAGCACAGGAAGATAATTTTGGTATGTTCATCAACTTGTTCAAGAATGGCTGCAAGATCGGGCTGAAAATTGCTTTTTAGCACCACTTCCCTGTCTTCAATTTCATTCAGCCCCGCCAATACCTTGTACATGCCATAAGTTGGCGGCAGGGTGATCACGTTATCTACCTGCGGCCTGCAAAAGGCCCGAAAGATCAAATCCAGTACCTCGTCGCTGCCGTTGCCCAGCAGAATTTTACTCGCAGAAACCCCTTTTTGAGAGGCCAGCACTGCCTTCAGCTTTCCCTGCTGCGGATCGGGATAGCGGTTCACACCATTTTCAAACGGGTTTTCATTGGCATCCAAAAATGTCATTTTTCGGCCGTCAGTTTTGTATTCGTCGCGTGCCGAAGAATAGGGTTTCATCTTTAGCACATTTGGACGCACCAATTTTTCCAGGTTAAAACTGCTATTCATTGTTCAGAGTTTTTAATTTCTTCAACCTTAAAGCCACCGCATTTTTGTGCGCCTGTAAACCTTCAGCCTCTGCCATTAATTCTATGGCAGGCCCAATGGTTTGGATACCTTCCGAAGAGATCTTTTGGAAAGTAATGGCCTTGGTAAAACTGTCGAGGTTTACGCCGCTGTACTGCCTGGCATAGCCATTGGTTGGAAGCGTGTGATTGGTACCCGAAGCATAATCCCCCGCACTTTCGGGCGTATAGTTGCCAATAAATACAGAACCGGCGTTATTGATCCCGTCCACAAAAAAATCAGGATTCGAGGTACAAATAATGAAATGTTCGGGCGCATATTTATCGATAAGTTCAAGGGCTTTTTCCGAAGAACTCATGTAAATGAACCGGGAGTGTGCAATGGCTGCCCGGGCAATTTCCTTCCGCGGAAGTTCTTCCAGTTGCTTCTCAATTTCTGAAGCCACCTGCTCCAGAAGCTCTTTTGAAAGGGAAACAAGCACCACCTGACTATCGGCACCGTGTTCGGCCTGCGACAGCAAATCGGACGCTACGAAAGCAGCATCGGCAGTGTCATCGGCAACTACAAGTAACTCCGACGGTCCCGCAGGCATATCTATGGCAACATTGTATTTGGTGGCCAGCTGTTTGGCAACCGTAACATATTGGTTTCCGGGGCCAAAGATCTTATAGACCTTTTCAATACTTTCTGTACCAAAAGTCATTGCCGCGATCGCCTGGATCCCGCCCACTTTATATATTTTCTGAATACCGCAGACTTGGGCTGCGTAAAGTATCGCTGGGTTCACAGAACCGTCTTTTGCCGGCGGAGTACACAAAATTACTTCTTTACAGCCAGCAATTTGCGCAGGTACGGCAAGCATCAAAATAGTGGAAAACAAAGGCGCAGAGCCTCCCGGAATGTACAAGCCCACTTTTTGAATTGAGCGTTTTTCCTGCCAGCATTCCACTCCGGAAACAGTTTCTACTGTCACCCTTCCTGTCTTCTGCGCAGCGTGAAACTTCCGGATATTTTCTTTGGCAAGGCCAATGGCGGTTTTAAGTTCTTCAGAAAGGCCGGCTGAAGCATTCGCGATTTCTTCCGAAGCCACCTCAAAATTATCAGAATTAAAGCCGTCAAAAATCCGGGAATAATTCTTTACCGCGGCATCGCCACCAGCTTTTACTTCCCTGAAAATTTGTTCTACAACCTGCTCAATATCTTCTACAGTCTTAGTGGGGCGCTCTAATATTGCTTCCCATTCCTGTCTTTGGGGATCAAAAAATTTCTTCATTTTTACGGTTTTTAGAGTACCATTTTTTCAATGGGTGCAACAAGTATACCTTCGGCACCGTTTTGCTTTAATTCATCTATCACTTCCCAGAACCTTTCTTCTGAAATCACCGTGTGCAGTGAACTCCAGCCCTCTTCGGCCAGGGGAAGTACCGTTGGGCTTCTCATTCCCGGCAACAATTTGATCACGGCATCGAGTTTTGAATTGGGCACATTCATTAAAATATATTTTGAATTTCGGGCCCGTAGAACAGATTTGATCCTGAACTGCAATTTCTTTAAAACCTCCTCTCTTTCCGAATCAATTCGCGGAGAAACTGCCAGTACTGCTTCACTTTTCAGCATCACTTCCACTTCCTTGAGATTGTTCTTAAAAAGGGTGCTTCCGCTGGAAACTATATCGCAAATTGCATCGGCCAGGCCTATGTTGGGAGCAATTTCAACCGAGCCGTTGATGATGTGAAGATCGGCTGTAATTCCCTTTTTTGAGAGGTATTCTTTAACGGTATTGGGGTAAGAAGTGGCAATTTTTGCTCCCTGCAGATCTTCAATCCCTGAATATTTCACCGATTTTGGCACGGCCAGGGAAACACGGCATTTTGAAAATCCCAGCTTTTCTGCCATGATGATGTCTTCTCCTTTTTCTACCAGCACATTCTCGCCAATGATTGCGGCATCTACCACCCCATCTCTAAGGTACTGCGGAATGTCGCCGTTGCGCAGATAAAAAACTTCAAGAGGAAAATTCCCCGAAGCCGCTTTGAGCTGCTCCCTGCCATTATCTACCGAAATTCCCGCGTCTTTAAGGAGCTTTAAAGAATCATCGTGTAACCTACCCGATTTTTGTACTGCTATTCTAATTCTGTTCATTTTGGTTGTTTTTATGTTCAGGCAGACCAAAGGGAATAAAAAAACCCGTTTGAGCTGCTCAAACGGGTTTTTGAAATATGAGTTATACACATACCAATCTCACCTCGCAAGAGCGAATGAATGAGAATGATGATGATGTAGTTGTTTTGCTTTCATTATGTGAGACAAAAATAAATTTTTATTTCAATTTCAGGAAATAAAATGTAAAAAATTAATTACCTCCTAGAATTAGCGGCATTCCATCTTCTCCCGAACCTACAACCACAACCTTCGCATTTGGAGATTTGGCAAGCTCTAAAGTTGCCTGAATCCCTTTTTCGCGCAATACCAAAGGTGTCAACGAAGCATCGAGAATTCTGTTTGCACGGGCTTTACCTTCGGCGTCAATTCTCTGTCTTTCGGCTTCCTGTTCGGCTTTTGTCAACCGGAATTCATATTCGAGAGATTCCTGTTCCTGGCGCAGTTTACGTTCAATAGCCTCTTTTATGGTTGAGGGTAAAGAAACATCCCTCACAAGAACTTCATTAATTTGCACATATTGATCTTTAAGTAGTTTTTGAGTCTCTTCAAAGATCTCCTGCTGTATAGCCTCTCTTTTACTTGCGTAAAGCTGTTCAGGATTATATCTACCAACTACAGCACGGGCTGCAGAGCGCACTGCGGGTTGCAACACCCTTTGCACGTAAGCCTCACCTCTTTCTTTATGCAGCGAGCCCAGATCTTCATAATCTGGCTGAAACCAAATGGAGGCATCCAGTTTAATTTCCAGACCATTTGAAGAAAGAACCTGCATTTTTTCATCCAAAGACTGTTGACGCACTTCATAAACAAAGATCTTGTTCCACGGAGCTACAAAGTGAAATCCTTCACCAAGCGGGGGTTCATCTGTTACCACCCCACCACCAAAGGTTTGATAAAGCACTCCTGCTTCACCCGAGTTGATAGTGACTGTAGATTTGGCAACGAGAATAATTAAGATAATTCCTGCAAAGAGAATTGGCAGGCCAATTTTGGGCAATCTGTCCATAAGTAATAAATAATAAGAATTTAAATAAGGCCGTAATACTTCCTTAGGAACCACTCTGCGCCAAGCGCTAAAACAATGATCCCCAGCAGGTATTTCCAGTCGATCAAAGATACGTCCTTTTCACGGCTTTTTTGAATTGTAGCGTAAGAATCGTTCGATAATAAATCCTGCTTTAGCTGTTCAAAATCCTGAAGAAAATAAAGCTGTTCCCCTTTTTGATCTGCAATTTGCCGCAGCTTTTCCAGGTTTGCCCTGCCAAATTGTTGCTCTACATCAAAATCGAGGATCCTGAAACTGCCAGAGCGGGCTAAGCCCCCGGTAGTTTCCCGAACGCTGAAATTGTAATCTCCGGCAGGAAGACTGCTCAAATCTACCTTATAAGAATTGCCTTTAAGCAGTAAGGGGATTTGTCGCTGCTCATTTGTTTGTTGATTTTCCAGGGCAATTTCAAGCCGTGCACGGGGATCAAAAATGAAACTTTGATCAAAGTAATCTGCCGAAATTACAACTTCTTCACTGCCATTGTACAAAGGCTCATACTGCACCAGCAACCTGTCCTGCCTGCCTTTTGATGCCAGTAACTGCACCATCTTTCCAATAAGCTCATCAAACTTCTCAAAAGAGCCGGTTTTCCGAAACACCAGGCTTCGCCAGCGCCAAATGTCAGCTCCAAAAATATAAGCAACTTTAGAATTTCCGGCAGCACCCACGCCCATTAAAGGAACATCTGTTTCCAGGCCCTGGACCTCTCTGTACAACAGCACATCAAGATTTTCAGGAGCATTAAAATCTCCGAAATTGCCTTTAAGCGGCGGAAAATCCTGATACCCGATATCTTCAGTCTGAAAAGCTTTGAAGTTCTCACTCCAAATGGGAAAGAATTCTTCTGACTGACCGGTAAGCTCCTGGTCAAAAAGATCCTGCTGGCGGTTCAGGAAATTCCAGTCTGTTTCTGGGCCTGTGATGAGGAAATAATTTTGGTTTTGGGACTGGAGCAGGTCCATTAAAGTTTTAAATCGCGCATCGGGCTGGTACAGGATGACAAGCTGGTATTCTTTTGCATCTTCAACTTCAGCAATAGGTTTCAGCTCCACTTCCCTTTGCCGGTTAGATTCAATGGCGTTTTGCAGCGCCCCCAAATCGGGGTGTAGAATCGAATAAGCAATAAGCACTTTTGTGCGTTCATCAATAACTTCCACTGCAAATTCGCGGGTATTGTTGAGCAGGTTTTTCTCAGCATCAACAGCCTGGAGCCGCACGCTGTAATTATGAACCCCCACGGCACCTGCCATAAGCTCAACTCTTATTACTTCGGAATTATCTTGAGGCGAAAATGAAAGCTGCTCTGAATGCAGCACTGAACTTCCTTCCAGAATTTCCAGTTTTGTCGCTGCGGAAGATTTTCCGGAGTAATTCAGTATGATCTCCACCGGAAATCGGTTGTTCAAAAAGGCATATTTATTAACGTTGATCCTGGAAATCCCCAAATCCTCATAATTCAGCGTATCGCCCACCACCACCGGAAGTACGGGCTGCCGGTAACGCGCGGCCACAAAAGCCATTTCTTCGCCTAAAGTCTGATTTCCGTCAGTAATAAGCAGGGTTGGGGCCACCTGCTTTTCATAAAGTGCCGAAAGGCCATTGAAAACGGCAGGAAGATTGGTTTGCGGGGCATCAAAGGAGAGCGAATCGCTCTGTTCAAGTTCTTTTCCGAAGGAAAAAAACACAATGTCAAAATTTTCCTGCAATTCCCGGTCGCCGCGGATAGCTTCAGCAAAATTCCTGACCTCTTCTCCTGCTCCAAAAGTTGCGATGGAAGAGGAATTATCTACAGCGAGTACCAAAGCAGGTTTTTCAGTATAATACCGGGTACTGTTCATCTTTGGATTGATAAGCAACACCAGAAGTGCAAAGGTGGCCAGAAAACGAAGGCCTCCAAAAATGGCATTTTTGGCACCCCGCTTTTTTGTTTTGTAGAAATACTGGAACAGCGCCACTACCAAAGCAAGCACAAAAGAAAGGAGAATAAGTAAAAATGTTGAAACCGGCATTTAATAGTTTAGAGAAAGAAAAGTACGCAAATAATGCCAAGAGAAAAAGGCTGCTTAAAAGTTCATTCCCAAAAATGCCCTTTTTAAGCAGCCTTAATATTAAATATTCAATATTCAATATAAAATTTAGGTAAGCATTCCGCCATCTACATTTATAACCTGGCCTGTAATGTAGGCACTCAGGTCACTGGCGAGGAAAACACAGGTATTTGCAATATCTTCGGGTGTTCCGCCTCTTTTTAAAGGAATAGCCTCTCTCCAGCCCTCTACAGTTTTTTCGTCGAGTTTTCCTGTCATTTCAGTCTCAATGAAACCCGGGGCGATAACGTTGGTCCTGATGTTTCGGGAACCAAGTTCAAGGGCCATGGATTTAGAGAAGCCAATCATTCCGGCTTTTGAAGCGGCATAGTTTGCCTGCCCGGCATTTCCTTTTACCCCAACCACACTACTCATGTTGATGATGCTTCCCTGGCGCTGTTTAAGCATGCTGCGCTGCACAGCTTTGGTCATATTAAATACAGATTTAAGGTTGACATCAATTACTTTGTCAAAGTCTTCTTCGCTCATTCGCATAAGGAGATTGTCTTTGGTAATACCGGCATTATTTACGAGTACATCTATGCTTCCGAAATCTTCAAGAACGTTTTTCACAAGTTCTTCAGCCTCTTTGAAGTCGGCTGCATTTGACTTATAACCTTTTGCTTTTATGCCCAGTTCCTGAAGTTCTTTCTCGAGCTGGATGGCAGCTTCGGCAGAAGAACTGTAAGTAAAAGCGACATTGGCACCGTGTTTTGCAAAAACCTCGGCTATTCCTTTACCAATCCCTCTACTGGCACCGGTAATGATAGCATTTTTTCCTTCTAATAATTTCATGATTAATTATCTGTTTTCCTGGTGTGGATTAATTTCTTTCAAATATAACAAAAGAAGTGGTGGGGACTAAAAAACCTCCGAAAACTGCCTTTTTTGACAAGTTACGGAGGTTTTTAATGATCTTTAAGCGGGAAATAATTATCCCATCACTTCTTTAACTTTCTTGCCAATTTCGGCAGGAGAATCAACCACATGGATTCCATTCTCTCTTAAAATGGCTTTTTTAGCCTGTGCTGTATCTTCACTTCCGCCTACAATTGCGCCGGCGTGCCCCATTGTTCTTCCTTTTGGCGCAGTTTCTCCGGCTATAAAACCAACAACTGGCTTCTTGTTGCCGTTCTCTTTCACCCATCTTGCGGCATCGGCTTCAAGCTGACCGCCAATTTCCCCAATCATTACGATACATTCAGTCTCATCGTCGTTCATTAATAGCTCTACAGCCTCTTTTGTAGTGGTCCCAATAATTGGATCTCCCCCAATCCCGATGGCAGTAGTAATTCCAAGCCCCTGTTTTACCACCTGATCGGCAGCTTCATAAGTAAGGGTTCCCGATTTTGAAACGATCCCAACTTTACCTTTTTTGAATACGAAACCGGGCATGATTCCCACTTTGGCTTCTCCCGGAGTGATCACTCCGGGACAGTTTGGACCTACAAGACGACAATCTTTATCTTTAATATAATCGGCAGCTTTAATCATATCGGCAACCGGGATACCTTCGGTGATCGTGATGATTACCTTGATACCTGCGTCTGCTGCTTCCATAATGGCATCGGCTGCAAAAGCCGGTGGCACAAAAATAATTGAAACGTCGGCCCCTGTTTCTTTAACAGCATCAGAAACGGTGTTAAAAACAGGCTTTTCAAGATGTTTTTGACCTCCTTTTCCGGGGGTAACACCACCTACCACATTCGTTCCATACTCGATCATCTGGCCGGCGTGAAAAGTACCTTCACTTCCGGTAAATCCTTGTACAATTATTTTTGAATCTTTATTGACTAAAACGCTCATAGTTGATTATTTGATTTTTCAGTTGCAAAATTAGGTTTTTATAAAAGAAACCTAAAGGGTTTTATTAATTAATTGGAAGGAAAGAATCCAGATTCTCAGGGCTGTCATCTGCCTGCTGACTGATTTGATGGCCTTTGTACATTTTCCCGTCCTTACATTCCCAAATAGAAATAAAATGAGCCATAGGAAGTTCTTCATCGGGGTTCTCTACAGTTCTCACATAATAAGTAAAGCGGATGGTAACCGTATCCCCATCGCTTAGGAGGTGACTAATATCGGCCCGCAGATGATCAAAAGATTGAGAAAGTTCCTTAGACATGCCGGCTATTTCTGAATAACCCAACTTATGGAAGCCGGCGCTACTGTTCCAGAACAGTTGTGCTTCGGGATGAAGGTAATCTTTTACAGATTCAGGATTTTTGTAAAAATCTGATGAATAGAATTTCGCAACGCAATCTTTAGGTGTTAAGCTCATATCAACCGTTTATTTTTTCCATCAATTTAGGCAATCGGCGCAAAAGTGCCAACTCTTTAAGCCACTCGCGAGACTCCATTGCCGGATTTCCCGAATATACGGTATTTTCTTTAGTTGATTTTGTGATCCCGGCCTGCCCCATCATTACACCGCCTTTTTTAACTACAATCCCGCTTCGGAAGCCAACCTGCCCCCAAACGGTTACATCATCTTCAATAACCACTGCGCCGGCAATGCCCACCTGCGAAGCGATAAGGCAGTTTTCTCCAATTACCGTATCGTGCCCCACCTGGATTAAGTTATCAAGCTTGGTTCCCTTACCAATGGTGGTGTCACCGGTCACACCTTTGTCTATAGTGCAATTAGCACCAATATCCACGTTGTCTTTGATCACCACTCTGCCACCCGATATAAGTTTATCGTAACCTTCGGGACGTTTCTTGTAGTAAAAAGCATCTCCCCCTAAAACGCTACCTGAATGTATGGTAACATTATCTCCAATAATAGTGTTATCGTAAATACTTACGTTGGCATGAATAAGACAGTTCTTACCAATTTTCACATTGTTCCCCACAAACGCGCCCGGTTGTATCACACTTCCTTCTCCCACTTCTGCGGAAGCAGCCAGGTTTGAAGTAGCCTTTTCAAAAGGCTTAAAGTACCTGGTAAGCTTATTGAAATCCCTGAAGGGATCATCTGAAATCAATAAAGCCTTTCCTTCAGGACATTCCACTTCTTTATTAATAAGCACAACGGTAGCTGCGGAATTCAGGGCTTTATCGTAGTACTTGGGATGATCTACAAACACAATATCTCCCGGTGTTACCACATGGATCTCATTCATTCCCAAAACCGGAAAATCTGCCGGCCCCACAAATTCCGAAGAAATAATGGTAGCGATCTGCTCAAGGGTGTGCTGTTGGGGAAACTTCATTTAATTAGATATGAGATGTGAGATGTGAGATTTTAGATTTGAGATTTCCTGACTACAGAAAACTACTCCTTTATTCTTTCCTTATAGGTTCCTTTTTCGGTTTCGATCTTGATCTTATCCCCTTCATTGATAAAAAGCGGAACGTTAACTTCGGCACCAGTCTCTACTGTCGCAGGCTTGGTAGCGTTGGTTGCAGTGTTCCCTTTTACTCCGGGCTCTGTATGGGTTACTTCAAGAATCACACTTGCAGGCATCTCTACAGAAAGCGGCATTTGATCTTCGGTGTTAATCAGGATCGTAACCACTTCCCCTTCTTTAAGAAGCCCCGGTGCATCCAGTGCATTTTCCGTAAGGCGAATCTGGGTGTAATCTTCGGTATTCATGAAGTGGTAGAATTCCCCGTCGTTATAAAGGAACTGGAACTTATGGGTTTCTACCCTAACGTCATCAATCTTGTGACCTGCAGAAAAGGTATTTTCAATCACCTTTCCGGTAGTCACACTTTTTAGTTTTGTTCTTACGAAAGCAGGACCTTTACCGGGCTTTACGTGAAGGAATTCAATAATTTTGAAGATATCGTGGTTGTATCTTATGCACAACCCGTTTCTAATATCACTTGTACTTGCCATTTTTGCGACTTATTAATTTGTACTAATATATCCTTTCATGATTCCGCGCTGGGAATTTTTGATAAATTCTAAAATATCATCTCTTTCGGAAGTTGCTTCCATTTCGGCTTCGATGATGGCCACTGCCTGGGTATTGTTGTAGTTCTTTTGATAGAGGATTCGGTAAATATCCTGGATCTCCCTGATCTTTTCCGTAGAAAAACCACGGCGTCTCAGGCCTATTGAGTTCACCCCCACGTAAGACAAGGGCTCCCTACCCGCTTTTACGAAGGGAGGAACATCCTTACGCACCAATGAACCACCGGTTACAAAGGCGTGACTCCCTATGCTGCAGAACTGCTGAATAGCAGCCATACCTGCAAGCACCACATAATCGCCCACATTAATGTGACCGGCCAGAGTACTGTTATTGGAAAAAATACAGTTGTCTCCCACCACACAGTCGTGCGCAATGTGACAGTAAGCCATGATCCAGCAATTACTGCCAATCTTGGTCTTCATCCTGTCGGTTGTACCACGGTTAATGGTCACACATTCCCTAATTGTGGTATTATCGCCAATTTCGGTAAGTGTATCTTCGTCATTAAATTTTTTGTCCTGAGGAACAGCAGAAATAACGGCACCGGGAAAAATATTACAGTTCTTTCCGATCCTCGCCCCTTCCATAATAGTAACATTCGATCCTATCCAGGTACCTTCACCTATAACCACGTTGTTGTGGATGGTGGTAAAAGGCTCAATCACCACATTCTTTGCAATCTTGGCTCCGGGATGAACGTATGCTAAGGGTTGATTCATAGTTTTTATTTTTGTTTTACAATTTGAGCCATTAAAATGGCTTCTGTCACGAGCTTGCCGTTAGCATAAGCATATCCCTGCATTTGGCATATTCCTCTTCTTATTGGCGCCAGTAGTTCCAATTTAAAAATGAGTGTATCACCCGGCACTACCTGTCTTTTGAATTTTACATTATCGATCTTCATAAAGAAAGTGAGGTAATTTTCTGGATCGGGCACAGATTTTAGTGCCAAAATCCCGCCGGTTTGCGCCATAGCCTCTACCTGCAGCACGCCCGGCATAACAGGTTTCCCCGGGAAATGCCCTACAAAAAAAGGTTCGTTCATAGTGACATTTTTGACACCCACCACAGTATCTCGGGTCAATTCTATGATCTTGTCTACCAGAATAAACGGAGGGCGGTGAGGGAGTATGTTCATGATCTCATTAACGTCCATCAAAGGCTCTTTGTCAAGATCATATTTTGGAACATTGTTCCGCTTTTCGGCTTTGATGATTTTAGAAAGCTTTTTAGCAAACTGGGTGTTCACGTAATGCCCGGGTTTGTTGGCAATTACTTTTCCACGTATACGCGTTCCCACCAAAGCCAGGTCTCCTATCACATCCAGGAGTTTATGCCTGGCCGCTTCATTTGGATAATGCAGCGTAAGGTTATCAAGAATCCCGTTAGGTTTGACTGCGATATTGTCTTTTTTGAAAGCCACCCTTAGTTTATCCATAGTCTCGGGGCTTAGCTCCTTGTCTACATAAACAATGGCATTGTTAAGATCCCCTCCTTTTATGAGCCCATGCTCCAATAGGGTCTCAATTTCATGTAAGAAACTGAAAGTTCGCGCATTTGAAATTTCAGATTTAAAATCGGATAACTTCTGAAGAGAAGCGTTTTGAGTACCAAGCACTTTAGTACCAAAATCTACCATGGTAGTCACCTGGTAATCATCGGCAGGCATCACAAGGATCTCACTTCCGGTTTTTTCGTCGTGGTAACGAATCACATCAGTCACCACGTACTCTTCCCTTTCACACTCCTGTTCTTCGATACCGGCTTCCTGAAGGGCTTCGATAAAGAACTTTGAAGAACCATCCATAATAGGAGGTTCAGCAGCATTGAGCTCAATAAAGATATTGTCTATTTCAAGACCCACACAGGCTGCGAGCACGTGTTCTGAAGTTTGTATAGTTACCCCGTCCTTTTCAAGGTTGGTGCCCCTTTGAGTGTTAACCACATAATTAACATCGGCTTCCACCATAGGATTCCCTTCAAGATCTGTTCTTACAAAACAGAAACCGGTATTGTTTGGAGCCGGTTTAAATGTAAGAGTGACTTCATTACCTGTGTGAAGCCCCACTCCCTGTAAAGAAACTTCTTTACTTATGGTGCGTTGTTTAGCCATTATCTGTTTGTTTTTTTTCTAATTTGGTTAAGCGGTCTTCTATTTTGGGTAAATTCTTAAAATGTACGTAGGCTTTATTGTATTCACTATAGCCAAATGCCGGGGAACCCTGAATCATTTCCCCGTCTTTGATATTGCGGCCAATCCCCGACTGTGCCTGGATCTTCACCCGGTCTCCAATTTGCAGGTGCCCTACAATACCAACCTGCCCACCAATAAGGCAGTTTTTTCCAATTTTTGAAGAACCAGCAATGCCGGTTTGGGCAGCTATAGCTGTGTTTTCTCCAATTTCAACATTATGGGCGATCTGGATTTGATTATCCAGCTTCACGCCTTTTCTTATGATGGTAGACCCCAGGGTAGCCCTGTCTATGGTGGTACCGGCACCAATATCTACATTATCTTCTATAATAACGTTGCCTATTTGTGGCACTTTTGAGTACACGCCATCAGCATCTGGTGAAAAGCCGAAACCATCGGCTCCAATAACCACCCCGCCATGCAGCACACAGTTATTCCCGATTATGGTTTCAGAATAAACCTTAGCCCCCGGAAAGATCGTGACGTTGTCTCCAATCTGAACATTGTCTCCAATGTAAGAGTTGGGAAAGATCTTGACATTATTTCCAATTTTCACTTGCTCGCCTAGGTATGAAAAGGCCCCCAGATAGAGGTTTTCCCCGTAACTAACAGATTCAGAAATAAAGCTTGGCTGCTCTATCCCAGATTTGTTCAGTTTCACCTGATTGTAGTATTCCAAAAGTTTTGAAAAAGCAGTATAAGGATCTTTCACCTTAATAAGAGTGGTAGAAAGCCCCTCCTCTGCTTGAAAATTTTCACTAACTATGGTAATAGTGGCCCTGGTGGAATAAATAAAAGAAGTGTATTTAGGGTTGGCTAAAAACGTGATGGAACCTGCAGTCCCTTCCTCGATCTTTGCAAGCCTGTCAACCTCTGCCCCGGGATCTCCTACTACCTCGCCCCCGAGTATTCCTGCTATTTGAGTTGCTGTAAACTTCATTCTGGCAAAAATAAAAAAAATGAGTTAATCTTTTGGTTTTGGATAACAGATATAAAATTTGGTCACCGGCCGGGAAAGTGCCTTAAGGTTAAAATGGTCTGAAGCCTTGATAACATCGGTTATTTTTCCACTTTTAAAGAGGATATGAATCTTCTCATCTTCCCTTTTATAGGCCAGGTTGCTAATGTCTCCGCTAAACACAAAATACGCTGCTTCTTCCCGGCTTATTTCAAAGCGCGACATCACTTTTTGAAGCTGGCGTTCCACTTTTTCTTCAGAAACCGGTTTTTTCTTCAGCTTGATCTTTAAAAGATCCCGGTTAATGATCATTTGACATAAGCTGCTCAATACAAAATCTTCATCATTCGCCCATTCTTTCATTGCCGAAAGTATATCGTAATCATCAAGTCTCGCAAAGACCTGTAAGATTTCTTCGGAAAAATTTTCGGCCGTGACCTGTTGTTTTAAAAAGTAAGTGAGCGCAGTGCTCGCAAATAAAGTGCGCCCCGACTGAACAAGTTCTTTCGCCCGCTGAAGCACCCTTATTAACAACTGCTCGGCCACCACGCCGGTTTTGTGCAGATACACCTGCCAGTACATGAGGCGGCGCGCAAGCAGGAACTTCTCAATAGAATAGATCCCTTTTTCTTCAACCATCAGCTCATTATCAACCACGGTTAGCATACTAATGAGCCTTTCGCTATTGATGTTCCCTTCGGCCACCCCGGTGTAAAAACTATCGCGCTTCAGGTAGTCAAGGCGATCCATATCCATCTGACTCGAAATTAACTGGCAAAGAAACTTTCGGGGATATTTTCCGCGGAAAATCTCTATAGCCATAGTTAATCTTTGGTTAAACTTCCGGTTCATTTCTTCCATGAAAAGGAACGAAATAGTCTCATGGCTCACCCCTTCAACTATGCTGTGCTCCATGGCGTGAGAGAAAGGTCCGTGGCCAATATCGTGAAGCAGGATGGCGATTTGCAGTGCCTCCTCCTCTTCCGAAGAGATCTCTACCCCCTTCAGCCTCAACACCCTCACCGCTTTTTGCATCAAATGAAGGCAACCCAGGGCATGATGAAAACGAGTGTGGTGTGCGCCGGGATACACCAGGTATGACAAACCCATTTGAGAAATACGCCGCAGTCTCTGGAAATATTTGTGCTCCATGATATCAAAAAGGAGCTCATTGGGAATGGTAATAAATCCGTAAATTGGATCGTTTAAAATTTTGAGTTTGTTTCCTGGAAGCAAATCTTGTCCTTTAATATTAATCTCAACAAAGATACATATATGAACGATATCAAAATATTATGGGTAGACGATGAGATCGACCTGCTTAAGCCTCACATTCTTTTTCTTGAAAGCAAAAACTACAAAGTCTACACCTGCCAAAGCGGGACCGAAGCTTTAGAGGAAATTGAAAAAGAGAATTTTGATATAGTCTTTCTGGATGAAAATATGCCTGGATTATCTGGGCTGGAAACGCTTTCAGAAATAAAGGAAAAACAGGCGAACGTGCCGGTAGTGATGATCACCAAGAGTGAGGAAGAATATATTATGGAAGAAGCTATAGGCTCAAAAATAGCAGATTACCTCATAAAACCTGTAAACCCAAACCAGATACTCCTTAGCATCAAAAAAAACCTTGATCATTCCCGGTTGATTTCTGAAAAAACCACTTCCAGTTATCAGCAGGAGTTTAGAAAGATTGCAATGGATATGGCTATGATCAATTCTTTTGAAGGCTGGGCAGAATTGTACCAAAAACTCATTTACTGGGAACTGGAACTTGAAAATATTGAAGATACCGGCATGTTTGAGATCCTGGAATCCCAAAAAACCGAAGCAAACCTTCAATTCTGCAAGTTTATTGACAAAAACTATCCCGGCTGGTTTGAAAAGAATGCCGATGCCCCTACCATGTCACATACTCTGTTCAAAGAAAAAATACTTCCCGAGCTAAGCAAAGACCAGCCCACGCTACTGGTGGTAATTGATAATTTAAGGTATGACCAATGGCGGGCGTTTGAACTGGTGGTAAATAATTACTATAAAAAGGAGTTGGAAATACCATTTTACAGCATTTTGCCTACAGCAACCCAGTATGCACGCAATGCAATCTTTTCGGGGCTTATGCCCAGTGAAATGGAGAAGCTCCACCCCGATCTCTGGAAAAATGATACAGACGAAGGCGGAAAAAACCTTCACGAAGCCGAATTCCTTCAGGCACAGCTAAAGAGACTGGGCAGCAACGTTAAACATGAGTACCACAAAATAAGCAGCCTTAAGGCCGGAAAAAAACTGGTAGAGAACTTTAAAAGCCAGAAAGAAAATGACCTTACTGTGGTAGTTTACAACTTTGTAGACATGCTCTCCCATTCAAAAACTGAAATGGAAGTCATTAAAGAATTAGCCTCCACCAACAAATCATACCGGTCGCTCACTCAAAGCTGGTTCAGGAATTCCCCCCTTCTGGAAATCATACAGCAGGCACAAAACCTGGGGTTCAAATTAATAATGACGACAGATCACGGAACTATTAATGTGAAAAATCCATCTAAAGTTATAGGCGACAAACAAACCAGTCTTAACCTGCGGTACAAAACCGGAAAAAGCCTTACATATGAAGAAAAGGATGTTTTGGCTGCACCTAACCCCAAGAGCATTCACCTACCAGCTATTAATATGAGCAGCTCTTTTATTTTTGCTAAGGGCGACCTTTTCTTTGCTTATCCTAATAATTATAACCATTATGTAAGCTATTACAGAAATACTTTTCAGCACGGAGGGGTTTCTATGGAAGAAATGATCATACCATTTTGCGTCTTATCTCCTAGGTAACAATAAATTAACTATCTTTACAGTCCCAAATCATAATACTTTTGAATGGAAGTAACCTACCTTCTGTCTGAAATTGATACTGTTGCACGAAAACTTCTGGAAAAATCCGGAAGCAAGACCCTGTTGTTCTATGGAGAAATGGGGGCAGGTAAGACAACATTAATAAAGGCGCTTCTCAAAGCCCTGGGCGCCGTAGATACTGGCAGTAGCCCAACTTTTTCCCTCGTAAATGTATATGAAACAGAAAACGGAACGGTAAATCATTTTGATTTTTACCGAATCAATGATGAATCTGAAGCCTGGGACATGGGTTTTGAGGAATATCTTGAATCTGGCAACTGGAATTTTATTGAATGGCCTCAAAAAATTCAAAATTTCATAGAAGAAGGACACCAAAAATTGGAGATTTTAATACTGGAAAATGATTTAAGAAAGTTAAAGTTTTGTTAATTTAGCTCAAAATTTACACGTGATTAAAAACAGACCTGTGTAAGAATTTTCTTTCGCATTTAAGGTTTGATTAACAGATCTGTATTATATTGTAGTAATTAACCGAATTAATAATTATTTTAACTGGATTGTTTAGAATCTAATATTTTAAAAGTTTGAAGAATTTTCTTTCAAAAAGGCGGCAAAAGTACGAATAATGCACTAATTATTAGCGGTTTAGTTTTTTCTAGGTTTGTATCAACAAATCGAAACACACACAACCTTAAAAAAACTATATCATGAAAATTAAAGCCCTTTTCCTAGCCGTATCTATCTTTGGAGCAACTTTCTTTGTAACTTCCAACACAGATAACGACAATAAAAATGAAGTCAAGAAAACCGCTGTCGACAAAAGGCTCATCCGGGTTCCTACTCACGGGTAGTATTATAGCCATAATTATAGCATTTTCACCTTATATTTTTTATCTATATGAAATTTTCCCAAACGGCCCCGTTTGGGAAACTTCTTTTTTTACCTATGAGAGTAAATACTATCAGGATGTTTTAACCGCTGCGTGGACTTATTTAGGTAAAATTACTCCTCTCATTTTACTTTTAATCTGGTTTTTTACTTGTAAACACTGGTGGTATCATGTTATATTAGTTCCAATTGGAATGTATTCTTTTCAGTTAGTTGCAGTAGTATACGATGATGTATATCTCCATGAACAATTTTTTGCCGATACTAATCAACTTGTATATCTCGCACCTTTTTTTATTTTAATCCTCTCATTAGTCTACCTCATTAGAATTAAAGTTTTTGATCGTATTTATGGTATTGACTTAACAGAGATAGAGCGTGAAAATATATCCCCTTTTTCTCCTTTTTCAGATAAAGAATATGAAGAAATAAGATCTTTTAGAGAAGATACTTCAAACGATGGGGAAATTCAGGAAGAGTATTACGTTAAACTCTAATTCTCTCACTCCACAAAAATGTCGTAATTTTATCTTTGTGACCAACAGATTATGACAGAGCAGCTATCTCCCTTTACCAGGGAACAACTTATTCCGCAGGAAGAAACCCTGGAAGTCTATAAGCATAAAGGCCAGTTATTTATTGGCATCCCTAAAGAAAATGCTTATCAGGAAAAAAGGGTTTGCCTTAGCCCCGATGCCGTTGCTGCAATGACAGCTCATGGCCACAGGGTACTCATAGAATCAAATGCAGGGGAAGGCGCAAAATTCAGCGACAAAGATTATTCTGAAGCCGGAGCTGAGATCACCAAAGACACAAAAAAGGTCTTTTCGTGCCCCATGATCCTAAAAGTAGAACCTCCTACCCTGGAGGAACTGGATATGGTGAATCCGCAGACCACCATCATTTCTGCACTTCAGCTTAAAACCCAGAAGAAAGATTACTTCCAGAAGCTGGCTTCCAAAAGAATTACGGCCCTGGCTTTTGAATTCATCAAAGATGACGATGGCTCATATCCGGCCGTTCGGGCTCTTAGTGAAATTGCCGGTACGGCTTCTATTCTTATCGCATCTGAGATCATGAGCAATAATCCTGCTGGCAACGGGCTAATGTTCGGGAATATTAGCGGGGTGCCACCTATTGAAGTTACCATTCTTGGAGCTGGTACGGTAGGCGAATTCGCCGCCCGATCGGCACTCGGACTGGGTGCAAATGTCAAGATCTTCGATAACTCCCTTACCAGGTTGCGCACCGTTCAGGCAAATCTTGGGAGGCCCCTGCACACTTCTACCATTCAGCCCAAAAACCTTATCAAGGCTTTAAAGAGAAGTGATGTGGTAATAGGTGCCGTTAGAGGAAAGAACCGCTCCCCTATTTTGGTTTCCGAAACCATGGTAGAGCACATGAAAAAAGGTGCCGTTGTTATTGATGTAAGCATAGATATGGGAGGTTGCTTTGAAACCAGTGAGATCACCACTCATGACAAACCTACATTTGTAAAGAACGGAGTGGTTCATTACTGTGTCCCCAATATCCCTTCCCGATATGCCAGAACAGCTTCTCTTTCTATAAGTAATATCTTCACCCCTTACCTCTTGCATATCGCCGAACAGGGTGGCCTTGAAAATACTTTGAGGTTTGACAGAGGTCTGCGAAATGGTTTGTACTTTTACCACGGAATATTAACCAACAAATCTATTGCTGAATGGTTTGATCTTTCCTACCGGGATATCAACCTGCTTATTTTTTAATTCTCCATGAAATTTATTCACAGACTCGGTTATTACCTCGGAGGTTTTGCCATAGGATTGATCATACTTGCTTTTTTTCTAAGTGGAAAAAAAACTTCCTGCGCCTATGGGCCCGACGCGCGTGTTTTAAAAAACATTCGGATAAAAGAAAGGGCTTATTCCCGGGAAGCCATAAATGAGATTGAGAGGCTGCAAATAGATACAGCCTCTATCACAAAGGTGCTTAATAAGGGAGATGTCGACTTTAGCCGCAGCAATACCGATCTCGATTCCTGTAAAACCTACCTGGTTACCGGAACTGTGGATTCAGGCTATTTGGAATTGCTGTTTGAGAACTGCGATTCCATTGCTACCCTTCAGAAGATCTGGAAGAAAGAATAACCTGCATTATGTTATTCCTTATCCATTAAACCTTTATCAGTTAAAGGATTTGCCCTGCGTGCTCTTTGGTTTTTACTTTAGATATAACATCTGAAATCACTCCCTCCTCATCAATAACAAAGGTGGTACGGTGAATTCCGTCATATTCTTTTCCCATAAATTTCTTTGGCCCCCAAACTTTAAACGCATTAATGACTTCTTTACCTTCATCTGCCAGCAATGGGAAAGGCAGGCTGTTCTTCTCTTTGAAGTTCTGCTGGCGTTTGGGAGAATCGGCACTCACGCCCAATATTTCATAGCCCTGAGCCTGAAAAGCTTCATAATTGTCCCTTAAGTTACAGGCCTCGGCAGTACAACCCGGAGTGCTGGCTTTAGGATAAAAGAAAATAACCAGTTTTTTTCCTTTATAATCTTCTAAAGTATGTTTTTTTCCTTCCTGGTCGGTCGCTGAAAAATTAGGTGCTTTATCGCCTGGTTGAAGTGTTGTCATAATTAGTACTTTTGTTTCAAAGTTACACATTAATGACCAAGCAGGAAAAAGTTCAGTTCGTCATAGACACTTTAGCAGATATTTATCCTAATATCCCAGTTCCTTTAGACCATAAAGATCCTTATACTTTATTAATTGCCGTACTACTTTCAGCGCAGAGCACCGATGTAAGGGTCAATCAAATCACTCCACTTCTTTTCGCCAGGGCCGACAATCCATATGCGATGGTAAAACTTTCCGAAGAAGAGATAAGGGAGATCATTAAACCTGTAGGCCTGTCTCCCATGAAAGCCAAAGGAATTTACGGCCTTTCACAGATTCTTATTGATAAGTATCAAGGAGAAGTCCCAGCCGATATAGCCGCCCTGGAAGAGCTGCCGGCAGTTGGGCATAAAACCGCCAGCGTAGTGGTCTCTCAGGCATTTAACATCCCTGCTTTTCCTGTAGATACTCACATTCACCGACTCATGTACAGGTGGAACTTATCTAACGGAAAAAATGTGGTACAGACAGAGAAAGACGCAAAACGCCTTTTTCCGAAGGAATTATGGAATGAACTTCACCTGCAAATCATTTGGTACGGCAGGGAGTATTCCCCGGCAAGAGGATGGGACCTTGAAAAAGACATCATCACCAAAACCATAGGCCGCAAAACAGTCCTGGAAGCATATCACAAAAAAAAGATCCGCCGTTAGCAGATCTTTCTTGTTAATCAATTTAAAATTGATTCAAATTCCAGGTTCTTATAAGTGTTTATTCTTAAAGCCTTGGAGTAGCTTAAAAGGAAGCTTATGGTTTCCTTTTTTGGGGTCATTGTTTTCAATTTTTTTCGAGAGTAAAGTTTCGCCATTATTGGTCATTTAAGGTTATAACCTAATAACGGCCAGTCTTTAATCTTATTGTGCTAATTAGTTAGTTAAAACTAAATTGTGTTTTTCAATGACTTTTCGAAGGTTTATAAGAGCATACCTCATTCTTCCCAGTGCCGTGTTGATACTTACCCCGGTTCTTTCAGAAATTTCTTTAAAGCTCATGTCCTTGTAAATCCTCATCACCAGCACCTCAAGCTGATCTTGCGGAAGTTCCTTGATCAACTCCTGAACATCTGCTTCAATCTGGTCTTTTATAATCTGTTTTTCGGCATTTAACCCCGAATCACAAAGTACCGAGAAAATATTAAAGTCGCCACTATTCTCAAACTTGGGCATTCTTTTATTTTTTCTGAAATGGTCTATCACCAAATTATGTGCAATACGCATCACCCACGGAAGGAATTTTCCTTCTTCATTGTATTTCCCCCTCTTCAGAGTTTTGATCACTTTAATAAAAGTATCCTGAAAAATATCTTCAGCAACATCCTTATCAAAGACTTTTGAAAAGATAAAACTGTAAATACGTTGTTGGTGACGATTTATAAGAATTGAAAGGGATTGTTCATCTCCTTCCATATAGCGCTTCACGAGAAAAGCGTCATTTGCCTCGGTGTTATCCATAAGAGTTACTTTTTCAGGCTGTTGGGGTGGCCTGGGGTTAGTTAATACAAGTTCAAAGTAACTTTATGCAATAGGCAAAATAGTTTTAAATTATAATGGCAAATATAAAAGGAAAATTTTCACTAAAGCAAATAAAAGGTTAACGTTTTTAACAAGTTAGCACAGAAACAGTTATTATCTCTAAGTCACAACTCAAAAATTTGAAGTTTAAGTACCTTTGCGCTCACAACATGAATTTAAATATGCAAGTAGACATCTCAGGAGTAAATCCAAAAGAGAATATCATTATAAAAGGTGCACGCCTTCACAACCTCAAGAATATCAATGTAGTAATTCCGCGGAATAAGCTGGTGGTTCTCACCGGGCTTTCGGGTTCTGGGAAATCCTCTCTGGCTTTTGACACTTTATACGCCGAAGGTCAGCGCCGGTACGTGGAGAGCTTGTCGTCTTACGCCCGCCAGTTTTTGGGGAGGCTGAACAAACCCCAGGTAGATTCCATAAAAGGGATTGCCCCGGCTATTGCAATTGAGCAAAAGGTGAATTCCACTAATCCGCGTTCAACCGTGGGAACTTCTACGGAAATATACGATTACCTGAAACTTCTCTTTGCCCGAATTGGAAGAACCTACTCCCCTGTGTCGGGAGAGGAAGTGAAAAAAGATACGGTAACAGATGTTGTGAACTATGTGAGATCTTTCCCTGAAGGCTCAAAAATGCTGCTTTTGGCCCCCGTTCATGTAGAACAAAGCCGCACCCCAGAAGAAAAACTGAAGGTGCTCCTGCAGCAGGGCTACAGCCGTATAAAATACAAAGATGAAGTATTGCGCATCGATGAAGCCGAGCTGTCAAAAATAGCAGAAAAAGACCTCTTTCTTGTGGTGGACAGGATTGTGGTCAAAGATGATGAAGACTTCCTGAACAGGCTGGCAGATGCAGCTCAAACTGCCTTTTTTGAAGGGAAAGGAGAGCTATTTATTGAAAATCTTTCAGATAAGAAGATAAGACAGTTCAGCAATAAGTTTGAACTCGACGGGATGAGCTTTTTAGAGCCGAATGTGCATCTTTTCAGCTTTAACAACCCTTACGGAGCCTGCCCAAAATGCGAAGGATACGGGGATGTTATTGGTATTGACGAAGATCTTGTCATTCCCAATACCGGATTATCAATCTATGAAAATGCCATTTTTCCGTGGCGTGGTGACAGCATGAGCTGGTACCGAGATCAATTGGTAAACAACAGCCACAAATTCAATTTCCCTATCCACAAACCTTATTTTGAACTCACCCAGGAGCAAAAAGATCTTATCTGGAATGGGAACCAGTATTTTGAAGGCTTAAATCAATTTTTTGCCTTCCTTGAATCTAAAGCTTATAAAATCCAAAATCGTGTGATGCTTTCCCGCTATCGCGGAAAAACCAAATGCTCTGTCTGCAAAGGCAAGAGACTCAGGCCAGAGGCCAATTATGTAAAAGTTGGGGGCGCCACCATAACCCAACTGGTGGAAATGCCCATAAATAAGGTAGCCGATTTCTTTGACCAACTGGAGTTAAGCGAGTCAGACGCTACTATTGCAAAACGACTGCTTACGGAAATTAAGAACAGGCTCGGATTTCTTTCAAAAGTGGGGCTCACCTATCTCACTTTAAATCGAAAATCAAACACACTTTCGGGAGGAGAGTCTCAACGGATTAACCTGGCCACCTCCCTGGGAAGCAGCCTCGTTGGGTCTATGTATATTCTAGATGAACCCTCTATAGGCTTACATCCCCGAGATACCCTGAAACTCATAGAAGTCCTGAAATCTCTGCGCGATCTCGGAAACACGGTAATTGTGGTAGAACATGATCAAGATATCATGAAAGCTGCCGATGAGATCATAGATATTGGTCCTGAAGCCGGAACCAACGGCGGAGAGGTGGTCGCTGCCGGTACGTATGGAGAGATCCTGAAATCAGACTCTCTTACCGCAAAATACCTCAACAACGCCCTCGAAATTAAAGTCCCCACCAAAAGACGCGATTATAAGCATTATATAGACATCATTGGTGCCCGGGAGAATAACCTTAAAAATATTGATGTTCGGTTCCCGCTGGGTGTGTTTACGGCGGTTACGGGAGTTTCAGGGAGTGGAAAAAGTACACTGATCAAAAAGATACTTTACCCTGCCATGTGCAAGGAAATTGGCGGATATGGAGAAAAAGCCGGGCAGTTTACCGGGATAGAAGGAAAATTTGCGAATGTAACTACGGTAGAATTTGTAGATCAAAATCCTATTGGACGTTCCTCGCGCTCTAATCCGGTGACCTATATCAAAGCCTATGACGATATAAGGAACTTATTTGCCAACCAAAAACTAAGTGATATTCGTGCTTATAAACCCAAGCACTTCTCTTTCAATGTTGATGGTGGGCGATGTGAAACCTGTAAGGGTGAAGGCGAAGTAACCATAGAAATGCAGTTCATGGCCGATGTACACCTGGTTTGTGAAACCTGTAATGGCAAGCGGTTTAAAAAAGAAGTTTTAGAAGTAAGTTTTGCAGGAAAAAATATCGATGACGTGCTGAGTATGACCATTGATGATGCCGTTGCTTTTTTCTCCGAAAACGGAGAAGACAAAATTACTGCAAAGCTAAAACCCCTGCAGGATGTGGGTCTTGGGTACGTGCAACTGGGGCAAAGCTCTTCTACCCTTTCAGGCGGGGAAGCCCAGCGGATAAAATTGGCCTCCTTCCTGGTAAAAGGTACTTCCAAAGAAAAAGCTTTGTTCATTTTTGATGAACCTACTACTGGTTTGCATTTTCACGATATTCAGAAATTATTGAAATCTTTTAACGCCCTGCTGACAAAAGGACATTCTGTCATTGTAATAGAACATAATATGGATCTCGTAAAATGTGCCGATCATGTTATTGACCTGGGACTTGAAGGTGGCGAGGCAGGAGGCAAGCTCATTGCAGCAGGTACTCCCGAAGAAGTTGCTAAAAATAAAAAATCATATACAGCTCCTTTTCTTGCTGAAAAACTGTAATCCATAGAATTATATTTTAACACTAATAAGAATCTAATTTAGAATCTTGGCACAGCCTTTGAATCAGAATTATTGATTGCAAGAGTAATGTTTACATAATTAATTTGTAATTAATAATTTTTGGTTGGTTAGTTTGGAAACCCCGTTGAGCTTAATGTTCACGGGGTTTTCTAATTTATGGCACGCAGTTTGAATACAAACTAACGTACTTCTATTTCAAGTGCGCAGGTTTAACCTCAAAATATTTTACCATGAAAAAAATTTACCTCTTATTGACCATGCTGCTCGTTGGGGTTTCTTCACAAGCTTCTCCTGCAGCGCAAACAAATTTTGGACATAGCGCATATCAGGATGCGTTCATCTTTATAGAAAGAGGAGTTGAATTTGCCATTTTCCCCGACGGACAATTCGATTTCTTTTTTAATCCGCAGGGAAACTTCAACAGGGTTTCTCCTCATGTTAATTACAGCTATAACGCCGGTTATAATTATGGGCCCTTTGTTCAGTATGATGATTACGGGGCGGTGATACAAATTGAGAATGTGCCGGTTTATTATGATTACTACGGAAGGATAGTGCAGGCCGGCAGGGTTCAAATACGATATAATGCTTTTGGAATGGTGAACAGGGTGGGAAACCTGCTGGTACATTACGACCCTTACCACAGGTATAGCCATACTTCCGGATTTATAAACAACACTAATATTCGTTACGTGTATAGACCATGGCACGACTATTATATGAGGCCCCATGCCAACTTCACTGTAGTTTACAATCAGCCGTACCGCCTGCATTATGAACCATACAGGATGAAGTACAATGCCTATAAAAAGTATTACCACAAGAATCATTTCAATAAGGGTTCTTTTCAGAAGAGCTATTACAAACCCGGAGACAGGGTTACCTCCTATCACCGCGGAAGAAGAACAGAAGAGCAAAAGCAAACCAGGATGCAAAATGCAAATTCTGCAAAAGCAACTGTCGCTGTGCCTCAGGCAAAAAATGATTACAGGGAAACACAGCGGACTTCAGTAGAAAGGGAAAGAGCTGCAGAAAGCACAAGAACTTCAAGAGTCAAAGCTCCTGCAGTTCAACAACCCGAAATGCGAAAAAGCCGCACAGAAAATCGTGCTGTTCGAAGTGCAGAGCGAACCAGAAGCAATGCTTCCGTGAACGCTGCACCGCAAAGAAGTGTACAAACCCAGAACAGAACCAGAAGGTCTGCGACCGTTAATCCTTCGGCAGAAGTTCAAGCTCCCGCCCGCAGCCCGGAATCCAGAAGTTCTCGCGGAAGAAATTAGAAAATTTAATTTGGTTGGTTAGTTGGTGAATCTCCGGTTGCTTTTTTGGCTCCGGAGATTTTTTTTAAAATCTTACCAGACTTCTGCTGTACAAACTATTTCTGCTTCAGTTTCAATGTCCTTTCAATGATCCTGTTAATTTCAGGAGAGAGTTTTAATGAATAGATCACCAGCACATAAAGTAAAGCAATGATGCCCGACTTTAAAACGATGTTGACCATCGGGTGCCATGGAAATTCCCAGAAATAGAACCCTAAGCTAAACCCTAATATAAGCAGTAAGCCATAGCCCGTATCTCTTGAGAACGGGTGAATTTTAAACTTTCTGAACACAATGATCAGCTTTACGCTGTTGTAACAGGCAAAAGCTAAAAAAGTAGCCAGTGCCGCTCCTAGAAGTCCGAGTCCCGGAATTAAAACAATATTCAGTACAAAGGCCAACACGGCAAGAAAAATGCCTATTGCCAGTACCAGCCGGTAATAGTCGGAATTAAAAAGAATACTGTTGTTGTTTCCCAGCAGGTTGTCGTAAAGTTTTACCGTGCTAATCAAGATCACAATCGCGTAGCTAATCTGGTATTCATCGGGAATGAGCGCATAAAGCTGAGAAATGTTCGTAATAATAAGCAAAAAGATGAGGCCGCTTATAATCAACAGGTTCAGGGAACTTTTTTCGTAGAGTTCCAAAAGTCCTTTTTTATCCTTTTTGTTGAGCAGCGTGGCCGTCATTGGGTAGGTAATTTGGTGCATGGCCCGTGAAGGCACAGCGATAACCGAAGAAATATAAACCGCAATTCCATATACCGCCACCATTTCTATGGGCAGGAACCTTTCAATCATCACTTTATCCAGGTCGAGTAAAACCATGGCTACCGAACCTGCAATAAGGATTAAAGCGGAATATTTCAGGATAAAAGATCTATTCTTCGGAAATGAAAAACTGAGCTTCGGAAAATACAGGCTAAATGCATAGAACATCATAAGGACCAGCCTTAAAATGAAAACCACACCTACGGCATAAACAAAATCTTCCACCGAAAGATATCCGAAGTAAACGGCTAAAAGAAGCAGAGAGATACAGCCCCTGTGAAAAACTTCCTTCATAAAATTTCCGAAAACACTTTTATAGGCCACTTTTGCCCAGGCGAAAAAAATCTCGAAATATGAAGTTGCCAGGCCAATGACAAAAATGAGCCAGATATAAGGCTTTACAAGCCCTTCCCCGTCTGAAAAGTAGTTGAGGAGCAGGTCATAGGAGAAGTAGCCAGTCACCCCTAAAATAAGGGAAATCCCCAGCGGCAGCCACAGGATCACGCTAAGCAGCCTGTCTTTTTCTTCTTTGGAATTGTAAAAAGTGTAAAATTTCACCAGGGTATTGTGCATCCCAAATGCCATTAACGGCCAGATAAGATTTGCAGCCGACAAAAGGAACCCTACAAGTCCGTAATATTCGGGAGTAAGAAAATTCGTATAAAGAAACAAGGTGTTAACAGCGCCTATTCCAAAACCCACGTAAGTGGTAGCAAGGTTTTTGGCCGACTGGCTTAAAATAATTCCCATTAAAGCTGCTTTATTTGGTTTGCCAGTCTCCTTGTAAGTGCGCGCCTGCTGTACTGCTGCAGTCCTACGGGATAGGCCTTTAATTCGCCTTTTTTGAAGAGTTCATATTGCTCCAGAATATAGGCCTTAATTTCCCTTTTTTGAGGGTATAGAAAATACGATCCGGTATTGGTTTCTTTAATGATCTTTTGTACATCGGCATCTACCGGCCCCACCGCAAGAATAGGCCGTTCACTCACCAGGTATTCAAATAATTTCCCCGGAATTATCCCCCTGGTCTCCTCAGTGTCAATCTCTATGAGCAGGAGCAGCTGCGAACTTCTTTGCAACTGCAAAGCTTCTGAATGAGACACATAATCTTTCAAAACAAGCCGGTCTTTTAAATGCCATTTTTGAATACTCTCCAAAACCGGCTCTCCCACAGCTCCAACCAGTTTTAGCTGAAAATCTCTTGCAAAATCCTCATTTTCTAAAATCAATTCGTAAAACGCCTGCCACAGGTTCTCCGGGTTTCTCCCTGAAAGCAACGAACCTATGTGGGAAATACTAAATTTCCCATCCAGCGGAAGCTTCTCAACTTGCTCAACATCATATCCATTGGTGATCACCTCTACAGGCCGGTTGGTTTTTGAAAGAAATTCCTTTTGCGTGGTAAAACTGGTGGTAATAATTTTATTTGCCGCCTGCAGCACCTCTTTTTCAAGCTTTTCATGTTTTTTTCGCGAAGCAGGAAGCAACTTCAGTTTATAGTGGTAGCCTATCTGCGTCCACGGATCCCTAAAATCGGCCAGCCAGTTTACGCCCAGCGCTTTTTTAAGCTCCAGGCCAATAAGGTGCATGCTGTGCGGCGGCCCGGTAGTAATAATCGTGTCAACCTGATGCTCCTTCAGGTATTCTGAAAGAAATTTTACCGAAGGTTTTATCCAGAATTTCCGGGCATCGGGAATAAAAAAGTTTCCGCGAACAAACAGCATGAACTTCTGCAAAAAACCCTGCTTCTGTTCCTTCGGAATAATTCCGGAGCTAATCCTTTCCGTATCCTTTTTTGACAGCATTCCGGCGACAGCATAGGGCTCAAAAATGGCATTTTTAAGCACCTTTAATTCTGAAGGAACTTCGGCTTCAAGTGAAGGGTCTTTTAGAGGATAATGCGGATTCTCGGGAGTATAAATTATAGGCTCTATGCCATTTTCAGGAAGGTATTTTGCAAATTTAAGCCACCGCTGCACCCCGGGGCCACCGGCCGGGGGCCAGTAATAAGTAACTATAAGTACTTTTTTCATAGCCCTGCTTAAAATGTCAAATTATTTTCGTCTCAGCTTCCAGTAAAGGCCCCCAAGCAATAAAATCGCCAAAAGAACTGAGCTGGCAAGAGCAATTGAACTTCCTGTTTTCACTACCTGCGGTTCAAACCTGAAGCTGATCTCGTGTTCTCCTGCCGGTACCATTATTGCCCGCAGCACGTAATTTGCCCTAAAATGCGGAACTTTCTCACCGTCAATATAAGCCTGCCAGCCGTGCGGATAGTAAATTTCAGAAAATACTGCCATACGGTCTTTTTCTGCGGAAGAATTGTATATCAATTCATTAGGCTGATAAGAAACCAGTTCGATACCCGCCAAACTATCGGTTTCAAATTGCTTTTTTGGAAGGAATTCAGCAAAATCATTGTCTACAACCGCCACGCGTTTGGTGTTGATCCCATCAAGCGCTTTAATGGCCTCATTGGCATTTTCAACCATTTCCACTTCCTGAATAAACCAGGCATTGCCATTGGTCTCAGGGTTTTGCTGTGCAACCGCCCCTTCTTCCGTAGGAATAATGAAATATTTGGTATTGAGCATATTGAGCACCTGCAGGTTGTTCTGCGACAAATAAAAATCGTAAAGCTCCTGCATCCTGCCCGGCTTCGCGGCATGGTAACCTCCTATAGAATTATGGAAAAACGAAGTACGCGCAGTATTAAAAGGACTTCCGGAAAGGTCAAAAACCCTGTAATGGCCCTCGTCCCTCATAATCTCCCTATCGGCTTCAGTTGCCTGGAATGGCCTGTTCACCACGCTGGATCTCACAAAATCTTCGCTATCCACATATCTTTTCCCAACACCTACCAGGTCAAAAAGTATGAGCAGCCCAAGTCCCAAAAATGCCATATTCCGGTTGAGTTTTTGTTTCAGGAAAAACCAAAGAACAGCAGCGGTGAGCAGTACATATATCAACGATCTAAGGGCATCGGCCGTAAAGACAGCTTTCCTGTCTTCTTTTAAAGCCCGCACAAACTCTGGCCCCAGTTGCTGGATCAACACACCATCGCTCGCCCCGGTAAAACTGAAAGCGCTTCTTAACAGCAGGAACAACAAAGCAATACCGCCGGTAATTATTGTGGCCCATTTCAACGAATAAATTTTTCTTTCTGAAGATTCTTCTCTAAAGAACAATCGGGAAAGACCGGCAATTGCGAGCACCGGAATACACAATTCTAAAATCACCTGAATTGAAGACACCGCCCTGAACTTGTTGTAAAGCGGCACATATTCAATAAAAAAGCGCGTGATGAATTCAAAAGGGTAATTTTTTCCAAAAGAAAGAATGAGTGCCAGCAAAGAGCCGCCAACCACCCACCATTTAAGCTTGCCCCGCACCAGGAAAAGGGCAAACACAAACAGGAAAAGCACGGTGGCGCCAATATAGGCCGGGGCACCCACAAAAGGCTGATCTCCCCAGTACGTGGGGGCTGCTTCGGCAAATTGTGCCGCCTGCACCGGGTTAGCGCCCAGCTGCAGCAGCTGCGAATAAACAGCAGAATCTGTGCCCAGGTTCTCTGCGCTCGAACCTCCCATAAAACGCGGTATGAAAAGGTTGAAACTTTCCAGAACCCCGTAGCTGTATTCGGTGATGTAATTATAATCTAGTCCGCTGGATTTTTCAGGAGTACCTTCGGGGCTAATGGTAAGGCCTGTATCTCCGCGGGTACTAAAATCGGCATATTCCCGGGTCGCCATAAGGTTGGTGGCGTTGGTACCAATAGCCAAGACCACTGCAGCTACCATAACCCCCAATGCCTTGAAGAATTGAGGTAGTTTCTTTTTCCTGAAGGCTTCAGCCAGATATACAATTCCTATAACAATCACCAGCAGGAGCAGGTAAAAAGTCATTTGAAAGTGATTCGCGCTTATTTCAAGGGCCATTCCGAAGGCAAGCAATAGAAACCCGAGGATATATTTTTGCCTGAAGCAGAGCAGGATGCCACCAATCACCCACGGCATGTAGGCAATGGCATGAGCTTTGGCATTGTGCCCCACTCCCAGGATAATGATAAGATAGGTGGAAAACCCGAAAGCCAGTGCTCCCAAAAATGCCAGTCTGTAATCAATTTTCAGGACCAGCAGGAGAATGTAGATCCCCAGAAAGTACAGAAACAGATAATCGGCCGGGCGGGGCAGGAATCTCAAGGTTCTGTCCAGTTCCTTTATATAGTTATGCGGGTAATTTGCGCCCAGCTGGTATGTGGGCATTCCGCCAAAGGCAGCATCGGTCCAGTAAGGTTCTTCGCCTGTCTCGGCCCTAAATTCGTTTTGTTGCCGCGCCATCCCAATGTACTGCGCAATATCACTCTGGTAGATTTCCTTTCCCTGAAGTACAGGATAGAAGTAGGCAATAGAAATTACTATAAACCCCAGGAAAACAAAAATGTGAGGCAATACTTTCTTTAGGGAAAAATTCATACGAAGAGAGTTTTGGAGCGGAAATTAGTCAATTTCTTCATAATCGATATACTCGCCCACGTCATTCTTTGACTTTCGGGTAGTTTTCGGCTTTTTGTCAATGCTCACCTCGCCCTGTTTCTGTTGTGGTTCCCTGCCCATATCGAACTGGCTAAAACGCTGCTCGAACTTCTTTCCAATCTTCTTTAAGACCCAACGCAGTAATAGTGGGCCAAACCAGCGTATTAATAGTTTTAAACCAAAGTACACGAGGAGGACGATTAACACCACCCTCAATACCTGGGTCAATGAAGCTTCATGCATTCTAAAAGTTTTGGTAAAATTACTATTCTAGGCAAAGAAAACCATTGGTGCAGCCGAAAAAAATGAGAAAATCTCTATATTTGATCATCACCAATCAGCCCCAATATGAGGATCTACCTGACTTTTTTTCTCTTTTGTTTCTTCGGAAGTTTTAATGCCAGTGCTCAATATACTGAAACCATTAATTCAAACCGGCCGGGAAATTCCCAGGGTGCGTTTGCAGTAGGGCCAATGGTACTACAAGTGGAAGCCGGGGCCAAAATGGGGAATGACAACCATGAGCTCCTCCAAACCGATACAGATCTTTGGGGAATAGACTATGCAGTAAGGTTCGGGTTTCTCTTTGAGGAACTGGAGATCAACCTGATGGGCTCTTACCTCAACCAGACCACAAACTATGTTGTGGGAGCCAGTACCGAAACCAGCGAAATAGCCAACTTTGATTCTAACGCCATAGGTGTAAAGTACCTTATTTACGACCCAAATAAAGACGCAAAAGAGAAGAAGCCAAACCTTTACAGCTGGAAAGCCAACCAGCGTTTTGACTGGAGCCTTTTAATTCCCGCAGTTTCAATTTACGCCGGGGCCAATTTTTCTTTTGGGGATAACCCGTACCTCTATGAAGGCCAGTCAAAATTCTCACCCCGCGCTGCCGTGATCTCACAAAACAACTGGGGCCCCTGGGTTCTGGTTTTAAATGCAATTGCCGACAGGATTGGCGATGAATCGCCTACTTATTCGGGTATTGTCACCCTCACCCACTCGTTTTCCCCAAAATTCGCGATGTTTGGAGAATTCCAGACCTTGATAAGCGACATTTACAGCGACGAGATTGCCCGTGGCGGGTTTGCCTATCTTTTTCATAAAAACTTCCAGGCCGATATTTCGGGGCTTATCAATTTTAAAGACACTCCTTCCAGGTGGCAGGTTGCTGCCGGTGTCTCTTACAGGTTTGACTGGCACAAGCAGGATCAATACCTGGAAGCTCAAGACGAGCTATAACGCATAAATCAACATAAATTTAAAGCATCTTGGCATGATAGATATAAGCGGTACTTATACAGATCAGTATCAGCTCACCATGGGGCAGGTCTATTTTAGTAAAGGCGAAGCCGAAAAGACCGCCATATTCGATTACTTTTTCAGGAAATTACCTTTTGAAGGCGGGTTTGCCATCTTTGCTGGACTCGAAACTTTACTCGATTACCTTCAGGACTTAAAATTTTCAGATAAAGACCTGGAATTTCTAAGCACCCAGAATTTCTCAAAAGAATACCTCGATTACCTGAGAAGTTTTCGCTTCCGCGGAAAAATCTTCAGCATGAAAGAAGGAGATGTGGTATTTCCCGGGGCGCCGGTATTGCGGGTAGAAGCCAATATCATTGAAGCCCAGATCATAGAAACCCTCTTGTTAAATGTGCTGAATTTCCAGACGCTTATAGCCACAAAGGCAGCAAGAATGGCCATCCAGGCAAAAGGCAGGATGCTCATAGATTTTGGGTTGAGAAGGGCCCAGGGTTTTGGGGGCTATCACGCCAGCCGGGCAGCTGTTATTGGCGGTTTTGAAGCTACGAGCAACACCCGCGCAGGAAGGGATTTTCACATTCCTGTATCAGGAACAATGGCGCATTCCTTCATTCAGAGTTATGAGAACGAGCTCGATGCCTTCAGGGATTTTGCTGAAATTCATCCCAAAAATGCCATTTTACTGGTAGATACTTACGACACCTTAAAAAGCGGGCTTCCCAACGCAATTAAGGTAGGAAAAGAAATGGAAAGCCGCGGCCATAAGCTCAAAGGAATAAGGCTTGATAGCGGCGACCTTGCATATCTTTCAAGAAAATCGAGGGAAATGCTAGACAAAGCCGGGCTGGATTATGTGAAGATCTCGGTTTCCAATCAGCTGGATGAACACCTAATCAAGAGTTTGCTGGATCAGGAAGCGCCCATAGATATCTTTGGAGTGGGAACAAGCCTGGTTACCGGAAAACCCAATGCCGCTCTCGACGGGGTCTACAAACTTTCTTATTTTAAGAACAGGCCCAGGATCAAACTTTCAGAAACTATTGCCAAGGTCACCCTTCCACATCGCAAGCAGGTATACAGATTGCTTGATGATTCGGGTACTTTTCTTGGTTCGGATGTAGTGTGTGTGGAAGGTGAAAAAAATCCTGAAATGATGTATCACCCTTACGACCCGCTAAAATTCAGGTTCGTTGGGGAGGTTGAAAAGGAAGAACTTTTGAGCCTGGTGATGGAAGATCAAAAGAGGGTTCACAAAAAAACCAGCATCAAAGAAATTAAAGAATTCAGCAAAAAGCGCCTGGATCAACTTCCTACGGAATACAAGAGGTTCTTTAATCCGCATATCTACAAAGTTGGGATAAGCGGAAAACTCAGGGATGAAAGAAACTCACTGATTGAAGAACACAAAAATAAAAGGTCATGAAAACACTTGTTATTGTAGATGCACAGGTAGATTTTATGCCGGGCGGGGCACTCGAGGTAAAAAACGGTGACAGCATAGTACCGGTGATCAACCAGATCTTACCTCAGTTTGAACTCGTGGTGGCCACGCAAGACTGGCATCCAAAAGAGCATAAGAGCTTTGCAGTGAATCATCCCGGTAAAAAGGAATTTGAACAAATTGACCTCAACGGCCTGGAACAAAAACTGTGGCCTGTACATTGCGTGCAGGGCACCAAAGGAGCCGATTTTCACCCCAATCTCGAAATAAAGCCTATAGAAGCCATTTTCAGAAAAGGAATGGACCCTGAAATAGACAGCTATAGTGGCTTTTTTGATAACGGACATAAGAAGATCACCGGCCTTGGCGGATATTTAAAGGAAAGAGGTGCTGTTGACCTCTACTTCTGCGGACTTGCTGCGGATATTTGTGTATATTTTTCCCTGCTGGATGCCCTGAAAGAAGGTTTTAACGCCACGCTTATTGAAGACGCTGCCGTACCCCTGCTCCCGGAAACATTTGATAAGATTAGAGAAGATATTATTGGGAAAGGCGGAAGAGTTATTCACTCAAAAGCACTCTGAAAATAACATTTTTGGCACCCATAATTCATAACTCTTAACTCATAACTAACGACGGTGCCACTTTCGGGTGAACCACCATACGGCAGCCTGCAGGAAACCGGTGAGTACCAATGAGCTGATAATATGCTGCAACGCATGCAGCACCCCAAATGAGTAAGCATCCCCGAATTTATTCGGTAGCTCATACCGGGCCACCAGCTCCTGCGCCAGGTAGCCCAAAAAGCCAAAAGCCACCACTAAAAAAGCATAGGTAAAACAGAAAAAGAAGTTTTTCTGTTTTGTCCACTTAAAGTAAACAGAAGCCGACACCAATACCAGCCAGCTCACCCAGATGCTTACCTGGTAATGCGAAATAGCTTTGCGGGCTTCCTGCAGCCCAACCTCCCCTATATCTCCAACTGCACTAAATAGGCTAAAGAGAGGATATAGCAGAATAACCAGAAAAAGGAATTTCAGAATATTTTTCTTTTTCATCACAGGTCTTAAGTTGGTAGTTTTAAGGTACAAAAAGATAATTATACTCAATAAAAAACTCCCGACTCTTTTTTGGAGCCGGGAGTTTCTGAAATAGGATTCTTGTTTATTCTACTTTGCGATGTTCACCGCACGGGTCTCACGAATTACGGTAATCTTCACCTGCCCAGGATAAGTCATGTCTGTCTGGATCTTTTGGGAGATCTCGAACGAGAGGTTAGCTGCTTTTTCATCGCTCACCTTTTCGCTTTCCACAATCACCCTCAACTCCCTACCGGCCTGAATGGCATAGGCTTTTTTCACGCCGCCAAAACCAAAGGCGATATCTTCAAGATCTTTTAACCTCTGAATATAAGAGTCGAGCACCTGTCTTCTTGCGCCCGGTCTCGCACCGCTAATGGCATCACAAACCTGCACAATTGGAGATAGCAGTGAAGTCATTTCAATTTCGTCATGGTGGGCACCAATGGCGTTACACACTTCGGGCTTTTCACCGTATTTCTCGGCCCATTGCATACCAAGGATCGCGTGCGGTACTTCGGTCTCTGCATCGGGTACTTTACCAATATCGTGAAGTAATCCTGCGCGTTTGGCCAGTTTTGCATTTAAGCCCAGTTCTGCAGCCATGACACCACATAACTTCGCAACCTCTCTTGAGTGTTGCAACAGGTTTTGACCGTAAGAAGAACGGTACTTCATACGTCCTACGATCCTGATCAATTCGGGGTGCAGGCCGTGGATTCCAAGGTCGATCACGGTTCTTTTTCCTACTTCTATGATCTCTTCTTCTATTTGTTTGGTGGTCTTTTTCACCACTTCTTCAATACGTGCCGGGTGAATCCTTCCGTCGGTCACCAGCTTGTGAAGCGAGAGGCGGGCAACTTCCCTTCTCACCGAATCAAAACATGAAAGTATGATAGCTTCAGGAGTATCATCTACAATGATCTCAACGCCTGTGGCAGCTTCTATGGCACGAATATTTCGCCCTTCCCTACCAATAATCCGGCCTTTTACATCATCGCTTTCCAGGTTGAAAACAGAGACGCAGTTGTCTATGGCTTCTTCGGTACCAATACGCTGAATGGTATTTACTATGATCTTTTTCGCCTCCTGCTGTGCAGTAAGCTTCGCTTCTTCAATGGTATCCTGCACAAGGGCCATGGCATCGGCTTTTGCAGTATCTTTTAAAGATTCTACGAGTTGCGCCCGGGCATCTTCCGCAGAAAGCCCCGAAATTACTTCAAGTTGCTGTACCTTGCTTGCGTGCAGCTTATCTATCTCTTCCTGCTTTTTCTCAAGAACATCGTTGCGGTGGTTGTAATCGGCAATCTTTTCTTCGAGGTCCCTGTTCAGGTTCTTGTTTTTGGCGAGTTCACTGGACACCTGGGATTCTTTATCCCTTACCCTCTTTTCGGCATCGGCAATTTTCTTATCACGGGATAAGATAACCTTTTCGTGTTCAGACTTTAATTCAATAAATTTCTCTTTAGCCTGAAGGATCTTGTCCTTTTTAATGCCTTCAGCTTCCTGTTTGGCTTCTTTTAAAATCCCGGCTGCCGATTTTTTAGCTCTTTGAATGATCTTGGAAGCGTTCTTCTTCTCCAGGAATTTTGCCAGGCCAAATCCAATTGCAAGCCCCAGGACAAGTGAAATAATAGTGATCGCTATAGTTAGTGTATCCATTAGTTAGTTTTTATGTAAAAAAAAAAGCCTGTATTAGTCGTTGATTTGTATAAACTCTTTAAATCAAGTTTAGGGCTAACAAGCTGATCAAGGATCCGCTCAAAGGCGGCTTGCTTTTACAACTTAAACTCACCCTTTTTAAAGAATTGGTGTTGAGTTTATCAAAATAAATTAACTAATACAGGCAGTAACCTTTATTTTATAATTCAAAGAACAGTTAAACCAAGTGTTTGTCTAGCAGGTCATTGAGCGCTTTCAATTTATCTTCAGCAAGAAGTACTTCACTGCTGCGGTCAATTGATTTTTGCTCGGTTTGGGCAGCAAACTGCAAAGCGCACATCGCCAAAACATCCTGCTTATCCCTAACGGCATAACTCTGTTCAAATTGCTTAATCATGAACTCTATTTTTTTTGCAGCTTTTCTAAGCCCCTCTTCCTGCTCTGGAAGAATGGTCATGGGGTAAACCCTGTCTGCAATAGAGATCTTTATTTTAAGCTGATTCGACATTTTTTTATTCTTCTATTCAGAGAGGTGAACAATACATTGATCTATTTCCCTGATCAAGCTATTTATTTTAAGCTTGGTTTCTTTTTTATAATCATTACTGCCCAGCAAGGCGTTGGCAGCTTTAAGAGTTTTTACCCTGTTTTCAGAAGACTCCAGATTTTCCTGCAACTTCTGCTTTTCAGATCTTAAAGAAATTAGTTCCTCCTGAAGGCTTTGTTGCTTCTGCTCCAGTTTTTTATAATTCTGAAGCAATTTCTCAATCCTACCTTCAAGAATATCAACTATTTCTGTTAAATCACTCATTAAAGCTAAACCTGCTGCTTACCCTCACAAAGTTAATATACCTGCCGAAATATCCCAATATTTTGAAGTCTATTTTAAGCGGGACTTTAAAATAATTTTAACTTCCTCAAAAATAAGGGTTTAATTTTATGCCCGGGTTTGGTATCTTTAACCCGCTATTAAAAAGTAAAAATTCCCTTCATGAAAAGCATATTTGCCCCTCTCCTACTCTTAACCGGTTTTATAGTATCGGCGCAGGTTTCCAACGTGCCAACAGATTATTTTGACGATCCGCTTCAGGTACCTCTGGCCCTTGCCGGCACGTTTGGAGAACTGAGGTCCAACCATTTTCACAGTGGCCTCGATATCAAGACCCAGCAAAGGGAAGGGCTGCCTGTTTATGCTTCTGCAGAAGGTTATGTAAGCCGGATTAATGTCTCTCATTACGGCTACGGAAAAGCACTTTACATTCAGCACCCCAACGGCTATACTACGGTTTACGCACACCTGAAGAATTTTTCTCCCAAAATAGAGGCATATATCAAGCAGCTTCAGTATAAAAATGAAAGCTACGAAGTGGAAGTGTACCCTGCTTCTTCAGAAATACCCATTGAAAGAGGGGAATTAGTAGCCAACAGCGGGAACACCGGTGGCAGCGGCGGCCCCCACCTGCATTTTGAAATAAGGGATGGCGAGCAGCGGCCAATGAACCCGCTTATGTTCGGGATTGAACTCGAAGACTCCCGCGCCCCAATTGTTTCGGGGGTTTACGTGTACCCGGCAGGAGAGGACGCACATGTAAATGGTTCTGCCGCCCGACAAAAACTCAGGCTTATCCCCCAGCAGGACGGTTCTTTTAGAGCTGAAAAAATTGATGCCTGCGGCCAAATAGGTTTCGGGATAACCGCTGTAGATCAGCTCAATGCAGCCCCCAACCACAACGGGGTGTATAAGATTGAGAGCAGCGCTAACGGTGAAAAGCTGTTACAGCTGAACTTTGAACGGTTCTCGTTTGCAGAAACCCGCCACCTCAACCAGTTGATCGACTACGGGTATTACGCAACAAACAACAGCCGCATTCAGAAGCTTTTTGTAGAACCTTCAAATCCGTTGAGCCTTTACAGTCACCTTAACAATGAAGGATACCTCAATGTGCAGGACAGCCTGTCGTATAATTACACTATTAAAGTAAGCGATTTCTCGGGAAATGAGCGAATAGTTCACATTCCCATTGAAGGTAAACATCGCAACGACATCAAAGAAGACCCTTCCAAAATTACCGACTTCTTTGTTGCTGCAAGTGAAGGAGCCCAGTTTGAAGCCAAGGGCATAGATGTTTACATTCCTGAGAACAGCCTGTATAATGATATGTATCTTGATGTTAGCTTTGAAGATGAAAAAGTAACGCTCCACGAAGATGTAATCCCCATTCATACAAACATCAGCATAGGCTTTGATGTTAGTAAATACAAACCCGAAGACCGGGAACAGATGTTTATTGCCCGGCTCAACAAATGGGGAAATCCTCAATATTCGGGCACCACGAAAGACGGCGACAGGTTCACCACCAAAACCCGCACTTTTGGCACCTATACTCTGGGCAGGGACGTGAAAGCTCCTGCCGTAACACCTGTCAACTTCAGGGACGGACAGTGGATATCAAACAACAAAGACCTGAAAATTAAGATCTCAGATGATCTTTCGGGTATTAAAAGCTACCGGGCAACAGTAAATGGAAAGTTTATTCTGATGGAATATGAATACAAAAGGAATTTACTTACTCACGATTTTGCCGACGGGGTGGTTACTGATACCGAAAATCATTTGAAACTGGAAGTGGTTGATAACGTAGGAAATACCACCGTTTTCGAAAGCACGTTCTTTAGAAAGTAATTTTTCAGCTGAAGTATTTTTCCGGCTTTTCCTGCATTGGCGGCCTTTCACGGAAATTTAAAGCTAACGGTTAGACCTGTTGGTTCCAAAAATGTCATTTTTTATCCTCTTTTAATTTCTGAAAAAGAACTTTTTCAATACAAGAGCTGAATGGAAAAATCAGGTGCAAATTAGTTTCTCCGGCTTAAACAGGATCTTCAGCATAAAATGCTATTTACAGAAATAACCAGGGAATGTTTGTTCCAGCTGAAAAATGAGTTGCAAATGCCATTTCTGAAGGAAAAAAGCTGAAAAATTCAGGCACTTGCTGATCATTTCAGGACTATAGGCAAATGTTTCTTAAAACCCGAAAACTCAAGACTAAAAACTGCTTTATCTATTTTTCCATGAATTCCTTCAGCACATTTACCACGTATTCTACCTCTTCGATGGTATTATACCTGGAAAATGAGAACCGCAAAGAGGGCTTTTTAAGGTCTTCAGCAGGCAAAAAGGCGTTTAGCACGTGGCTGCCCTGGTCACTTCCGCTTTGGCAGGCACTGCCTTTAGAGCAGGCAATCCCGTGAAGGTCAAGCTGGAACAAGAGCATTAATGCCTTTTCCTGAGACATGGGCAAACATACGTTGATAAGCGTGTAAGTACTATGGTCAAGATCGTCACACTCCCCATTGAATTTTACCCCGGGAATCTCTTTTTTTAAAAGGTCTGTAAAATGCCTTTTTAGAGAGGTAATGTATTCACGCTCTTCCTGCAGGTTTTTATAAGCCAGCTTTAATGCTTCTTCGAGCCCCACAATGTTGTGTACGGCTTCGGTCCCGGCGCGGAAACCCCGCTCCTGCTCGCCTCCAAAAATGAGTGGCTGCAAACCGCTGTTCTTCCTGATATAAGCAAACCCAACCCCTTTTGGGCCGTGGAATTTATGGGCGCTCACAGCCGTAAAATCTACTTTAACTTCAGAAAGATCTAGCTCATAATGCCCAATAGATTGTACGGTATCGGAATGAAACAATGCGTTGTGGGCATTACAAAGCGCGCCAACTTTGGCGATATCTAGCAAATTCCCTACTTCATTGTTCACATGCATGAGGCTTACCAGCGTCTTTTCATCTGAAGATCTCAGGATTTCTTCCAGGTGCTTCAGGTCTACTCTTCCGCAGTCATCAAGATTTACGTAAATAATTTCAGTCCCAAAAACATCATGAAGTTTATCAAGCGTATGAAGCACGGCGTGGTGTTCGATCTTTGAAGTAATAATGCGCTTCACGCCCAGGTCCCGAACAGCCGAATTGAGAATAAGGTTATCAGCTTCTGTTCCGCCCGAGGTAAAAATGATCTCCGAGGCCGCCACGTTGAGGATCTTCGCCACTGTTTTACGAGCCTGTTCTATAAGGGTTTTTGCACTGCGGCCAAAGGTGTGAGTTGAGGAAGGATTTCCATAAACATCGCGCATTACCTGGGCCATTCGCTCTACCACTTCTTCGCGAATCTGCGTAGTTGCGGCATTATCAAAATAGACTTTTTTCATGGTCCACAAAAATAACAGATTTAAAATAATTTAAGCTTGTCTCGGTTAAATTATATATTACTTTTAATTTTGCCCAAAACCCGTCTTTATATGAAAAAGGTCTTAAGTTTAATTTTCACAGCCGCCTTGCTTACCGCATGCAACGACGGGGATATCATTGTGACCGATTTTAATTTTGAAGACCCCGACCTTAGCTGGTGTGGAGATAACCAGTCACAGGTATTGTATAAAATCAACAATACCGATGTAAACGAGGCAATTGCGTTTCGTTTTAACCTCGATACTGAAACCGAGCAGGTTTTCCTTCCGGAAGAAGGCCGTCTTAGCATTACTTTGAACGGCAACACCAATGAAATTGTATATCGCGTTTTTGACGGGGAAGTAAGCGGTAGTTATTTCTGCAACGAAATTCCGCCCGTATCCCCAAAAGTGGTACGGGAATTTAAAAGTACCACGGGCGGAGAGGTGATCATCACTTCTACAATTGCCAATGCCACCGATCATGACGGTGACGGAATACCTTCGGCCAGTGAAGGAATGGATTCCAATTTAGACACCGACGGAGACGGAATTCCCGATTACCTCGATATTGACGATGATGGGGATAACATCCTTACCCGAATAGAAAGACAGGTAGAAGCTGAAAATTCAGTAAATTCCTATCCAGATTCCGACAATGATGGAGTACCCGACTATCTGGATGCCGATGATGATAACGACGGAGTACCCACCAGGAATGAAGACTGGAACCTTAACCTGAATCCCGCCGATGACCAGGATGAAGATGGCTTGCCTTACTATTTAAACCCTGATATCATAGATTCTTTTGAAGTTGAAGATTACAATGAAAATACTATTTCAAGAAGCTATAGATACCTCTTTACCGTAAACAACCTCACCCTGGTTAACCAGGGAGAAGACGGCGAACAAATTCGCCTTGAGAATTATGAATTGGGCGTAATCACCTCGCCTACCAAAACTATCACAATTCAGCCTACAAACGGCGAAGATGATGAGAACGGCGAAGAGGAAGGAGAAGGTCAGTAATTCTGAAAAATATAAACTTCGGTAGCGCCCAGGCCGTATTTCTGGTAATCGGCATCATAGAATTTGATGTTCTCGTACCTGTGAAAAAGCGTTTCAAGCTCAGCCCTTAACACACCCTCTCCTACTCCATGAATAAACACAATTTTTTGGATGCGTTTACTTATCGCAAATTCAAGTTGCCGCCGGGCAGTATCCATTTGAATGTTGAGGATTTCATAATTTGAGAGTCCGCCGGTCTTAGGAACGAGTTTGCCAATGTGAAGATCAACCTCCATGGGTGGCTGATTGCGTTCTTTTGGCTTCAGCCTTACAGATTTCCTCTTTTTCGAGGCTTCCTTTTCTTTAATTACTTCGGAAAAATTTTCAACTTCAGGAGGAAGCATATCGGGCAATGCAGCTTCAATTTTAACCAGGTCCTGTGCGCTGAAAGACATTAAAAAACCTTCCGAAGTTTCTATCTGCACCTCAGATCCTGAAACTGAAAGCACCTTTCCTTCCATATCTTCATCAAGAACCGCTACTTTATCCCCGGCTTTTAACATCACTACAGCTAATTTTGATTTTCAGTATCTTCATCTTTTTTATGGTCATCTTTGGTCTCAATCCAAAAATTGGTCGCCCGGTAAAGCCCAAACATCAACATCACCAAACCAACGATCATTACATAAACATTTCTCTCTTCCCCCGAAATTTCAAAAATGAGTAGCATGCCACCAATTATTATGACTGCAGAATTGATAAACTGAGATGAAGGCTTGTTCATAATTATTTGTTTGCCAGTTGATTAATATCAAAAAAGAGTAGTACCTTGAATCGTCAAAGCTACAAATTTCGGGAAAATGAGAAGATTTCTACTGGTTACGGCATATTTATTTGCTCTTCAACCAATTTTTGGCCAGTTGAACATCGCTCCTTCCGGCAACGGGCACCACAGAACTTATGTGTATGTAGAAAAATCTTTTCTGTTTGTAGGAAATGACGTTAGGCTGATGAAAAACCCTTCCGCAGTAAATGAAGCTTCACTGTACCTGCGCGATAAGGCCGAATTATTGCAGGGGCAACAACAAAACAAGCCAAATTCCGGCACCGGAAGCATCTCAGTTTTTGCAGAAGGCAGCACCAATGCCTACGACTATAATTACTGGAGTTCTCCTGTAATAGCTCCCGAAAATGGCTTTTTTGGCATCTCTCTTTTACAGGTTCCCGTGTCAAGCATTGTAAGCCGGCAAGCACAGCTCACCACTGCGCTTAACGGCACTGCAAACCCGCTCGCCATCTCTACCCGCTGGATCTACACCTACCAGGGCAACGGGTACTCAAGCTGGAAATTTGTTGGCGGCAACACGGTCATCCCGCCAGGTTACGGTTTTACCATGAAAGGTACAGAAGGAAAAGATCCTGTGCTTATTAATGGAAGGGCGAATAACCCGGGGAACTCACAGCGATATGACTTTAGGGGCAAACCCATTTCGGGCACCATAGATATTCCGGTGACGCCAGATGCTTTTGTACTTGTAGGTAACCCATACCCGTCAACCTTTGACCTGAGCCTATTCCTGCTCGAAAATTCCGGCAGCGGCACTCTTAACACCAACTGCTACGGAAATGTTCTGCGGAAAAATGTTACTACAGGTGTGGCTTATTTTTGGGATTCTAAAGAAAACGGCAGTTCTCATAACCTGGAAGATTATATGGGCGGCTACGGAGTTTTTAGTCCGGTTGACCCCTGTACCGACGGTATTTATGAACCTCCGGTTTTCAAAACCGTCAAAAATGTTGAAGACGGCAGCACAGGAAAACAGGCTTACAAAAAATTACTCCCTGTGGGCCAGGGTTTTATGCTGAAAGGCGCCCAGGCAGGCAATATTACATTTAAAAATTCCCACAGAAAGCCTTTGATTAAAGCCTTGGTGCCCCACAGCCCGGCACCTGAAGCAGTTATGAAAGATCACAAACATACTTCTGAAAAGAGCAGCCTTTCACGGGTACAGCTTAAGGTTTCTGTAAATGAGCTTTACGAAAGAAGCCTGAGCCTGGCCTTTTGGGCCGGGGCAACGCCAGAAATTGACGCAGGTATGGATGCCCAGGCTTTTGAACTGGCACCTACAGATGTAGGCTGGCTGCAGGGCGATGAATGTTATGTTATTGATGTACGGCCATTTGATATTTCTGAAGAAATCCCGCTGTTTATAAAAGTTGAAGCAGGACATCAAAAAATGACATTTTCACAGGGAATTTTTGAAAATGCAGCAGTTAATGAACTTTATATTCGCGATACCCTCACAAATGAATATTTTTCTATTAAAAAAGAACCCTTAACTTTAGAGCTGCAACCGGGACTTTATCACGGGCGTTATAAAGTTGCTTTTGCAGAAAAAATAGCTCAGGAAGACCTGCCGCAGGTGATATTTGATGACGAAGAGGTGCATGTAAAATTCAGCATCCATCAGAATAACCGGCTGGGAGCACTTAAAATCATTGGCAACGATCTTTTCCCGGTAAAGGCGGTTGAAATTTTTGACCTGCAGGGGAAGAGAATGTGGTATCGCAGCAACTTTGACAATAGAAGGTCGGTTGAGATCACCACCCGCCCCTGGGTAAACGGCGTGTACATCGTAAAGGTGATGGATATGGCTAATCGCAGAACAACAAAAAAGATATCGGTCTATAACAATTAATGGATATGGAAGAATTCATGCTCCCCTGTTTAAACAAGCAGCTTTTTGGCATTGATTGTATGGGTTGCGGGGCACAACGTGCGCTGGTGCTCGTTTTTCAGGGAGAATTTACTGCAGCCTTTAAGATGTTTCCTGCCATTTATCCTATCCTGCTGCTCTTACTTTTTCTCTTCATCAATTTATTCTTCAAGTTTAAAGGAGACTGGTACATCAAAGCCGGGCTAATTATCTTCAGTGCAGCTGTGATTATAGGAGCTTACCTTTATAAAATGAGTTTTTTGATCAACTAACCAATATAAATTATGGAAAAACAAACCTTACCAAATTCAACTTTAATCCTCGTTTTTGGAATCCTGTCAATTCTTAGCTGCTGTTGCCATGGAATTCTTGGGCTCATCTTCGGAATTGTTGCCCTGGTACTGGCAAAGACCGCCCGGCAAACTTACCTGGCCGAACCCGCTCTTTACGACGGCTATAACAACGTAAAAACCGGAAGGGTACTGGCCATAATCGGAATTATCCTATCAGCCATATACCTGGTAATCAATATCGTCCTAATTGCTATCTACGGCTGGGACGGGATGGAAGAAATGTCAAGGGAATGGATGAGAGTCTATGAAAATTAATGGGCAGTAGGCAGTGTTGAGCAGGCAGAAAATTTTTGCTGCCCATTTGCTGAACCTGCCTGGTCGAGCAGAGTTGAGACCATAAAACCTGAACGATAGATTCAAAAAAAAAGCTGCGAAAAATGGCATTTTTCGCAGCTTTTTTTTTGAATCTGGTTTTTCTATCAACTATTTCTCGAACTCCTGTAGCGTTTTTGTGATAATATCCACACAATCCAGCAATTGTTCTTCATTCATTACCAGCGGTGGGGCAAATCTAATAATGTTGCCATGGGTTGGTTTTGCCAGCAGTCCGTTTTCCTTCAGTTTCATGCAAATATCCCAGGCTGTGGAGCTATCTTCAGAATCATTGATCACTATGGCGTTAAGCAGGCCTTTACCTCTCACCAGGTTCACAATATTTGAATTCCTGATGTAATCGTTCATTTTTCTTCTGAAAAGATTTCCGAGTTTTTCGGCATTTTCAGCGAGCTTTTCATCTTTGATCACTTCAAGCGCGGCCATTGCCACGGCACAGGCCACAGGATTTCCGCCAAAAGTGGAACCATGTTGCCCGGGTTTGATCACGTTCATCACATCATCATTGGCCAGCACGGCTGAAACCGGATAAACCCCGCCAGAAATGGCTTTTCCAAGGATCAATACATCAGGCTTAACATTTTCATGCTCTACGGCCAGAAGTTTCCCGGTACGGGCAATTCCGGTCTGTACTTCATCAGCAATAAAAAGCACGTTGTGCTCCTCGCAAAGTTCTTTGGCGCGGGCCAGGAAACCTTCAGAAGGTACGTAGACCCCTGCTTCTCCCTGGATGGGTTCTACAAGGAATCCGGCGATATTGCTGTTATCTTTAAGCGCTTTTTCAAGAGCTTCAGTATTATTGTAAGGAATTTTTACAAATCCGGGGGTGTAGGGGCCAAAATTCTTGCGCGCCCCCTCGTCATTAGAAAAAGAAATGATGGTGGTAGTCCTTCCGTGGAAATTATTTTCACAAACAATGATCTGGGCTTCGGCCTCCTCTACTCCTTTTTTCTCGTAGGCCCACTTACGGGCAATCTTAATGGCAGTTTCAACCGCTTCGGCCCCTGTGTTCATGGGAAGAAGCTTATCAAAACCAAAGTATTCGCTCGCGTACTTTTCATACCTCCCTAAAATGTCATTATGGAAGGCCCTTGAAGTAAGGCTAAGTTTTTGGGCCTGCTCTGTCATAGCGCCCACAATACGCGGATGGCAGTGCCCCTGGTTTACTGCGGAATAAGCCGAAAGAAAATCGTAATATTTTTTGCCTTCAACATCCCATACGTGAACTCCTTCGCCTTTTTCAAGCACAACGGGCAGCGGGTGGTAATTATGCGCCCCGTATTTGTCTTCAAGCTGAATGGCCTCCTGGGAAGAAATTTTTTCTGAAATCTTCATTTTCATTTTGTTTTCAATTACTAAATAAGCAATTCCTGCTTTCCGGAAATACCAGCAAAAAAGGGTATTTTGAGGAGAGAAATCATCCTGAATTCAGAAGTCGCAAATTACTAAATGTTTCCTGATTTTTTAAAGCCCGCGCCCAATAATTCTTGGCATTTATCCTATTTTTGCCCCATGGCGAGAAAGAACAGAAACAAGGAATTTAAAAACCTCGAGGTCATTGATGCCGGGGCAAAAGGTAAAAGTATAGCCAAAGCCCCCGATGGCAAAGTGATCTTTATTGGAAATGCAGTGCCCGGTGATGTGGTAGATGTGCAGACCACCAAAAAGAAACGCGCTTTTTACGAGGGTACGGCAACCAAAATACACGAATTTTCAGACAAACGGGTAGCGCCGCCCTGCATACATTTTAGTGTGTGCGGAGGCTGCAAATGGCAGTTTATGGGTTATGAACACCAGTTGTTCTACAAGCAAAAAGAAGTGACCAATAATCTTACCCGCCTTGGGAAGATTGAGCTGCCCGAAGTAACTCCCATTCTGGGCAGTAAGGAAATCTATTTTTACCGCAATAAAATGGAGTTCTCTTTTAGTGACAGCCGCTGGCTAACACAGGAAGAAATTCAAAGCGGCAAAGACATTGAAGACAGGAATGCGCTTGGTTTTCATATTCCGGGCATGTGGGATAAAATCCTTGATATTAAGGAATGCCACCTGCAGCAGGCACCCAGTAATGGCATTCGCAACGCAATCAAGCAATTTGCCATTAAGAATAACATTCCTTTTTTTAATACCAGAGACCAAAAAGGCATGCTGCGCACCTTGATGATTAGAACTTCTTCTACGGGTGAGATCATGGTGCTGCTTCAGTTTTTTGAAGACAATAAAGCCCAGCGGGAATCACTTCTTAATTTTGTTGCTGAAGAATTTCCGGAGATCACCAGCCTTCAGTATGTGATTAATTCAAAAGGCAACGACACTATTTACGATCAGGAAGTAATTTGCTATAAAGGCCAGGACCACATTTTTGAAGAGATGGAAGGCCTGAAGTTCAAGATCAATGCCAAGTCTTTTTACCAGACAAATTCGGCCCAGGCTTACGAACTTTACAAGATCACCCGCGACTTTGCCGGTTTAACGGGAGATGAAGTTGTTTACGACCTGTACACCGGCACCGGCACCATAGCCCAGTTTATCGCTGCCAAAGCCAAAAAGGTCGTAGGGGTTGAAGCCGTGCCCGAAGCCATTGAAGACGCAAAGGAAAACGCCCGGAACAACAACATCTCCAATACCGAATTCTTTGTGGGGGACATGAAAAAGGTGTTTACCAGCGAGTTTGTCAAAACTCATGGAGAACCCGATGTGCTCATTACCGATCCTCCTCGCGATGGCATGCACAAAGATGTGGTTGCGCAAATAATTGGTATCTTGCCACAAAGAATCGTGTATGTGAGTTGTAATTCGGCAACCCAGGCAAGAGATCTCGCCCTGCTCGACGAACATTACAAAGTAACAAGAACACAGGCAGTAGACATGTTTCCGCAGACATTTCATGTAGAAAATGTAGTTTGTTTAGAAAGAAGACAATGAACAGGTTCCAAAAATGGCTTTTTTTAGCCGGTTTTATTTTCATCAGCTTTGGGTGCCAAAGAGACGATATTTGTCCTGAAGGAACTGATACCACTTCCTTACTGGTCATTGAATTCTACGATCCTTTAGACCCCACGCGTTTAAAGGCGGTATCAAACCTCACGGTGAGGGCCAGTGGCATGGAAGAAGTGCTGGTGGAATCCTCTACTGTAAACACAGTGAGCATTCCGCTTAGAACCAATGAGAATTTTACTGAATATATTTTCACTGTAAATTCAGGCAGCGACGAGGAAAATTCAGATACAGTTACTTTTACTTATTCTCCAGATCCCGAATACCTGAATCGTGCGTGCGGCTACAAAGTAAATTTCAACAGCCTTGATGTGGCAATTCACGACGATGAAGATAACTGGATACTTTCAGAAACAATTATACAAGAAAGCGTTGAAAATGAAACAGAAGCTCATATTTATTTTACTCATTAGTTTTTGGTTTCATTCATCAGCAGTCTTTGCCCAGCAAACGGCAACAGATACGGTTGATGTGCGTGAAAAATACGGGCTGCGTGTGGGAATTGACCTCTCCAAGCCAATAAAAATGTTTATTGAAGAAGATTACCAGGGCCTGGAGGTCAAAGCCGATTACAGGTTGTACGAGAATATTTACCTGGCCGGGGAAATTGGAAATGAACAACACGTGATCTCACAGCCAAACGTGACAGCTTCGGCAAAAGGGAGCTACATTAAACTGGGGGGCGATTACAACTTTTACCAGAACTGGACCGGCATGCAAAATATCATATATATAGGATTGCGCTATGGTTTTGCTTCCTTTTCTACCGAACTGGAGGAGTATTCTATATACAACCGAAACCCATATTTTGAACCCGATATTAGAGCTGAAAGCCGTGAATTCAATAACCTTACCGCCGGCTGGCTTGAGCTACAGCTGGGAACAAAAGTTGAAGTTTTAAATAACCTTTACCTGGGGGTGCACGTGGAGCTTAAAAAGAAGGTCAACGAGACTAAACCGGGGAATTTTGACAATCTCTACATCCCCGGGTTTAACAGAACCTACGACGGAAGCAGCCTGGGTGTGGGCTACGGCTACTCCATTTCTTACTTGATCCCTCTCTACAGGAAGTAAATTAATTGTCCTGTTTTTTTGCCTTTTTGGAACCTTCGTAGATTTCATATTTCAATAACTTAGATTCGAGGGCACCGTTGAACAATTTGATCTTTCGGGAAGGCCTTAAGCCTACATGCTTAATGGCTTCGAGGTTTGAAGTAATGAACCAGGCGTGAGTTCCAGGGTAACTTTGCTTCAGGGTGTCGCCAATTGCCTTGTAAAATTCGGGCATATCTATACTGAGGCGTTCCCCGTAAGGCGGATTAAACACCATGTGCAAATGCCTTTCGGTTTCCTTTTCAGTCTTAAAAAAATCTTCGTGCCTCACTGAAATAAATTCAGAAAGATTGGCATTCTCAATATTATCTTTGGCTTTATGAACCGCTGAAGGTGCTTTGTCGTAGCCTTTAATCGTAAAATGGAAATCGCGTACCTTCTTCAAAACCGATTCCTGAATTTTTTCAAAAAGGGCTTCATCCCAATCTTTCCACTTTTCAAACCCGAATTCTTTTCGGTTTAAATTTGGAGGAATATTACAGGCGATCATTGCTGCTTCAATGAGAATGGTACCACTCCCGCACATTGGGTCTATAAAGTCGCACTGGCCGTCCCAACCTGAATGCAACAACATGCCTGCCGCCAAAACTTCATTGATAGGTGCAATATTGGTAGACGATTTATAGCCGCGTTTGTGCAAGGATTGCCCCGAACTATCAAGCGAAACTGTACAATTCTTTTTTTCGATATGAATATTGATCCGCAGGGAAGGATAATCCAGGTCAATGCCCGGGCGTTCCCCGGTCCTGTCCCTAAATCGGTCTACAATTGCATCTTTCGATTTAAGAGCCACATATTTGGAATGACTAAATTTTTCGGAATGCACGGTAGCATCAATAGCGAGGGTCTGGTTAGCATCGAGATATTTCTCCCAGGCTAGTTTATTGACTTCCCGGTAGAGATCATCTTCAGAAAAAACCCTGAAAGTGGCAATCGGTTTTAGCACCTTGATCGCAGTGCGCAGGGAAAGATTAGCTTTATACATAAAACCTTTATCTCCGTAGAACGAAACAGACCTCACGCCTTCCCGTACATCTATAGCTCCCAGGTTTCTCAATTCTTTGGCCAGTAATGGTTCAAAGCCAAAAAGAGTTTTGGCCACCATTTGATAATTATTTCCCATTTGTTATTTTCTGTGAGAGGCAAAAATACACTAATTTTGCAGGATATGGAATTAGCAGCAAATAGATGGTTTTCTTCGTGGTTTGATACTCCATACTATCATATTTTATACAGGAACCGGGGCGATGAAGAGGCACAGCAGTTCATGCAAAACCTCGTGAACTTTTTGAAACTTCCAAAAGGTGCGAGCATCCTTGATTTGGCCTGTGGCAAAGGAAGACATTCCGTTTACCTCAATAAACTGGGGTTTGATGTTACCGGGGTAGACCTTTCTGCTAATAGTATTGCGTATGCCAAACAGTTTGAGAACGAGAATCTGCATTTTCATACCCATTGCATGTGTAAACCTCTGGAAGAACAGTATGACGCTGTATTTAACCTTTTCACCAGTCTGGGGTATTTTGAGGATGAAAAAGAGAACCGGGAGAGTTTTATATCTATCAAAAAAGAGATCAAAGCAGGCGGCTGGGGAGTTATTGATTTTATGAACGTGGTTAAAGTGATCAATAACCTGGTGCCTTCCGAAGTAAAAACCGTACAGGGAATTACGTTCAATATTTCCCGAAGAGTTGAAAATGGATTTATTATTAAGGATATTGAGTTTGAAGATGAAGGGGAAGATTATGCCTACACCGAAAAAGTAAAGGCTTTTACTTTGGAAAACTTCCTTTCTTACTTCGAGACCGCCGGGATCAAACTGGTTCATACCTTTGGGGATTACAACCTGCAGCCATACGATCAAATAAATTCTGACCGACTAATACTTGTCTTTAGATAATGCTGTACATGCTGCCTTTACTAGCGGTGGTAATAGGATATGTTATCTCGCTCTTTTTAAAACCCTCCTCTTCTACCGGTTTTCAGTTACTGCTCTCGTTTAGCGGTGCATTTCTGCTATCGGTAACAGTATTTGAAATGCTGCCAGAAGTGTACGAGTCTGGGTTTGATAAGGTGGGGCTATTCATCATGGCAGGACTACTCTTGCAAATTTTCCTGGAATTTCTCTCTAAAGGTGTTGAGCACGGACATATGCACCACGGCGAAAACTCGGTTAAGTTCCCCTATTTACTGCTTTTGAGCTTATCACTTCACGCCCTGCTCGAGGGGTTTCCGTTGAACCAGAGCAGCGATCTTTTACATGGCGTTGTGATTCACAAAATTCCAGTTGCAGCAATACTGGCGGCCTTTCTATTCCATTCAAAAATAGCAAAATTTAAGGCTTTTCTTTTTCTGGCGATTTTCGGCCTGATGACACCGCTGGGTAGCTGGATTCACGCAAATTTTATGCTTTCTGAAGAATATTCGGCATACATCAATGCGGTGGTGATTGGTATTTTTCTACATGTTTCTACAACAATACTGTTTGAAGCCTCTAAAAACCACAGTTTCAACGCTACAAAACTTGCCGTGGTAATTTCGGGAATATTATTAGCATATTTTCTATAGATCATGTACAGCCGTGCTGAAAGCAAAAAGATTCGCCAGGAATTCTGGACCTGCTTCGGAAAAAGTTATCCCCGAAAGTGGCTTTTGTACAACACCAAAATTAAAGATCTTTCCTTAAAATTCACTTTTACGCGAAAATTTGCTGAAGTCTCTATAGATCTTGATGCTCCTGATGAGATCATGAGACAATATTATTTTGAAAAGCTGCAAAGCCTCAAAACTATTTTAAAAGATGAGTTTTTACCTGAAGTAGTTTTTGCTGAAGAATATGAACTCGAAAACAGGAAAATCATTTCCCGCGTATACGTAAGCAAATACGGAGTAAATATTCACAAAAAAGAAGACTGGCCACAGGTGATGGCCTGGCTAGCCCAAAACATGGATGCCCTGGAAAGGTTTTTCCTGGAGTACCAGGACTTTATCGAACAGTAATATACTTGAACTTTATTTGCTCTACAAAGCCGCCTCCAACTGGACAAAGAAGCAATCTAAACGCGCAGAAATTCTCTTCAAAGAGTACCCTGATATTCATAAAGCTTATTCTCTCGTGAATAACCTGGAAACATTTTTAACCAGACTAAAGACAAAGGTGTCGCTTTGACAAAGCTAGCGCATTGGTATAGAGAAGTGGAAGAATGTAGATTTAAAGCCTTAAATACTCTCGCCAACAGTATCAAACAAAATTCAGTCGATCTTAAATTACTTCCATAACAGAAGTACAAATGCCTCTGCAGAATCATTCAATGCAAAAATCAAAGCTTTTAAAAGCCAATTTAGAAGAATAAAAAATATCGAATTCTTCCTGTTCAGATTAACCACAATTTTTGCCTAATTCCCAAGTTTTGATCATGATCCGTGTTGGCCGCAGGCCGGTGTGGTGCATGCTTCCGGGAAGTTATTGGTAACCCGGCACGTATTACAAATCCGCGCCATCGGGGAGTGGTGTGGGATAGTTTTAGGGTATAAAAAAACCCTTCATCAAATAAATGATGAAGGGTTTAAAAGAAAGGCGGCGACATACTCTCCCACAAGATAGCAGTACCATCTGCGCTAACGGGCTTAACTTCTCTGTTCGGAATGGGAAGAGGTGAGCCCCGTTGCTATAACCACCTTAGATCGTTAGTATGGCAGTGTTCAGTGATCAGTTGGCAGTAGCCTTTTGATTACTTACTGGATGTCATACCTAATGAGTTGACATAATTGGAAAATAAAAATTGAGATTAACATGTCTTTTAAGCAAAGGTCATTTAAAGCTTTAGGTTTTCCTTTCCGGCCCTTGCGAGCCGGAAAGTGCACTAAGCTATACGGATTATTAGTATCACTCGGCTGTGACATTACTGCCTTTACACCTGTGACCTATCAACGTGGTGGTCTCCCACGATCCTTTAAAGAAATCTCATCTTGTGGTGGGTTTCGCGCTTATATGCTTTCAGCGCTTATCCCTTCCCAACGTAGCTACCCAGCAGTGCTCCTGGCGGAACAACTGGTACACCAGAGGTTGGTCCAACTCGGTCCTCTCGTACTAGAGTCAGATCCACTCAAATTTCTAACGCCCACTGTAGATAGAGACCGAACTGTCTCACGACGTTCTGAACCCAGCTCGCGTGCCACTTTAATGGGCGAACAGCCCAACCCTTGGGACCTTCTCCAGCCCCAGGATGTGACGAGCCGACATCGAGGTGCCAAACCCCCCGTCGATGTGAGCTCTTGGGGGAGATCAGCCTGTTATCCCCGGAGTACCTTTTATCCTTTGAGCGATGGCCCTTCCATGCGGAACCACCGGATCACTATGCTCTACTTTCGTACCTGATCGACCTGTATGTCTCTCAGTCAAGCTCCCTTATGCCATTGCACTCTACGCACGGTTACCAAGCGTGCTGAGGGAACCTTTAGAAGCCTCCGTTACTCTTTTGGAGGCGACCACCCCAGTCAAACTACCCACCAAGCACTGTCCTTCCAATGGAAGTTAGGCTTCAAACAAGTAAAGGGTGGTATTTCAACAATGACTCCACAACCCCTGGCGAGGCTGCTTCAACGTCTCCCACCTATCCTACACATCACTTGTCCAAAGTCAATACTAAGCTATAGTAAAGGTTCACGGGGTCTTTTCGTCCCACAGCGGGTAATCGGCATCTTCACCGATACTACAATTTCACCGAGCTCATGGCTGAGACAGTGTCCAGATCGTTGCACCATTCGTGCAGGTCGGAACTTACCCGACAAGGAATTTCGCTACCTTAGGACCGTTATAGTTACGGCCGCCGTTTACTGGGGCTTCAATTCAATGCTTCGCAAAAGCTAACATCTCCTCTTAACCTTCCAGCACCGGGCAGGTGTCAGACCCTATACGTCATCTTTCGATTTAGCAGAGTCCTGTGTTTTTGATAAACAGTCGCCTGGACCTTTTCACTGCGGCCCACATCTCTGTGGGCGACCTTTCTCCCGAAGTTACAGGTCAATTTTGCCTAGTTCCTTAGCCATGAATCTCTCGAGCACCTTAGAATTCTCATCCCAACTACCTGTGTCGGTTTGCGGTACGGGCTGCTTTGCTCGCTTTTCTTGGAAGTCGATATTCAGGATTATCACCGCCGCCGAAGCTTGGGTGTACTATCGGGGTGTTACCACTCCCTTCAACGCACTATTCCGTCAGTGCGCACCTAATTCTCGCCTCCGTCACTTTTAACGCAAAGCAGGTACCAGAATATTAACTGGTTGTCCATCGACTACCCCTTTCGGGTTCGCCTTAGGCCCCGACTAACCCTCAGCTGATTAGCATAGCTGAGGAAACCTTAGTCTTTCGGTGTGCGGGTTTCTCGCCCGCATTATCGTTACTTATGCCTACATTTTCTTTTGTAACCGCTCCAGCAACCCTCGCAGATCACCTTCTACGCTGTTACAATGCTCCCCTACCACTCACAACTTATGTTGTAAATCCATAGCTTCGGTAGTATGTTTATGCCCGATTATTATCCATGCCGAACCGCTCGACTAGTGAGCTGTTACGCACTCTTTAAATGAATGGCTGCTTCCAAGCCAACATCCTAGCTGTCTAAGCAGTTCAACCGCGTTTTTTCAACTTAACATACATTTGGGGACCTTAGCTGATGGTCTGGGTTCTTTCCCTCTCGGACATGGACCTTAGCACCCATGCCCTCACTGATTAACAACATTTTATAGCATTCGGAGTTTGTCAGGAATTGGTAGGCGGTGAAGCCCCCGCATCCAATCAGTAGCTCTACCTCTATAAAACTAATTAATCGCTGCACCTAAATGCATTTCGGGGAGTACGAGCTATTTCCGAGTTTGATTGGCCTTTCACCCCTACCCTCAGGTCATCCCAAGACTTTTCAACGTCAACGGGTTCGGTCCTCCACTATGTGTTACCACAGCTTCAACCTGCCCAAGGGTAGATCACACGGTTTCGCGTCTAACACTACCAACTAAAGCGCCCTGTTCAGACTCGCTTTCGCTACGGCTCCAGGTCTTAAACCCTTAACCTCGCTGGCAACGTTAACTCGTAGGCTCATTATGCAAAAGGCACGCCGTCACCCAAAAGGGCTCCGACCGCTTGTAAGCGTATGGTTTCAGGATCTATTTCACTCCGTTATTCACGGTTCTTTTCACCTTTCCCTCACGGTACTGGTTCACTATCGGTCTCTCAGGAGTATTTAGCCTTAGCGGATGGTCCCGCCAAATTCATACAGGGTTTCTCGTGCCCCGCACTACTCAGGATACCACTATGGTTTATGATCTTTACCTATACCGGGCTATCACCGTCTATGGCCGCTCTTTCCAAAGCGTTCTAGTTCATTACACAACCAATGTCGTGGTCCTACAACCCCAGCAGGCCCGTAAGCCTACTGGTTTGGGCTAATGCGCGTTCGCTCGCCACTACTAGCGCAATCACTATTGTTTTCTTCTCCTCCGGGTACTTAGATGTTTCAGTTCTCCGGGTTCGCCCTCCTTGCGGAGTAACATACCTTCAGTATGCTGGGTTGCCCCATTCGGATATCTGCGGATCAACCTGTATGTGCCAGTCCCCGCAGCTTTTCGCAGCTTATCACGTCCTTCATCGCCTCTGAGAGCCTAGGCATTCCCCATACGCCCTTATTTAGCTTATGTGCTTTTACCTAATATGCTCTTACAAGTTATGAGTTATGAGTGCAGAGTTATAAAACTCCCTTCCCAATCCCTCAAAACTTAAAAATATAATTTGCTCTATCTATAATCTTACAACTATAGAAATTTTTATGTTTCTCGTATTCTTATTTTCCAATATGTCAATGAACGTTTTCTGATTGTATATTGTATAATGTCTATTGTATAATGACCTTATCGATCAATATACAGTATACAATTTACAGTATACACTCAAGTGGTGGAGAATATCGGAGTCGAACCGATGACCTCCTGCGTGCAAGGCAGGCGCTCTAGCCAGCTGAGCTAATCCCCCGTTTTTTTCAGTTGGCAGTGATCAGTATTCAGTAATCAGCCTTCACTGTACTGCGTACTGCTTAACTGCGTACTGTAAACTGGTTGCCCAACTTCTAAAATTTCCTTCAATAATTCTCAATGAACTTCGTACCTCGTATTTATACCTTCGTACTTTAGTAGTCTCAGGCAGACTCCCTTCGATGCGGCACTACCGTGCCTTACTCAGGATAAACTTCTCGTCTGCTTTCGCCTACTTTTCAGTAGTCTCAGGCAGACTCGAACTGCCGACCTCTACATTATCAGTGTAGCGCTCTAACCAGCTGAGCTATGAGACTGCAATTTTATTGTATAGTGTATACTGTCTATTGTATATTGAAATGACCTTTACAAGATCCCTTTACATTATACATTCTACAAAATACATTATACAGTAAAAAATTAAATTGACAGTGAATTAAGACCAAAAGAAGTCTTTTACTTCATTTGTAAAAAGGCTCCTTATGTCGTAATTGTGTTTTGCCTTATAAGAGGCAAAAGCTCTAGAAAGGAGGTGTTCCAGCCGCACCTTCCGGTACGGCTACCTTGTTACGACTTAGCCCCAGTTACCAGTTTTACCCTAGGCGGCTCCTTGCGGTGACCGACTTCAGGTACCCCCAGCTTCCATGGCTTGACGGGCGGTGTGTACAAGGCCCGGGAACGTATTCACCGCATCATGGCTGATATGCGATTACTAGCGATTCCAGCTTCACGGAGTCGAGTTGCAGACTCCGATCCGAACTGTGATAAGGTTTATAGATTCGCTCCTGGTCACCCAGTGGCTGCTCTCTGTCCTTACCATTGTAGCACGTGTGTGGCCCAGGACGTAAGGGCCGTGATGATTTGACGTCATCCCCACCTTCCTCACGGTTTGCACCGGCAGTCTGGCTAGAGTTCCCGACATGACTCGCTGGCAACTAACCACAGGGGTTGCGCTCGTTATAGGACTTAACCTGACACCTCACGGCACGAGCTGACGACAACCATGCAGCACCTTGTAACTTGCCCGAAGGAAAAGGTGTTTCCACCCCTGTCAAGCTACATTTAAGCCCTGGTAAGGTTCCTCGCGTATCATCGAATTAAACCACATGCTCCACCGCTTGTGCGGGCCCCCGTCAATTCCTTTGAGTTTCATTCTTGCGAACGTACTCCCCAGGTGGGTTACTTATCACTTTCGCTTAGCCACTCAACCCTCAATTAGGTCAAACAGCTAGTAACCATCGTTTACGGCGTAGACTACCAGGGTATCTAATCCTGTTCGCTACCTACGCTTTCGTCCATCAGCGTCAGTAAATTATTAGTGATCTGCCTTCGCAATCGGTATTCTATGTAATATCTATGCATTTCACCGCTACACTACATATTCTAACCACTTCATAATTACTCAAGGTATGCAGTATCAATGGCAGTTCTACAGTTGAGCTGCAGACTTTCACCACTGACTTACAAACCCGCCTACGGACCCTTTAAACCCAATGATTCCGGATAACGCTTGGATCCTCCGTATTACCGCGGCTGCTGGCACGGAGTTAGCCGATCCTTATTCATACGGTACCGTCAAGCCTCTTCACGAAGAGGTGTTTCTTCCCGTATAAAAGCAGTTTACAACCCATAGGGCAGTCTTCCTGCACGCGGCATGGCTGGATCAGGCTCTCGCCCATTGTCCAATATTCCTCACTGCTGCCTCCCGTAGGAGTCTGGTCCGTGTCTCAGTACCAGTGTGGGGGATCTCCCTCTCAGGACCCCTATCTATCGTAGCCATGGTAAGCCGTTACCTTACCATCTAGCTAATAGAACGCATACTCATCTTTTACCGCCGAAACTTTAATCATTCAAGTGATGCCACTAAATGATACTATGGGATATTAATCCGGGTTTCCCCGGGCTATGCCCCCGTAAAAGGTAGATTGTATACGCGTTACGCACCCGTGCGCCGGTCGCCACCATCCGAAGACGTGCTGCCCCTCGACTTGCATGTGTTAAGCCTGCCGCTAGCGTTCATCCTGAGCCAGGATCAAACTCTTCATCGTTAAATCTTATATACTTTAACAACTACTAAAGGAATTCCTCTTTTTCAAGACCATTAATGATCCATCAAAGCTCAAAACGTTCTTCTAGTCTTAATTCTTATTTTGCATTTGTTGCTAATTAAAACAACATACGCGCTGTCAATTCAATATGTCAATGAACTCGAACCCCTCCGCCTTTCGGCACCTCCCCTTAGAAAGGGGAGGATCATTCCGTATAATTGGAAGGATCGTCTTGTGAAATAAAAGGAGTTGAACCTTTTCTATTACTACCCTAACCCGGGATTTCTTTTCAATATTTTTTCTGAACTTTCGCTCTCTCTCTCAAAGCGGCTGCAAATGTACAAGCTTTTTTAAAACTGGCAAGAAAAAAATTTTATTTTTTTTCAGCACCCCTGAAGTTAGCTTTTCGCAAAAGAGGATGCAAACTTACAACCTTTTTACCCCAACTTCAAAATGTTTTTTAGAGAACTTTTTCGACTTTTTCTTACAACTCAAGGTTGCCTCTAAAAGCGGATGCAAAGATAAAACCAATTTCCCTTACAATCCAAGATAAAATTCAAAAAAATTTCAGAGAACTTATTTGCTTTGATCCTTTGCTACATCTAGGCTCAGCCATTGCTCCCCCTACTCCGTCACTCCCTCTCAAAGCGGCTGCAAATATACAACCGAATTTCAATCCCGCAAGCCACAAACTAAAATATTTTAAGCTTTTTTTGACATTTTAAAACTCCCTGAAACTAAGGTGCTGAAAATGACATTTTTGAAGTCAGAGTTAAGAAGTGAGAATTTAGAAGTAAAAACTAAGATTGGGTGTCAGAAAAGGTATTGCTCCTAATAGTACATCCAAAAAATTCTAAAGTCGCACATCTACTTTCGTACTTCGTTTGCGTTAGCGGGTGAAGCGGCAGCCCCCGATAGCTATCGGGGCTACAGCGGAACACGCGACCCGCCTTTGCTAAAGCCCCATCGGGCCCACCACTAACGAACAAACTACCGAATATACTAAAACAGCTAAATTAAAAGGCGGGGAACGCCCAGAGGATGATCAGGATTTTCGGTCTCGTTTTGCAGGGGAAGACCATTTATCTGTAAGTTCAAGAAAATTATAGTCGAGTGCAGAAGGCTGCCTCTCTAATTGATTGCCCTGAAATGCCCTTTGCAGAATGTCTTCTATATAATAGTCTTCCTGGTTCTGTGCGGGGTCAAATTCTTCTTTCAGGGAAATATCAAAAAAGCTGGCCGTGGTATTATACCAAAATGCCCGCCACCCGCTCTTGAGCTCTTTTACCAAATCAAAAGCCGTCACGCCGGTTTGCCTGTGGATCAACTTTACCAGAATCTGGCCCTCGGTGCGGGTCAACTTCTTCAATTCGGCTGAAAACTGATTTTCAATATAATTCTGAACTATCTTGGTGTAGCGCTTTCTATCGCGTTTCGACTTGATTTGATCCAACCGGCTGTTGAGTTCTACCAGTCTTTCGGAAGCCAGTTTGGCATAAGGATAAACTTTTATCGTCTTACGTCGCAGAATGAGATATTTACGCCGTTCAAGGTCATTATCAAACTTAAGCCTGCCTAAAATAAGTACTTCATCAAGATCAATATGCGAACGTGCAATTGTATCTCCCTCTATTATATAATACTCATACTCCACACTGTCCTGCACCGGCTCCACCTGGGAGAGAACAGGAAAACTCATTAAAAAAAGGAAAATGAACCAAAGTTGCTTCAAAATATTCGTTTTCAACATGTGAGCTAAAATCATTCCAAAATTACATTATCTATAAATTGTCAGCTCTTCAAATCTTCCTAAATTCGTGCAAAAGATTAAAAATAATGAGTCAGGAAAAAATTCTTACCGAAAAGTCGATAGATTTCTTAGAAAAATATTTGAATAATGCAGCCCCTACAGGTTACGAATGGGAGGGCCAGAAGCTGTGGATGAACTATTTAGAACCTTATGTTGATGAATTCATCACAGATACTTACGGTACAGCTGTTGGCGTGATCAATCCGCAGGCCAAGTACAAGGTAGTTATTGAAGGGCATGCCGATGAGATCTCGTGGTATGTAAATTATATTACCGACGACGGACTTATCTACGTAATCCGTAATGGCGGAAGCGACCACCAGATCGCGGCTTCAAAAAGGGTGAACATCCACACCAGGAACGGGATCGTAAAAGGGGTTTTTGGATGGCCCGCAATTCACACCCGCGATAAAGAAAAAGAACAGGCGCCAAAACTCGACAATATTTCTATAGATGTTGGCTGCTCTTCTAAAGAGGAAGTGGAAGCTCTTGGGGTACACGTGGGCTGCGTGATCACCTACCCCGATGAGTTTTTTATTCTGAATAAGGACAAATTTGTATGCAGGGCACTCGATAACCGCATTGGAGGCTTTATGATTGCTGAAGTTGCACGCCTGCTGAAGGAGAACAAAAAGAAATTGCCTTTTGGTCTTTACATCACCAATTCGGTGCAGGAAGAAATAGGCCTTAGAGGTGCCGAAATGATCACCCAGCGCATTAAACCCAATGTTGCCATAGTGACCGATGTTACCCACGACACCACTACCCCAATGATCGAGAAAAAGACCAACGGCCTTACCAAAATTGGGGATGGCCCGGTAATTTCTTATGCCCCGGCCGTTCAAAACAAGCTGCGCAACCTTCTCATCAAAACTGCTGAAGACAAAGAAATCCCATTCCAGCGTATGGCTTCTTCGAGAATGACCGGGACAGACACAGATGCCTTTGCCTACAGCAACGGCGGCGTGGCATCGGCTTTGATCTCGCTCCCATTGCGTTACATGCATACCACAGTAGAAATGGTACACCGCAACGATGTGGAAAATGTGATAAGGCTGATCTATGAAAGTTTACTGCAACTAAAGGACGGAGATACCTTTAGCTACTTTGAATAAAGTATCCAAAAATGACATTTTTAAGCCTCCTTTTTCTAGGAGGCTTTATTTTTTTCTGAAGTTTTCACATTTCTTTACAAGGACGGCAGAGGGATGAAAACTATATTTAGGAAAAAAAAATCACATGGTGCTTTCTTCAGATGAAGTAAAATCACTCATCTCTAACCCCGATCTTGCTGCCGAAAAAGCCAACCTTCAGTATATTTCTGAAGAAGAGCTGTGCATAGAACGCCGAAAAAGGGGTAAAGGATATCAATACCTGCACGAGGGAGAGCCGGTGAAAGATGAAAACGCGCTTGAAAGGATCAAAAAGCTGGTGATCCCGCCGGCATGGGAAAAAGTAAGGATATGCCCTTACTCCAATGGTCATTTACAGGTTGTGGGGCTTGATGCCAAGCAACGCAAACAGTACATGTACCATCCCGACTGGACAAAAATTCGAAATCTCACGAAGTTTTACAAAATGATCTCCTTCGGAAAAGTGCTGCCTAAAATTCGGGCGCAGGTAGATGAAGACCTTGACAAAAAGGGCATGCCGCAGGAAAAAGTGCTGGCCCTTATCATAAGGCTTATGGAGGAGACGCATATTCGCATTGGCAATGAATCTTACGCCAAACAAAATAAATCTTACGGTTTATCAACCCTACGGAGCCGGCATGTGAAGATCTCAAAAGGAAAAATGCAATTCAACTTTTTAGGGAAACGCGGCATTGAAAATACGGTTTCCATACACGATAAGAAGCTCATAAAACTGGTGAATCAATGCGAGGAAATTCCGGGTTGGGAAGTTTTCAAATATATTGGGGAAGATGGAAAAAAGCACAGCATTGATAGCGGGATGGTTAACGACTACATTCAGGATTTGAGCGGCGCCCTTTTTTCGGCTAAAGATTTCAGGACCTGGAGCGCCACAAAGATCTTTTTTGAAAAATTACGGGAAATTGGTTTTACCGAAGAGGAAAAACAGAACAAAAAGAACATTCTTGAAGCTTATGACGCTGCTGCCGAAGCTTTGAACAACACGCGCAGCGTATGCCGCAGCTATTACGTGCACCCACATGTGGTTCAGCTTTACGAAACCGGAGATATAGTCCCCTATTTCAAAAAGGTGGAAAGAAAACGCACTTCCAAGCCAAATCTCTCACAAACTGAAGAAGTGCTCCTCGAATTGCTCAAAGACTTTGAAATAGAACTGGAAGAAAAAGAAGCTATCTCTTAATCTGACTTCTATTTTTCTGCTGAAAAATTCCTTCTGAAATTTCCTGAAAAAAGGCTTCAGCATAGAATATTCCACCTATTTCTTTTGCTAAATTAGCTGTATGAAAAACACCATTGCAGCCAGGATAGCCGACTTCCTGAAGAATTTTCCGCCCTTTGACCTGCTTCAGAAAGAACAGCTTTACACCCTTGCCAGCGAAGTAAAAGTGATTTATGTGGAAAAAGGCAGAAGCATTTTTAAAGCCGGAGAAGAACAGCATCAGTATTTTTACGTGGTCAATAAAGGAGCGGTTTCAGTATTAAAGCCCGAAAATGGCATTTTTGAGACCATAGATAAGTGTGATGAAGGTGATATCTTTGGGTTGCGGCCTTTGTTCGCCAAAGAAAATTACCTACTAGAGACACTCGCCGATGAAGAATCTATCCTGTATGGAATCCCTATTGATATCTTTAAACCCATTGCTGAAAACCATCCAAAAGTAAGAGAATTCCTATTGCAGAGCTTTGCTTCCAACACCAGGAATCCATATGCTTCAGGAGATAAAGGCAAACTCCTCACCTCAATTACACCGGCAACCGGCACTCAAAACCTCTTTGAATTACAACCCGCCCCCATTACACGAAAAGTGGTCACCGTTTCTCCTGCCACTACTATTCAAAAAGCAGCCCAGAAAATGAGATCCAGAATGGTAGGCTCACTAGTTGTTGTAGAAGACAACATCCCGGTGGGGATAGTTACCGATGAAAATTTCAGGGATCTGGTCGCTAACGGAATGAGCCTGGAAGCTGTTCCTGTTTCAGAAATTATGAGTTCTCCCGTGATATGCTATTCAAAAGGCATCACCATTTCGCAGGCCCAGCTCACGATGATGAAGCACGGGATTGACCATATTTGTATTACTGAAGATGGTACGCCAAACACCCGGGTGACGGGAATTCTTTCTGCTCATAACATCATGCTGTCTGAAGGGAACAACCCTTCCATACTTATGAAGGCTATTCAGCGGTCCAACAGCACCAATGAACTCAAGAAGATCCGGAATAAAATTACTTTGTTGTTAAGAGGATACCTTGAAAGCAATATTCCCCTCAACCTCATCTCAAAGATCATTTTTGAGCTGAATGACGCCACCATTAAAAGGATCATCGAAAGGTGCATCAAAAAAATGCCCGCTCCTCCCCCAACCGACTTTGCCTGGCTATCGCTAGGCAGCCAGGGCAGGAAAGAACAGCTCCTGCAAACCGACCAGGACAATGCCATTATTTTTGCAGATGTCGCAGCTCAGGATCATGCCGCCACTAAAGCATATTTCCTCGAACTGGCAAAAAAGGTAAATAAACGCCTGAGTATCATTGGCTATGAATATTGCCCGGTGAACACCATGGCGAAGAATGAACAGTGGTGTAAAAGCCTTTCAGAATGGAAAGAACAGGTGGCACAATGGATTACTAGTGCAGGAAGCGACGAATTGTTACTGAGTTCAATCTTTTTTGATTTTGACATTTCTTACGGAAATGTTCAAGTATCAAATGCATTGTCTGACCATATTTTTGAATTGTCCCGAAACAACAAAAGGTTCACTTCGGCGCTTGCTGAGGCTACTTTAAGAAATCCGCCGCCTCTTGGTTTTTTCAGGCAATTTGTAGTAGAACACGATGGAGAAAACAAAGATTCTTTTGATATTAAAAAGAGGGCTATAACTCCGCTTACCGATGCGGGAAGGCTTTTGATACTTTCGCACGAAGTAAAGAATTTGAGCAATACTTCAGAAAGATTTGATAAACTGGCACAATTGGAGCCCTCTAACAGGGAACTTTATCTCGCCTGCTCATTTGCATCTAAAGCCCTTCTGAAGTTTCGTACCAAGCAGGGCATCAGGGAACGAAATAACGGCAGGTTCATTAAACTGGGCCAGCTTAGCAAGGAAGAAAAGATGAAACTAAAAAGGTGTTTCAGAAGTTTAAAAGAAGTGCAGGACCTAATAAAGGTTCGGTTTGAAGTCAAGGCCTATGTTTAATTTATTCAAAAAGGAAAGGCCAAACTATCCTGAATTCTGGAAGGCTTATGAGGCGAAATTCCAGGAGGAACTGCCTGCCTTGGTGTCTCAAACTACTTTTGTAGTATTGGATACAGAAACAACCGGTTTTGATTACAGAAAAGACCGCATCCTGAGCATTGGCGCAGTAAAACTTCAGGCGAACGAATTAAATGTTTCTGAAACATTTGAGCATTATCTTCAGCAGGAAAAATTTAACCCCGAAGCCGTAAAGATCCACGGAATTCTGAAAGAGGAAAAAGCTGAATGCCTTTCTGAAGAAGCAGCCCTCAGGGCATTTTTAAAATACATTGAAAATGCAGTGCTTGTGGCACATCATGCTAATTTTGATATTAACATGATCAATTCGGCCTTAAAAAGAATGGAGCTTCCAAAATTGAAAAATCAGGTTCTCGATACAGGATACCTTTACCGGAAGACGCTTTTAAATTCAAACCTTATCAATAAAGAGAAAAAATATACTCTCGACGAAATTGCCGAAGCTTTTATCATAGATGTAAAAGACCGGCATACGGCTATTGGTGATGCATTCATAACTGCAATAGCTTTCCTAAAGATCCTGGGGAAACTCGATAAAAACAAGGAGATGAAATTAAAGGAACTTCTAAAGCTCTGATCCTTAAAATCATCCCCCTGTTCATTTGATAATTTTTCTAAGCCAATTTAATCATGCTTAGCTTCGGCCATAATCTCATCTACAATTTCAGGGTTGAGCAGCGTTGAAGTATCTCCAAGATTATCGGTGTCATTAGAGGCAATTTTTCTCAGGATTCTCCTCATGATCTTACCGCTCCTGGTCTTTGGAAGTCCGCTCACAAACTGGATCTTTTCAGGTTTGGCAATTGGTCCCAGAGTCTGAGAAACGATATCCTTGATTTCTTTTTCCAGTTCTTCCGAAGGCTCCACTTTGTCATATAAGATCACGTAAGCATAGAGCGAATTTCCTTTAACATCGTGAGGAAAACCAACTACTGCACTTTCTACCACGTGTTCATGTTCATCTATCGCATTTTCTATAGCGGCAGTTCCCAGGTTATGCCCCGAAACAATCACAATATCATCTACCCTACCGGTAATCCTGTAGTTGCCAGTAGCATCGCGATAAGCCCCGTCACCGGTAAAATATTTATTTTCAAAAGTCGAAAAATAGACATCTTTATAGCGTTGATGATCTCCATAAATAGTACGGGCTATAGAGGGCCAGGGGAATTTAATGGCCAGCCTTCCTTCAACAGGTTCGGTGGTGTTGGGAATCTCCTCCCCTTCATTGTTCATTAGCACAGGCTGTACGCCCGGTAGTGGCAGCGTGGCAAAAGTTGGTCTTGTGGGCGTAATACCGGCAAGGGGCGATATCATGATAGCCCCGGTTTCGGTTTGCCACCAGGTATCTACCACAGGGCAGTTTCCTTTCCCAACATTATCGTTATACCAGTGCCAGGCTTCCTCATTAATTGGTTCTCCCACACTGCCCAATACCTTGAGGGAAGAAAGGTCATGGTTTTCCACAAAATTTAGTGGTTGTTTGGCCAGAGACCTGATGGCAGTTGGAGCCGTATAAAAATGAGTGACCTTAATTTTATCTACAATATCCCAAAACCTTCCGTAGTCGGGATAACTTGGAATACCTTCAAACATTACGGTTGTAGCACCAGAAGCCAGAGGCCCGTAAATAATATAGGAGTGGCCGGTGATCCAGCCAATATCGGCAGTACACCAGTAAACGTCATCTTTTTCTAGCTGAAACACGTTCTGAAAGGAGTAAGTGGTGCCCACCATATAGCCGCCAACGGTATGAACCATACCCTTGGGTTTGCCCGTAGAGCCCGAAGTATAAAGTATAAACAACATATCTTCGGCATCCATAACTTCTGCCGGGCATTCTTTTTCGGCTTTTTGCAGCTCATCAAACCAAAACTTATCGCGTCCTTCTTTCATAGGGGTTGGCTCCACAGTACGGCGATAAACGATCACTGTTTCCACCCCGGGTGTTTCCTCAAGGGCCTTATCGCACATCTCCTTCAAATTCACCTTTTTGGAACCTCTGTAGACCTCATTTGCCGTGATGAGCATCTTACAATCTGAATCATTGATTCGCCTTGCAATGGCAGAGCTGGAAAATCCGGCAAAAACAATAGAATGAACAGCACCAATACGGGCACAGGCAAGCATGGCAATGGCCAGTTCGGGGATCATGGGCATATAAAGGCACACCCTGTCCCCTTTTTTGATCCCATTGTTCTTAAGCACATTCGCAAAGTGGGAAACTTTAACAAAAAGCTGCCGGTAAGTGATGTAGCGTGATTCTTCATCGGGGTCGTTAGGTTCCCAAATGATCGCGGTTTTATTCCCCAGGGTTTCCAGGTGACGGTCAAGGCAATTTTCGGTGATATTCAACTTTCCGCCCTGAAACCATTTTACTTCGGGTGTTTTAAAATCCCATTCCAGGGTTTTATCCCACTTTTGTTGCCAGGTAAAGGTAGTTGCTACTTCATCCCAAAAAGCTTCAGGATCTTTTATACTCTTTTTGTAAGCCTTTTTATAGTCGGCAAAGCTGCGTAATTGTAGATTTTCCATTTTTTAAAATTAGGAAAAGGAACTTCAAAAACAAATAAATTTTCAGGAGGGTACTCAAAAATGACATTTTTGAAAGGTATTTTTCCGAAGGAATAAATGAGAGAGGCCTTCGCTGTTTTTTCTGAAATATGTATCTTTAAGTAAGCACAGGATTTTTAAACTTCAGAAAAACCTATGGAATTTATCGACTATTACAAGGTTTTAGAGCTGGATAAGAATGCTACTAAAAGTGATATTAAGAAGGCTTACCGGAAGCTGGCCCGAAAGTACCACCCCGACCTCAACCCGAATGATGCCGCTGCCCAAAAGAAATTTCAGCAGATCAATGAGGCGCATGAGGTGTTGATAGACCCCGAAAAGCGGAAAAAATACGACCAGTACGGCAAAGACTGGCAACATGCCGAAGAGTTTGAAAAAGCGAAAGCCCAGCAGCAGTATCAGCGGCAGGCCGGTGGCGGTTTTGGGGGAGGCACCGGTGGTTTTGGAGGTGCGGAAAGTTTTAGCGGCGGCAGATTTGAAGGAGGGGATTTTTCAGACTTTTTTGAATCTATGTTTGGAGGAGCTGCGGGCGGAAGGCAGAGAACCACGCGTTTTAGAGGGCAGGATTTCAACGCCGAGCTGCAGCTTAACCTCAGCGATGTTTACAAAACCCATAAACAAACCCTTAACGTAAACGGAAAGAACATCAGGCTCACCATTCCTGCAGGAGTGGAAAACGGGCAAACCATAAGGATTAAAGGCTATGGCGGCGAAGGAATGAACGGCGGCCCCAGCGGGGACCTGCTCCTAACTTTTTGCATAAATAATAACAGCTCGTTTAAACGCGAAGGCCAGCATCTTTATAAAGACGTGGAGCTGGATATCTTCACGGCTATTCTGGGAGGAGAGCTCATGGTAGATACTTTTGACGGAAAGGTAAAACTTAGCGTAAAACCCGAAACTCAAAATGGTACTACCGTAAAGCTGAAAGGAAAAGGATTTCCGGTATATAAAAAAGAAGGCAGATTTGGCGACTTGTTTATCACGTATAAACTGAAGATCCCAACAAACCTGAGTGCCCGGGAAAAGGAACTTTTACAGGAACTGAAAAAACTGCGGAAAAATGGATGATCGATATATTTCAATAATAGAATTTTGTAACTGCCATAGACTGGAGTACTCGTTTATACATTCGCTCACAGAGCACGGACTAATTGAGACCGTGATTATTGAAGAAAATGAATATATAGAACAGGAACAAATAAGGGAACTGGAACGTATGATGCGCCTGCATTATGACCTGGATATCAACCTGGAAGGTATAGAGGCCATAAACCATTTACTTGATCGGGTTTCCCGCCTACAAAAAGAAGTGAGGCAGCTGCAAAATCGCCTCAAACTATATGAAGACTAATCTTTAAACCTACTTATGAAATTAGCACTTATTATTTTTACGGGAGTTACTTTATTATTATCGCTTCAAACCTGCAACAACAGCCAGAGTAAGCAGGATAATCAAACTTCGGCTGAAGTGAATGAAAAAGCCATGGAGGTTACCGGCACCATCAAGGAGCAGGGAATTACTTCTTACCAGTATGGCACCCATACCATTACTATTGCAGGTGATAAATTTTACGCGCTAAAAAGTGAGGCTGTAAACCTGGATGATTATTTAGATGAAGAGGTTACTATAGTTGCCAAAAAAATTGAAGGCTACCCATTATCTGGAGGCCCCGAATATCTTTTAGTGTTAGAGGTAAAGTGAAGGTATATTTTACGAAGTTAGAAATACGAATTTCAGTTGGTTCCAGGAGGTCCGGGATGAAATCCTGAACAAGAAGAGCAATTAATAAGAAGTCATTGTATGAAATAAAAACGGGTATGTAACATTCTAGAACAAATGCATCTAAAGAGAAAATAAATATTTTAAAAATGAAACAAATTTTACTTTGCCTCAGTTTATTAGTTCTAAGCCTAAAGGCTTTTCCCCAACAAAGTTTCAATATCAGTATAAAGGGTAATGGACAACCGGTACTGATATTCCCTGGTTTTACCAGTACCCCGGAAGCATTTACTACAATTATTGACGTTTTGTCTGAAGATTATGAAGTACATGCTTTTACCTTTGCCGGTTTTGGAGAGGTGCCTCCAATAGACTTTCCCTGGCTGGAGACAATTCAACAGGATGTTCTACAATATATTAACGAAAATAATCTAAATAACCCTATAATAATTGGTCAAAGTATGGGTGGTACTTTGGGGCTTTGGCTTGCCACCAAAACCCCTGAAATCTCCCAATTAATATTTATTGGTGCCCTTCCTGCTATGGGAGCTTTGATGATACCAAATTATGATAGTTCAGTTATTCATTATGACACACCATATAACCAACAATTACTGACTATGGATACCACTGCATTTAAGGCAATGGCATTTCAAATGGCCAGAAGAATGTCCTTAAATGAAGAGCAACACGAGAAAATAGCCACCCGGATAATTCAGAGCGATCGCATCACAGGAAATTGTAGTCCTGGCAATAATGTTCAACCTGGATAAGATCGATATTTCAATAGTAGACGATAGGTTCCAGGCCATTGTAAAGGAAAAAGGCGACGAGAATATCAAAGTCGAACTGCTGCCAGGATCATCAACGATGAGATTCGGGTGCGCATGCCCAAGAACATCCGCAGGATGCGAAAGCTGAAAGAAGAGCTGGAAAAAGTGCTGAGCAACTACCACAGAAATTCACTGGATTCCATCGCCGCCATCAAGCATTTGCTGGACCTCGCCAATGAATTTCAGCAGGATGACATCAGGACCAGGCAACCCGGTTTAACAGAAGACGAACTCGCTTTTTATGACCTAGGAGAAAGAACTTTTCTTATTTTAAGGAAAGTTCTTTTGAATAATGCAGGTTTTGGTTATTTTAGAAGACCCGGTACCTCCCACTTCTAAACTGGAGGAGTTGATACTAATGGTAAGTTTGCATTAATAAAAGGTACATTTCTGTGAGAAAAAAAGGAATCTTAAATTAAATGAGAATAACCCTTACAAATTGTCATTTAAAATAGTTGGTAGTTATTTATGGCAAAACATTCTAAGGAATGTAGCTTTATGAAATAAAAATGGCGGACTTTTGAGCCCGCCATTAATTAAAATACCATCTTTTTAAAATTTGTACCCCAACCCAATCGTCAGAGAATTAACTCTTGATTTTACATCACTGGGCATCCCCTCTACATCTCCAATCCGGTTTGTTAGCTCCAGGGAGTAACGCGCCTGCAACTGAAAATCTTCTGTGATATCGAATCCAGCACCAAATGTTACATCCAGACCAAAAGCATTTATTTCATCTCCTGTTTCCTCCAAAATAATACTGGCCTGGGGTCCTGCCAAGAGATTAAATGCAGAGTCGCCAACATAATACTTAGCCAAAACAGGGATGAACAAGATACCTTCAGAATCTTGGACTTTCCCATAATTTACACCCGGTTGCAGAGAAAAATCGGAAGACAAATCAAAATCAGCAAATGCCCCAAGGTAAAAACCAGATTCGCTAACCGAAGCATTGAATCCTTCATAGCTTGAAGAAACATTCAAGTTTAAATAACCAGCAGTCAATCCAAAATCAGCAGACTGAGAAAAAGCCTGGGCGGACATAAAAATTCCGCAACATAAAAGAATTATTTTTTTCATAAAGTTGATTAGATATTCAGTGAATATAATAATTTTTTGTTAAAAAATTGACTCAACGGGAATAATAAAATATCTATATTTTTTAAGATTTTAGGATTGCAAATAATGAATTATGAATAGTAAAAGCTATAAAAACAATCATTTAGGAGCAATATTCAAATAAATTTATTTATTTACTTCTACCTGGTCACTCCTATCTTTGAGTTATGTAACTTTTGTAACATTGAAGTTTTTATAAAAATCCTAATTTTGCCCTTCATGGGTTTTAAAAACTTCATAGCGGCTTTTCTTATTCTTCTTTTCCTTGGAAAGATTGTGTCGATAGATGCTAAATTTATAGGGGTCATTTTGGAGGCTTCTGAAGTCACCTTGGTAAATAAGATGTGCCTAAAACAGCAATTAACTGAAGGGTCACATAGTGAGTTCACACACGCCGATATTACATCTCATGTTGAACTTGATTATCTATGTCATGTCTCCTTTGACTTTAGGCCTGAAGAAGAGTTCAAAACACTCACTGCTAAACACTTCAAAGAAAACAGTTACCACCCACCAGAGATTTTTCCAATCTCCCGCGATAAATTCTATCCCCCTCCAAAGGTTTAAGTTTATTTCCTAATAATTTTTCCGGCTAAAAATCTGGTATTTAACCGGTTTTACAGCCATTATCTCTTCATTTTATTAAAGACCATAATGACCACTACAAACTTAGTGAGCAGTCGTTCGGTACAACTTTTCCGCGTGATGTTAAGCGGGATATTCCTGGTGGCGAGTTCAAGCCATCTGCTCAGGTTGGAACAGACACTGCGACGAATAGAAGAAGCCCATTTTAAAGGTATAGCCTATTTTTTTGGAGAACCCAGTTTTATGGTAATCGCCTCCGGAATAGTAATGCTCCTGGCTGGAATAAGTTTATTTATCGGATTCAGAACCCGATGGGCAGCATTAATTTTACTTGTTGTACTTATTCCTATAACATTAACTATTCAGGTAGGACAAATTACGACTCTGGGGCCATTATTTAAAAACATCGCCATTATGGGCGGGCTCATTTTCTTCATAATCAACGACTTCAATAAACCTAAAAAAACAAATCATGAAAAATATTTTTTATAGCAGCATATTAATCATGCTTGCACTTTTTACAATTAGTACCCAAGCTCAAACAAGGGCTTCAGGGAAATCGAATTATGTGGTTCTCACCAAACAAATCCCTCAATTAAAACCTATTCTTTTAGCAGCACAGGAACTAGCTAAACAAGATGGACATCACTTTGGTGATTTCCAGGTAGTAGTTTGTGGTAAGGCTGTTCAAAACCTCACCAATGAAGAAATGGTGAAGGATTTCATCTCACAGGCCGGGCAGGCAAATGTCACCATAAATGCATGTGGTTTTTCCCTAAAGAAGTTTGGAGTAGATCACGAAGAACTGCACCAGAGTTTAAAGGTGGTGGAAAACGGGATTCTATACAACTTCGAATTACAAAAGAAGGGCTACTTAAGTATTGAACTATAAAATCAATCAAAAACGATTTTCTCATGAATAAGAAACTAAAAAAGAATTTAATAGAATACGGAATTATAGGAGCAGTCATAATTGGACTTTTTGTCACCGGCCTCCACACAGAGGTATTTGGATTCCTGCAACGCGGTATATTGGCTACCGGAATTATGGATCCAAAAATTGAAGATAAAGCTGATATTGCTTCGGTAACTCCTGCCAAAGGAGCAGTTCTGGACCTTAACCTGATAAATTCCAAAGGTGAAAAAGTTAATATGGAACAGTATCGTGGAAAAGTTATTTTTCTAAACTTCTGGGCCACCTGGTGTCCTCCATGTATTGCTGAGATGCCTGGAATTAATAAACTTTACCAGGATGTGAAAGACGATAATGTCGAATTTATAATGCTCTCGGTAGATCAAAATTTCGAGAAAGCTAAAAAGTTTAAGGAAAGAAAAGGATACGATTTTGAGATCTATAGAGCTGCAGGACCAATACCTCAAATGTATTCTACGCGCAGTATTCCCACTACTTATGTGATCGATGCCAATGGCAACCTTGCACTTACCCATCTAGGGATGGGGGATTTTTACACAAAAGATTTCAAACAATTTTTAACCGAGCTTCAATAGAGAAACGGCTACCCTAACCGGGTAGCCTTTCCTTTAATCAAAAAGAATTCATGAAAAAAATATATTTGAGCCTCCTGCTGGCATTAGTCTCATTTCTTCCTCATGTAGCACAGGTGCAGGAAGCACCAGAATGGCAGGTTAAGGCCGATAATGATAATGCTGCACCTCAAGATGAAGTTACTCTAACATTTACTGCCAATATACCTCAAGACTGGTATATGTACTCTAGTGATTTTGATCCCGACCTGGGGCCAATGCTTACAGAATTCAGTTTTGATCCTTCCGGAAAATTTGAACTTTTTGGGGAGATCATACCGGTAGATCCCAAAAAAAAATATGAAGAAATTTGGGAAGGGGATGTCACTTATTTTACCGATAAGGCTGAATTTCAACATAAAATCAAACTTATTGATAAAAACCCGATAATTTCCGGAAGGGTAATTTACCAGATCTGTTCAGATGTTACAGGGCAATGTATTCCTTATGAAACTGAATTTTCCATCAACCTTTCGGGAGAAAAAGCGGGTGCAGCAGCAAATGCCGCAAACCTTTCTAACTCTTCAGGTCAACCTCCTCTTAAAGAATTGGAGCCCTTTACCAACACCTTCGAACCAGTGGAAGAAGAAAAAGGATGGATGGGATTGATGGCCTTCTACCTCATCTCGTTTGGAGCAGGACTGGCAGCCCTGCTTACTCCCTGTGTTTTTCCAATGATCCCCATGACCGTTACATTCTTTACAAAATCCAGCGGTAGCCGCTCAAGGGGAATATTGCATGCGGCTATCTATGGTGTTTCTATCATAGCTATATATACCCTTGTAGGAACGGTTTTCGCTTTAATATTTGGAGCTGGTTTTGCCAATTTTCTAAGCACCCACTGGTTTCCCAATCTTTTGTTCTTCACAATTTTTGTATTATTTGCTCTCTCTTTCTTTGGATTGTTCGAAATAAGATTACCAAGTAAACTGGTCAACAATATTGACAACCAAGCAAATAAAGGCGGTTTAGCCGGGATATTTTTTATGGCCTTTACCTTAGTTCTCGTTGGATTCAGCTGTACAGGACCTATTGCAGGAACTATTCTGTTAGAAGCTGCCAGTGGCCAGGCAATTAAACCCTTAATAGGTATGTTGGGCTTTTCTACTGCCTTTGCTATTCCTTTCACGTTGTTTGCGATCTTCCCCGGATGGCTGAGTTCCCTGCCTAAAAGCGGCGGCTGGCTTAATACTGTAAAGGTGGTTCTTGGATTTCTAGAACTCGCGCTCGCGCTTAAATTCCTGAGTATGGTAGACCAAGTTTATCATTGGAACCTCCTGGACCGTGAAATTTATCTGGCCCTATGGATCGTGATTTTTACTCTGCTCGGATTTTACCTTTTAGGAAAGATTATCTTTCCGCATGAACAGAAATCGGACAGTACTTCTATTTCACGAATTCTCAGTGCAATTCTAGTATTTAGTTTTGTAGTTTACCTTATTCCCGGACTCTTCGGTGCACCTTTAAAAGCACTCGCAGGTTACCTGCCGCCAATGAGCACCCATGATTTCCAACTCGTGAATTCAGAGGTGAGTTCAAAACAGGGAGCTGTTACCACAGGATGTGAACGGGCGAAGTACGATGATTTCCTCGAACTGCCCCATGGTATCAAAGGATATTTTGATTACGAACAGGCGCTTACCTGCTCAAAAAAACAACATAAACCTATTTTTATAGACTTTACCGGCCATGGGTGTGTGAATTGTCGGGAGATGGAAGCCGCTGTATGGAGTGATCCTGCAGTCTTAAAAAGGTTAAAAGAAGACTACATCGTGGTCGCCCTGTATGTCGATGAAAAAACAGAACTCCCCAGAAAAGATTGGTATATTTCTGTTTACGACAAAAAAATAAAAAAGACCATTGGTGCCCAAAATATGGATTTCATGATCCAGAAGCTTAATGCAAATGCGCAGCCTTACTACACGCTGGTTGGAGACAATGAGGAGTTACTCTCTCCTCCAAGAGCCTATGATCTAGACGTACAGGAATTTGTGGAATTTCTGGATGCCGGAAAAGCCAACTATGACGAAAGTTTGAACAAATCAGCAGCCGAATTTTTGTAATTGGCAGATAAGTGAAAAATCATCTTCTTAATAAAATAACAACCCGCATTGGTATTATTCTAATGCGGGTTATAATAAAATTCCAGAAGATTATATTATTTACTTCAAGCTGAATCAGAAAAGGCCTCAACTATTAAACAAAAAGTAATGGAAAATCCTGATGATTTAGAAAAACTACTTTATAGTGTCCCTAATACCATTACTAGTAACTACTGCAAAACCATATTCAGGGATATTTCCCTCATGCATTGAATGGTCGTTCAAGGGATTTTCTTACTTTTTTCGAATTCAGCAACAGTCCTGCAACTGAAGTTACGCCCTACAGATGTTAAAACTAGAAGAGGTTTAAAAAATTGGTCCATATGGTAGAAGTTATAAGATTTTTTTAAAAAAAGTTTTTAAAGGCGAGTTTTGGGTTGAAATTTGTCTATTAATATAGTTAAATTAAAGTTAAAGGTTACAAATTCGGTTACAGTAAAAATCCAAGACTTGGGAGGATACAGAAATAGAGGGGTTTCTGAGTTTTTGGATAGTTCCTCTTTCTCCGCAAAAAAAATCCCGCAACAGAAGTTGCGGGATTTTTGCTTTTTGGGTAGATCAACCCTCCAGACCCTCGCCCGCAATTAACTTCCTGAACTAAAACCAGCTAACCATTTTTATAAAAAAATCTTTCAGTTTTCCAGAATTTTACTCTTTGTACTACAAAGAATGTGTTAAAATTGCAGCTTTAAAAATACCAGTTGCATGTACCTTTCTACCCCCTACAAAATCCTCTTTCTTTTATTTGTAAGCTTTAGTTTTATATCCGGAAAAGCTCAAACCATAACGGGAACTGTAATTAACCATAACAATTCCCCTGTTGCTGAGGCATATATCTATAACCTGAACAACGAAAATCACGCCCACACTTCTTCCCTGGGGCAATTTTCCCTGCAGGCCAAAGCCGGGGATTCCATCCGGGTGAGCCATATTGGCTATAAAAGCTTCACATTCACAGCCCTTACAGGTAAAAATACCTTCGAGTTGCAGGAAAAGCTCAACCTCATCAACGAAGTTGTTCTCACCCCCGGACTTAATTCTCTGGAAGTGTTCAGCAAAGTAAATATTAACATCAATCCGGTTACTTCCTCCCAGGATCTACTCCGAAAAGTCCCGGGTTTGATCATTGGGCAACATGCAGGTGGTGGAAAAGCCGAACAGATTTTTCTGCGGGGTTTTGATATTGACCACGGGACCGATATAAGCATTGGAGTAGACGGAATGCCGGTAAACCTCGTCTCTCATGCGCACGGCCAGGGTTATAGCGATTTGCATTTCCTGATTCCTGAAACAATTGAAGGGGTTGCCTTTGGAAAAGGGCCTTACAATACTGAAAAAGGCAATTTTGCAACTGCAGGTTTTGTATCCTTTAAAACCAAAGACAGGCTTGAGAACAACCTGATTAAAGCCGAAGCAGGACAATTCAATTCACAAAGGCTGTTGGGAATGTTCAGCCTGCTTAATAAGCAAAACCACAGCCTTTACCTTGCATCAGAATACCTTGCCACAGACGGCCCTTTTGAGAGTCCGCAGAACTTTAACCGCATCAACCTTATGGCAAAATATGCCGGTAAGGTAGGGCCAGCCAATTCTTTAAAAGCTAGTATCTCAAAGTTTTCCAGTACCTGGGATGCCTCGGGGCAAATTCCGCTAAGGGCGGTTCAAAGCGGCATGATCTCCAGGTTTGGCGCTATAGATGACACCGAGGGGGGCGAAACTTCACGCACCAACCTTATTGTGGAATACGATCATCAAATAAATGAAAAATCTTCGGTCAGGAATAAAGTTTACTATTCAGAATATGATTTTCTGTTGTTCTCAAACTTCACTTTCTTCCTTGAAGACCCCGAATTTGGTGACCAGATAAAACAACAGGAAACAAGAACCATGCTGGGGTTAAATTCTGAATACCACAACAGGTTTAATTTTAAAAAATGGTACGGCGACCTGCAGGCGGGAATCAGTTTGCGGAATGATCAAAGCGAAGAGAACGAACTGTCTCACACCTACCAGCGCCTTTCTACCCTCTCCTACTTCAGCCTGGGCGACATTAACGAGACCAATCTTGCCGCTTATATCAATGCTGAACTGCACCTCGGAAAATGGACCATCAACCCCGGAATTCGGGTTGATCACTTTAATTTTGAATACTACGATCGTCTCGCTCCCGAATATTTAACACTTTCTGAAGAAAAGAGCATTATTAGCCCAAAACTCAACTTTCTTTATAACGCAAAAAATAATTTACAGCTCTACCTGAAGGCAGGTAAAGGTTTTCATTCTAATGACACCAGAGTGGTAGTGCGAAAAGCTTCAGAAAATATTTTACCCGCAGCTTACGGCAGCGACCTGGGAATGATCTGGAAACCGGTACCAAATATGATGATAAATACAGCTTTTTGGTACCTTTTTCTCGAACAGGAATTTGTTTACGTGGGTGATGCCGGTATCTTGGAGCCCAGCGGCAAAACCGAACGTAAAGGTGTAGATCTTAGCCTGCAGTACCAGCCCTTAAACTGGCTGTACGGGAACCTTGATGCCACATACACTGTTGCCCGCGCCCTAAACGCTCCTGGCAACAGTAATTACATTCCCCTGGCACCAGATTTCACCCTTACAGGTGGTCTTAATGTAGATTTAACTTCGGGGATTTACTCCGGAATTTACATGCGGCACCTCTCCTCGCGCCCTGCCAATGAAGACAACAGCATAGTGGCCGAAGGCTATACGGTTTTTGACTTCAATCTGGGATATGAGTTTCAAAAATGGCATGTTGGAGTGAATATTCAGAACCTCTTTGATACTGAATGGAATGAAACCCAGTTTGCAACAGCATCCCGACTTTCTTTTGAAACAGAACCTGTTGAAGAAATCCATTTTACCCCGGGAACATCATTTTTCTTAAAAGGGATCGTCAGTTATACATTTTAGGGGTCAATCCTGAAATTATGCTTGCTCATACCTCTCAAAAATGGTGTTTTGCGACTAATTTCTGAATCAACTTCAGAAGAAATAACAGCACATCTTTAGAATAGTGCATACAGCAGATTACCTGCTTGTAATAAAAGAAAATCTGAACATTTTTATATAAAGGGGCTCAAAAATGCCATTTTTGAGCCCCTTTATGTTGATATTCCAAAAGGTATTTTCTACCCCAACCTTCCGGGCAACCTCCTTCAGGTATTTTCTGAAAATACATCCAGCTTATAGAAAGTTGCACTTCTAAAATGCCTTTTTTGACACCGGTACAAATCTCCCCGGCCGGGTAATTCCCCCTCTCCCTGCCCTTCCTCCACTTCAGCATAAAACAAATCTATTTTACTGATATTTAGATCAATACACAATTCAGTTTCAGAAATCATTGAAGTAGGCACAGGCTTTGTCTTTTAGGAGCAAAACAAAATTTGAAACTACTATGCTGCTAGAAAAAACAATGATCGACTCTAAAGAAACAGAGCTGGCCCACAGTTTACCACCCGAAATCCTGAAAGGCCTCTGCTTTAACTGTGATCATAGAACAGATTGCACCTGGAAAGAAGAAAGAAAATTTAATTGTGAACACTTTAGATAAGACAAAAATGATTACTGCTAAAAAAGATACCAAACAAAGCATGTTTAAAACTGTTCAGCAACAGTTCAATAAAACAGCCGATTTAATTGATCTAAACCCCAACATCAGGAAAATCCTCGCTATCACCAATAATGAACTCATCGTGCATTTTCCCGTAAAAATGGACAATGGTGAGGTGGAGATCTTTACCGGCTACAGGGTGCAGCACAACAATGCGCTTGGGCCTTACAAGGGCGGGCTGCGTTACCACCCCACCGTAGATGTAGATGCCGCAAAAGCCCTTGCAATGTGGATGACCTGGAAAACCTCTCTGGCCGGCCTGCCTTATGGCGGCGCTAAGGGCGGAATTCAAATAGACCCCAGGAATTACAGCCTGCCCGAGCTGGAGCGCATTACCCGCAGGTTTACGTATGCCCTGGGCGAGAATATTGGGCCCGAGCACGACATTCCCGCACCCGATGTGAACACCAACGCCCAAACCATGGCATGGATCGCCGATACTTATATGTCGACCAAATCGCCTTCAGAACGTTCTCAAAATCAGCACGTGGTTACCGGGAAACCCATTGGCTCGGGCGGGCTTGAAGGTCGCGACAGGGCTACGGGGTTCGGTGTTTTCCTCTGTATCAAATTGTACTTTGAGGCCCGTGGAGAAAGCCTTCAGGGGAAGACATTTATAGTACAGGGTTTTGGTAACGTTGGCTACTGGGCCTCCCATTTTATGGTGAACGAAGGCGCAAAACTCATCTCTGTACAGGATGCGCATGCTACTTTATTTAATGCTGAAGGTATTGATGTTGAAAATCTGTTTGAACACTCAAAGCCAAGAAAAGGTTCTATAAAAGGATTTTCTGAAGCTAAAGAAATTGATCCTGAAGATTTCTTCGGATTGGCCTGCGACGTATTGATACCCGCAGCTTTGGGCAACCAGATCACCGAAGATAACGCCTATAAGATCCAGGCAAAACTAATTGCTGAAGGTGCCAACGGCCCTACCAATGATGAAGGCGAAAGCATTCTTTTGGAAAGAGGGATTCCCATCATCCCCGATATTTTGTGTAATTCGGGGGGCGTGATTGGAAGCTATTTTGAATGGTTGCAGAACCGAAATGGCGAACTGTGGCAGCTGGACGAGGTGATGCAAAAAATTGAGAAGAAGATCACGCAGGTATTCAAAAATGTTTCTGCTGAAGTTGATCAGCGAAAGGTAGACTGGCGTACTGCGGCATATATCATCGCCATTGCCCGAATTGAAATGGCCTATGTACAACGCGGAATTTTTCCATAAATGAGAAAGCTATGAAATACTCGCATATCATAATTGAAAAGAAAGAGTTTGAACTTTTAAAAAACCTGATATCAACAGAGTCTTACTATAAAGACAAAGCTTACAAGTCTTCCCTCAACAAACTTAAAAAAGAACTGGAAGATGTAAAGATCGTGGATAACAACCAGATGCCCGAAGATGTGATTCGCATAAATTCTCTCGTTACCATTCAAAGTCCGTGGAATGTAACGAGAACCTACCAGATCGTGGTGCCGGAACAAAGCGACATCAGGAACAACAAAATCTCTGTGGTCGCCCCAATGGGCCTGGCCCTTATTGGTTATGCACAGGGAGATGAAGTGGAGTGGGAATTCCCCATGGGCACCAAAACCATACAAATCCTGGAGGTAGAACAAACCGGTAAAAAATTAAAACTTGAAGAGCTGTAATGAATGAAATGAAAAACCACTATAGAGATGAGGAAATTTTAAAGCTCAATATGAGTTCAGAACTAAAGCTGTGGGAAGAGAATATGAGCTTCATGGAGCAGGAAATCGGGTTCTACTTAAGGTTACTCCAAAAGAGTTCCTTCTTTAAAAGCGAAAAAAATGTAGAAGACCTGAAATTCCTGGTAAAACAGCTGCAGGACATTCACGAAATGAACAGCCAAAACTCCAAACTGCTCAGGGAGTATAAATTAAAGGCCGAAAATATTCGGGAATGTGATGATGTTCAGTGTGAAAACCAGTACGTTCAGGAACACCTGCATGTAAAGAGTTCTTTTCAGAAGCATTTAAAAAGGTCTCAGATCGTTAAAGGTTTTGTGTTTAAATACATACTCGAAAACATGCAGGAAGTTCAGCATTCCCGGGAGCATTTTTAAAAAGTACCCTGGCAAATCAACTTCAAAACAGCTCATTAGATCATGAATAACAGGTTTAAAATTAAAATCATCTTTCTGCCTTAAAGCACCTTTTCAACCCGGGAGCTGTCCCGAGGGGTATATCCCAGTGTAAAAGGTGCATCCCAGCAAACAAGATGTGTAATTTTTAAACCAAAATCATGAAAAAAGGAAATTTAAGACCTTCAAGCATAGATTTGAAAGCTAAAAAGCAGGAGAAAATCCAAAGGAAACTCGAGGAAAAAAAGTTGAAAAAAAGAAAGTCGAAAGTTTAGAAGTTTAATTAGCTCTTTTTGGGGTCTGCCGGCTGGCAGACCCTTTTTTATTGCTGAAAGTTAATTCGGAAGAAAAAAACTGCCCGCCACCTTAATGACTCCCCCTCAAAAATGCCGAATTTACTTCAGCTTTTGCCGTAGGGTCTTGCGGTCAATCTGAAGGATTTCTGCGGCCCTGGTCTTGTTGCCATCTACCGAAGCCAGCACCTTTTGAATATGCTCCCGCTCTGCTTCCTTCAAAGATTTTTGCACATCAGCTACCGCAGCAGGTTCGGCTAATTTTATATGCTTCGGAATTTCTTCCACATCTATATTTTTATCGCACAAAATAATGGCCCGCTGCACTACATTCTCAAGCTCCCTGATGTTGCCCGGCCAGGAATACCTGGTGAGCAGTTCAATGGCCTTATCGCTTATGCCAGCAAAGGGTTTCTTGTATTCAACTCCGTATTTTTTAATGAAATTCTGAACCAGGGGAAGTATATCTTCTTTTCTTTCCCTTAGCGGCGGGGTGGTGATGTTCACTACATTAAGCCGGTAATAGAGGTCCTGCCTAAAACTGCCTTTTTCCACCATCTGGTAAAGATCGCTGTTGGTCGCGGCGATAATTCGCAACTCAATTTTCTCTGACTTCTGCGCCCCAATCCTTCTCACTTCTTTTTCCTGTAAAACCCTCAAAAGACTGGTTTGCACATTTGCGGGCGCCGTTCCTATTTCGTCTAAAAAGATGGTTCCGCCTGCCGCTGCCTGGAAGAACCCCTGCCGCGAACCTCCTGCTCCTGTAAACGCCCCTTTTACGTACCCGAACAATTCAGATTCCAGTAAGTTTTCGGGAATGGCGCCGCAGTTTACCGCAATAAAGGGGTTGGCCGCATAAGCGCCTTTATAATGTATTGCCCGCGCCACCAGCTCCTTCCCTGTTCCGCTTTCGCCCTGTATAAGTATGGTCGCCCGGTTATCCTTTACCCGCTCAATAACGTCTATCATTTCCTCGAAACTTTCCGAAGAACCTATCATCCCGGCATAAGCACTGGTCACCGGCTTCTCTTTTTTAATGTGGGTGGTTTCGCTTCTTCTATGCTGAAGGCTTTTCTCAATAGCCGATTTTAGTTCGGCCTGGGTGAAAGGCTTTACAAGGTAATCAAGCGCGCCAGACCGTATGGCCGAAATAGCCCCATCTACCGAAGGGAATCCGGTGATGACCAGTTTTGGCATTTTCGGATAGTGTTCATCGGCGTATTTTATGAGCTCGATCCCATTCACTCCCGGCATTTGCAAATCGGTGATGAGAAGGTCAATCCGCGACGACTTCAGGATCTCTATGGCCTCTTTTACAGAGATTGCCCGGTAGGTGTGAAAATGCAGCGCGCTAAGGTTGCGATGAATCAATTCGAGCATGTCATAATCATCATCAACAATGAGTACGTTTTCTTTATGAAGTGCCATATTCTAATTTCTAAGAGGTATACTTATTTGAAAAATGCTTCCCTGCGGCTGGTTGTCTAGCGCCACTATGTTGCCTTTGTGGCTTCTAATAATGCCGTGCACCACACTTAGACCGAGCCCAGAACCATCGCCTATGGGTTTGGTGGTGAAAAAAGGTTCAAAGATCTTCGATTTCAGCTCTTCCTTAATCCCCGGGCCCTCATCGGCGATCTCAATGTACAGGCTGGCCTCATTCCTGTACAGTTTTACTTCAATGGCAGAACCCTGGGGCGAAAAATACAGCGCATTAATCAAAAGGTTGAACAACACCTGGGTGAGCTGAATGGGGTCCAGCTGTGCTTCAATCCCTTTATCTGCCACTCTAAAATGGCATTCTACGCCAGCTTTTTTAAAGTTGGGTTTTAGCAGCGAAAGCGCCTGTGCCACAATGGGCTGGATTTTGATGATCTTCATCTCCTGCGGAATTTCACAGGCAAAGAACATCAGTTTTTTCACCACTTCCCGCGAGTAGATTGCAGCTTTGATTATTTTGCCAATATCCTTCTTGGTCTGTGAATTCTCTGCCCGCTCTTTAATGAGTTCGGCAAACCCCAGAATGTTGCCCAAAGGCGTGTTGAGCTCGTGGGCTATGCCGGCGGTAATTTCACCCAAAATAGCCAGGCGGTCGTTGCGGTGAATGCTGCGCCTTAACAGCTCTTCCTGTTCCTTTTGCTTTATTTTTTCGTAAAAGGAGCCTACCTCATGGGCGGCTTTTTCGAGCAGCTTTTGTTCTTCAGGCAAAAAGGCCGTTTCCCTGTGTTTCTCCTGCGGATAATAGATCTTTATGGCACCCTTAACTTCGCTAAAAGTGTAAATGAAAGCCTGTTGCGCCACATTTTTCTGCGGAATTTTTCCGGTGCTGTGCTGAAAACCGTTGAGTTTCAATTCTACTACGGCGTCTTCAGGAAATCTCCAGGCCTGTTTCAAAACCTCCGAAATCTTCTCCAGCGTGGCTGAAATCTCGCCTTCGTGATCGCGAATTACTGAAGATATTTCATACAAACAGCTGAGCTCTTTGATCCTTTCCTGAAGCTCTATTTTGGTTGAAATGGTACCGGGCATCTTAAAAAATATAAACAGGGATAAATCATCAAAGATAAGATTTTTAAAAGCAGGAAAGAAGATCTGTACCCCCTGTAAAAATCGCGTTTCCGGTACGATTTATTTCGCTGCAAAGCTGGTTCAAATCTCCCCGTCAGGGAAAAAATGAACCGGCAGCCCTTCCGAAGAAATAATAATCCCGGCTTCAGGAGCTCTTGTTCTCAACGCATTAAAAAACACGTGCAGCTTCCCTCCTCTTCGGGGTACGGGTTTTGTTTTCCTGTGCACTTAATTTTTTTCACTCACTAATGAAAACAATAGGTTTAATAAAAGAACCGGCTTTTGAAACGCGGGTATGCCTGCTCCCCAAAGAAGTAAAGCGGCTTATTAAAGACTTTGGCATCAATGTACTTTTTGAACCCGGTTTTGGAAGACAGGTCAATATTTCTGACCAGGAATACAGAGAAGCAGGAGCCACAGCCAGGCCGGCCCATAAAATTTTTTCTGAAGCTAATTTCATCACTTCCCTTAATTCGGTTTATGAGGGGCAGGAAATTGGGCAGGAATGTGAGTTCCTGGGCATCTATAACTTCGGATATTTCCCGGGGCGAACGGAGGTTTACCTCAAACCCGGAATTTCGGTAAGCAGCCTCGATCTTCTTCCGCGCACCACCATCGCGCAAAAGATGGATGTGCTCTCCTCAATGGCTTCCCTTAACGGCTACAAAGCAGTGCTAAAAGCTGCCGAGCTGCTTTCTGAAAGCATCCCCATGTTCACCACTGCCGCCGGTACTTTAAGGCCTTTAAAGGTGCTGGTGCTGGGTGCCGGAGTGGCCGGCTTACAGGCTATAGCCACCGCAAGAAGGCTGGGGGCCGTGGTAGAGACTTTTGATGTTCGTACAAGTGCGGGGGAAGCCGTAAAAAGCCTTGGCGCAAAATTTATTGAGGTTTATGGCAGTTCTGAATCTGAAACCGCAGGGGGATACGCAATAGACCAGACGGCAGAATATCAACGCAAACAAAAAGCCCTCATAGAAAAACATTTAAGAACCGCCTCAATGGTGATTTGCACTGCAAATATCCCTGGAAAACAGGCTCCTGTGCTCATAGATAGACCTGCCGTTGACAATATGCTGCCCGGTGCCGTGATCATTGATCTGGCCGCCGAACAGGGAGGCAACTGCGAACTAAGCTCCAGCGGAAAATTGCTGCAACACCAGCAGGTCAAAATTCTTGGGGATTCCTGCTTATCGCGGCAGCTGCCTGTTTCGGCATCGGCCCTGCTCTCCAACAACTTCTACAATTTCATACATCACATGTGCACTTCCAAGCGCACAGAAGATCACCTGTTAAAGGCCTGTTCGGTGATAGAGAATGGAACTATTGTACACAGGAGTTTGCAACATCATTTAAAAAATATCTAAACCATGGAAACCATTACTCTTATTTATATCATAGTTTTTTCAGTCTTCCTGGGCGTCGAGATCATCTCGAACGTTCCTGCCGTTTTACACACCCCCTTAATGTCGGGCTCAAATGCCATTAGCGGTGTTATTGTGGTGGGAGCCATTCTTATGATGCTGCATATAGACCCAACAGATTATCTAAACCTGTTTATTGGCGGGCTGGCCATTTTCCTGGGCACCTTAAATATCTCGGGCGGCTTTTTTATCACCTCAAAGATGCTGCGCATGTTCAATTCCAAAAAAAAGAATAAATAATGGAAAATATTTACCTCCTGGGTTACCTGGTTTCCATCTCATCCTTTTTGCTGGGCCTTAAATTTATGAGCTCGCCAAAAAGGGCAAAATCGGGCAACCTTATAGCTGCCTCGGGCATGATCCTGGCACTCGTTCTTAGCCTAACATCGGGAATTACTTCCAACATGCCCGCCGGCAATCTTTACGTGCTCTCTTTCGCGGTCTTTGCCGGCAGCATTGTGGGCAAAAAAGTGGCAGGCAGAGTAGAAATGACCCAAATGCCCCAGATGGTTTCCCTGTTCAACGCTACCGGTGGGGCCTGCGCCTTATTAATAGGAATTGTGGAAGCCTCACAAAATCCTGCCCCGGCCCTCGTGCAGCTCTGCCTCTTTGCCGGAATTTGTACCGGTGGCACCGCAGTGACCGGAAGTATCACCGCCTATTTTAAATTATCGGGGAAAAACCTGAAAGTGAACAGCAGCAGCTTGGTTGTCCTTAAATGGGCCACTTTAGTGCTCCTTTTGCTCCTGCCCGTTTTAGTGCTTGTCAACCCGGGAATAATAAGCCTGGAAGTGGCCGTTTACATTCTTGCGTTCTCGGCTTTGGCTTACGGGTTCCTCCTGGTTACGCCCATTGGTGGTGCCGATATGCCCGTGGTCATTTCTTTCCTGAATTCCATTACCGGAATCGCCACCGCCTTCGCCGGACTCGTTTACCACAGCTACGTGATGATTGTAGGCGGAATTTTGGTGGGCGCAGCGGGCACTTTGCTCACGCTCTTAATGTGCAGGGCAATGAACAGGTCTTTTCTGAAAGTGCTCTCGGGCAACTTCAAAAAAGCGGCGGCAACCGGGGCTGTACGGGAACAGCATATCCAGGAAATTGCGATCCCCGAACTGGCCTATGAGCTCACCTGCTACAAAAAGATCGCCATTGTGCCCGGCTACGGCCTGGCCGTGGCGCAGGCGCAACACCTGTGCGGGCAGTTGCAGCAGTTGCTCGAAGCCAGGGAAATTCAGGTAGATTTTGTGATTCACCCGGTGGCCGGGAGAATGCCGGGCCACATGAACGTGCTGCTTGCCGAAGCCAACATCGACTACGCCCATCTCAAAGAAATGGACGAGGTTAATGAAGACATGGAATCTTACGACCTCACGCTCATTATTGGTGCCAATGACGTGGTAAACCCTGCGGCCGAAAATGACGAGGAAAGCCCTGTGTATGGCATGCCTATTATCAAATCTTACCTCAGCAAAAAAGTGGTGGTGATGAAAAGGAGCATGGACACCGGTTATGCAGGGGTGCAAAATGGCCTTTTTGAGCTGGAAAACTGCTTCCTCCTCTTTGGAGACGCAAAAAACAGCCTCACCAGCCTGGTAGACCAGCTCAAACTCTTTTCTGAATAGAAAAAATGCCAAAAAATCCTGCCTTTTTCAGTAAAAATATTACTGCTGAAGGGCAGGATGCTTTTCCAGGCTTTGATTACTTCGCAAAATGTAAAAAATGGCACCTGGGCGTACAAAATTTTCTTTTTTTACAATGCTGCTTCAGTTTTTGCTGAAATTTTTGGGATTTCTGAAACCACCGGAATCCTTCCGCAGAAATCAGTTTTAAAAATGCCATTTTTGGCACCCCTTGCTGAAGCATAACAACTTCATTTACAGCAAACCCGCTGCCGGCAAAGCTTTGTATCTATATTTTTAAAATCTGACGTTGTGAAAAACTGTGTTGATAAGTAAACGCGGCTCTAAAAGTTTGCTGCCTGTTTCTTTCTAATTTTACATTGAATAGTTGATCTGGATATTTTCTAGGAGGGGAATCATGTGAAAATCATGAGCTGTTGCGCAACTGTCAGTAATCATTAGGTTACAAGCCAGAGTACCTTTTTCAGATCGATGACTTTGCTTTCGCATAAAAAGTAATTGTCATGGAATTCTACAGATTGGCCTGTCTTATTTCGGGGCCCTTGTCTTCTCTTCCATTGGTTATTTTTTAGGCTTTTGTTTAATCAAAATGAATAGGTTATGAGCATTTTTGAAAAGAGAATAAACTACAAACCATTTGAATATCCCGGGGTCCTGGATTTTACCGATGCCATAAACAAGGCGTTTTGGGTACATTCTGAAGTAGATTTCACAGCCGATGTTCAGGATTTTCACTCCTATCTTTCAGACGGTGAAAAAGATGTGGTGAGAAAGAGTTTACTGGCCATTGCGCAAATTGAAGTGGCGGTAAAATCTTTTTGGGGCGACCTTTACAAGCACCTTCCAAAACCCGAATTCAACGGCCTTGGCAGTACCTTTGCCGAATGTGAGTTCAGGCATTCGCAGGCGTATTCAAGGCTTCTTGAGGTTTTGGGCTACAACAACGAATTTGCAAAGGTCATTGAAGTGCCGGCCATTAAAAGCCGAATCAGGTATTTATCTGAAGCCCTGGAACACACCCGGGCAAAAGACCATAAAGATTACGTGTCTTCGCTCATCCTCTTTTCTATCCTTATTGAAAATGTCTCCCTCTTCAGCCAGTTTGCCATCGTGCTTTCGTTCAACCGATTTAAAGGTGTGATGAAGAACATCAGCAATATTATTGCGTGGACATCGGTTGATGAGCAAATTCACGCCAATGCCGGTATCTATATCATCAACCAGATTAGGGAAGAATACCCCGAGTATTTTGATGAAGAAATGATTCAGAAATTAACTAACAGCGTGAAAAAATCCATAGAAGTTGAAGCTGAGATCCTCGACTGGATCTTCGAGAACGGAAAACTGGAGAATATCGACAAAAAGAACCTGATGGATTTTATGAAATTCCGCGTAGATGACAGTTTAAAGAGCATTGGGATGTCTAAGATCTACAACGTGAGCGCAGTAGATTATCAACCCATGCTGTGGTTTGAGGAAGAGGTCTTTGCCAACAGCCTTGACGATTTCTTTGCCCGAAGGCCGGTAGATTACACCAAGCACGATAAAAGTATTACCGCAGCCGACCTGTTTTAAGTAAGCCCGAATTCCCGAATTAAAACTGAAATTACCATGACAACTAATGTACAAGCCCAGCCTTTGATTGGCGACGAAACCAGGAACGAAAGACTCTGGTGGCTAAACGACGAGAGCCAGCAAATTCTTAACCGCGGCTATCTGCTGAAAGGTGAAACCGTGAAATCGGCCATTGAACGTATTGCCAATGCTGCTGCCAGGAGATTGTACAAACCCGAGCTGGCCGAAGCATTTATCGAAATGATAGAGCGCGGCTGGATGAGCCTTAGCTCCCCCATTTGGGCAAATATGGGAACCGAGCGCGGGCTGCCTATTTCGTGTTTTAATGTATACGTGCCCGACAATATTGAAGGCATTACCCATAAGCTTGGCGAGGTGATCATGCAAACCAAGATTGGCGGCGGAACTTCGGGGTATTTCGGGGAACTGCGAGGCCGTGGCAGCGCCGTGACCGACAATGGGAAAAGCAGCGGGGCCACCAGTTTCATGAAGCTCTTTGATACCGCGATGGACACCATTTCACAGGGTGGCGTGCGCCGGGGCGCCTTTGCGGCCTATCTCGATATTGACCACCCCGATATTAAAGAATTCCTCGAGATCAAAAACATTGGGAATCCCATTCAGAATTTGTTCAACGGCGTGTGTGTGCCCGATTACTGGATGCAGGAAATGATTGACGGCGACATGGAAAAGCGCGAGATTTGGGCGAAAGTCCTGGAAAGCCGCCAGCAAAAAGGATTGCCTTATATTTTGTTCAAAGACAACGTGAACAGGTTTAAGCCGCAGGTCTACAAAGACAGGAACCTCACCATACATTCCAGTAACCTGTGTTCAGAAATCGCTTTGCCTTCTACCGAAGAAGAATCTTTTATTTGCTGCCTTTCTTCAATGAACCTCGAATTATATGACGAGTGGAAAGATACTGAAGCCGTAAAACTGGCCGTGTATTTTCTAGATGGCGTGCTGCAGGAATTTATTGCAAAGACCGAAGGCAATTACTACCTGTCTTCGGCAAACCGATTTGCAAAGAATCACCGTGCGCTTGGTTTGGGAGCCATGGGCTGGCATTCTTATTTGCAGAAGAACAGGATCCCGTTTGAAGGCATGCGTGCCAAGGGCCTTACCCATAAGATCTTTGAAGACATTAGCACTAAAGCCACCAAGGCGAGCAGGGAGCTGGCCACCATTTACGGCGAACCAGAAATGCTTAAAGGCTACGGGCTCAGGAACACCACTTTGATGGCCATTGCGCCCACTACCTCATCTTCGGCCATTCTGGGGCAGACATCGCCGGGAATTGAGCCTTTCAGCAGTAATTATTTTAAGGCGGGGCTTGCAAAAGGGAACTTTATGCGGAAGAACAAGTACCTGAAAGAGCTCCTTCAGGAAAAAGGGCTGGACAATGAGGATACCTGGAGGAGCATCATGCTGCACCACGGCAGCGTGCAGCACCTGAATAGTTTAAGCCAGGAAGAAAAAGACGTTTTTAAGACCTTTAAGGAGATAAGCCAGTTAGAGATCATCCAGCAGGCCTCCGTACGCCAGAAGTTTATAGACCAGGCGCAGAGTTTAAACCTGAACATCCCGGCAGGGCTTCCGGTGAGAGAGGTGAACAAGCTACTGATTGAAGCCTGGAAACTAGGTGTAAAAACATTGTACTACCAAAGAAGCCAAAGCGTTTCCAAGGAATTTGTATCAAATATTGTAAGCTGCTCCAGCTGCGAGGCGTAGGTGTTTCTAAAAATTCCTTCTGAAAATGGCATTTTCAGAAGGAATTTTTAAAAGCAGCATCTTAAAGGTCTTCATAATTACCTTATCAATTATATTGTATACAGTAAAAAAGCCTGGAATTTGATGCCTGCACTAGTGAAATTTATGAAGTTGATGTCTTTCCGAAGGAGCCTTTTAGCGACTGAAAAATCTCTGCTTCCTGCCTCTACATTATAAAATATTCAATATTCAATATTCAATATTCAATATACGCTATACAATTAAAATGGCCACTGGTGCCTTTAACTCAAACCCGATTATTTTCATTTTCAAACCTTCAAATCCTCCCATCTTCAAAATCAGATTAACCTTATCTTTATCCTCCTATGATCAACGAGCAGTATTTTCAGGAATTCCCGGAGCTGAAGACATCTCGGCTCTTTCTTCGGAAGCAGGAGTTGAAGCATGCGGCTGCGCTGCAGCAATTGCGGTCTAATGAGGATGTGATGAAGTTCATGGATTCAGATAAACATGAGGATATAGAGACTTCCGAAGCTTTTATCCGCAGAAATCTGAAGAGCTTTGAAAAGAAAACCGGATTTTTCTGGGCGATCACGGCAGCTGTATCCGGGAACTATATGGGAGATATCATTTTAAGGAAGATCGACAGGACCAATGCCCGGGCAGAGATCGGCTACACTCTTCACCCCGACTACTGGGGCCACGGCTATATGAAAGAAGCCATGCGTGAAGTGATCTCTTTTGGGTTTAACGAGCTCGGGCTGCACAGCATCGAAGCCAATATCAATCCCGCCAACGAAACCTCCCGCGCCCTCCTCTTAAAAATAGGTTTTATGAAGGAGGCTTACTTCCGGGAGAATTATTACTACAATGGAAAGTTCCTTGACAGCGAGATTTATTCTTTACTGGAAAAAGATTTTTTAGTGAAGTAAGGTTTCACCCAAAGCTCTCAAAGTCAAAAAAAAAGAGCACAAAGAAAAGGTTCCAAAAATGTCATTTCGAAGGAGCATTTTTGCGACTGAGAAATTTTAATTTACGACCGTCTAAAGTCTACCGACTAACTTCACGCAAAGAACGCAAAGATGCCGCAAAGAGTGCAAAGAGATCTTTATTCCTAAACTTCCCTGATTAGTGTTGACCGGTTTTAGATATTAATTTTCATTATCAAAAATAGTAATAATTGGTCTTTCTTCTGTTTTGAGGGTTGACCAATAACTAATGAACTCTTCAGGGTTTCTTTTCTCTAAATGATCATGGGATCTTTTGGTGTTATAATTTTTTACTGCTTTGTTCACCTGGTTCTTGAGTTGGCTAAAGGATTGTGGCTTCCAGTGATCCAGATACTCCTCTTTTATTGTTCTATTGATCCTCTCGGCATATGCATTGTCCTGAGCACTTAAGGCCATACTTATAGTGGTCGTATTTGATTGTAAGAGTTCAGTATAAGATTTGTACGTATACTGGCTTCCTCGATCTGAGTGATGGATCTTAGGAGCTTTGTTTTGTTTTAAAGCCATCTTCAAAGCTTTTAAATTTGCTGTCCCTCTCATATGATCAGAGACTTCATAACCGACTATTTTCTTGGTGTAAACATCAATTATAAATACTGCATAATAAAATTTGTCTCCTACCCGATAGTAAGTAATATCGCTTTGCCATACTACCGAAGGTGCATTGATCTTTATTCCTTTAATTTTATTCGGATAGTAGATATTACCGGCAATGGTTGTGCGTCTATAATTCTTCTTTCTTTTGAGACGATAACCTAATTGCATAAAAGTCTCTACAAAACGATCTCTCCCAATAAAATCAGGCTTTAAAGTATAGTACATTTTTTCCACCCCACAACCAGGATGATCTCTACGAATATCATCAGCTTCAGACATTAATTCCATCAAACGATGATCAAAAATTCTTTGTCTTCTAGCATATTGATGGACAGCTTGTTTACTGATCCCAATGCCTTCATAGAATTGATTCATGGAATAACTCACTTTTTCTTTGTTTTTCCTGAACCAGTTGATTGTGGGGTGCTGTAGTTTTTTTTAATGTCGATATCGAGTTCTGACTTAGCCAGTTCGATCATCTTTTCTAAATAATCCAACTGTATCTGTTTACGCCCTAAAGCTGCTTCCAGTTCCTTGTTTTTGGCCTCCAGCTCTTGCATCTTTTTACTGCTACTGTCTTTCATTTCTACAACTCTATAACCTTTCTCGTTAAAGGTAGAAAATTTATGAATCCAGTTATAGATCATAGACCGTGACATTCCGTGAAGCTTAGACAGTTGAAATACACTGTACCTGCCACTTTCATAATCATTCACAATTTGTCTTTTGAACTCATCGGAGAATTTCCGATGTTTACTGAGCAATCGAATATTTGACTTCATGTAAGTTGATTTTATGGTCAACCTATATCAGGGACGTACATCCTGAACACTGATCATTGACCACTGATCACTTTTTCCCGCAGATCACGCAGATATTCGCAGAACAACCAAACCCGACAGTTCGAGTAAATCCGAACCTGCGAGAGCAGGGGCGATTTGTATCGAGAACAAGGTTTCACACAAAGCTCTCAAAGTCAAAAAAGAAGAGCACAAAGAAAAGGTGCCAAAAATGTCATTTTGAAGGAGCCTTTTCGCGACTGAGAAATTTTAATTTACGACCGTCTAAAGTCTTACCGCCTAATTTCACGCAAAGGCCGCAAAGCTCATCCGCAAAGAGCACAAAGAGATTTTTATTCCTGAACACTGATCACTGACCACTGATCACTTTTCCCCGCAGATCCCACTTTCTAAGATCATACTGACTGTTGCTTAAAAAACATGATTTCGAAATTATATATTTACGGTTTTCCGTAAATGCTTTACAAAAATTTGTGATAAATTAGCATTTCTTTAGGAGGATTATCCCTACAAAATCTTCTCATTATTTTTGTGGAGAAGACCCACATAAAAAACGGGCGATACCCGAAAAGCCTATGAGTAGGGAAACTAAACCAATTCATTATTATGAAAAGAATTTTATTATCACTTTTTGCCTTATTATTTATAGGTATGACTTTCACCAGTTGTGCTACGTTATTTGGCAAAAAAACTCATCCTCTTACTTTAAGTTCAGATCCCGATGGTGCTGAAGTCTATGTAAACGGATTTAAAATGGGAGTTACTCCGGTAGAATTGAATTTGAAAGCTGACAAATCCTATACCATTGAATTTAGAAAAAATGGTTTTGATTCAGTGACCAGAGTGGTAAACACTAAAGTAGGTGCAGGATGGGTAGTTCTTGACGTTCTAGGTGGTGTAATTCCGGTGGTGATTGATGCAGCTACAGGTAACTGGAATAAACTGGATCAGGATGCAGTGAACGCTGCTTTGATACAGCAAAAAGAAGTTGCTGGTACCAGATAGTTATAGAAGTATTTAATTTTATAAGCCTTCCTACTTCGGAAGGCTTTTTTATTTTGCCATCTCTTTAATACCTGGAAATTTTTTACTTCATCTTTAAATTCCGCTTTGGAATTTGGGGCTTGGTTATTGGGCTTCTTTACAACTACCGTTTACTGTCTAAAGTTTACTGTCTATTTCCTGTTCATTGGTTAACTGATCGTTGTTCATTTTATTTACGGTTTCCCGTAGCTGCTCCTTAACAGAATTTTAATAATTTTACAGAAGCGCCAGTGTATCGTTACCCTCTTTAAAAAGAAATAACGATTATACACTGAGTGGAAAACCAGAAACCAAACGCGAAAACTGTAAAATGTTGTGCGTAAAACATGATCGCGCTAAAGGAAATAAATAGCCAGATCGTTAGATAAAATTAGTTAAAGAACATGGAGTTATACGAAAGACTGAATTTTAAAAAAAATCCATTTTCAACTTTTTCTGCTGAACAAGAAAGAAAGTTCCTTGACGACGTTTTTATTTATCCCAATAACTACAATAGTCTTCGTTCGGACATTATTGAAAATAGAAGTAGATTCATTATAGGTGCACGAGGAATAGGAAAAACAGCTCTTATTTACAAGCTTAAACGAGAATTAGAAGAAAACTACGTATTTGCAGTCCTTATAGATGATTTCGAAGGTATTCCTGTAAAAAACAACAAGAAGCATTTTCTTAAACTAATGATTACAGAAACAGTTAAACTGTTTTGTGCAACTCTTTCTAAAAACCCCAATCTTCTTAAAAGATTAAACAAAAAGGATAAAGAAAAACTGGCATTTGTAATAGCGGAATTTTTTAAGAGTCTGAGTATCCGTGAGTATGAAGAATACTACAACAAGGCAACTCAGTATAAATCCCGTAATAGGCTAAAAAATATTTACAACCAGATATTTCATAAGCCTATAAATCTTTTGATTGGAGGTGGCCTCGAATTAGCTTCAGATTTTGTACGCAAGTCATTTGGACTTCCTGATACTAATCCCAGTGGTTTGTATAAAAACTACTTACCGGAAATTGAACTTGAAACTATAAATAAATCTGACAACCCAAGTGAATTTTTAGAAGATGCCAAGGCCCTTAAACTCATTTGGTTTGATTTGGCTAAAATTATTAATAAATCTGGATTTAAGACAACCACTATTCTTTTCGATAGAGCTGATGAATATATTGAACTTGGGCAAGGAATTGACTCAATTACAACATTTCTAAAAGAACTTTTAACTGACACCACTATATTGTTATCTGAGAATTACTCTATAGTGATTGGACTATGGGATGCTACAAAAAGTGATTTTGATGAACTAGGGGTAAGATTTGATAAAATCAAGCCGTTCAACATTAATTGGTCCTATAAAAAACTGAAAGAGATACTCTCAAAACGTATAAAACACTTCAGCAATGATAGGGTACAACTGAGCGACATTTTTTCTGAATCCGATATTAATGATCTAATAGAATTAAGTGATAACTCTCCAAGATACCTATTTCGACAACTATCAGTGGTTTACGATACTCAAAACAATATAAATTCAGAAGCCTCTACCATTTCAAAAGAAGCAATTCAAGAAGGGCAATTAACATATTGTAAAGACTTTGAATTTTATGCGGTATTTCCTAGCAAAAAAGGTTCAAAAGAGGATATTTTGGTTAATGTGAATCGAATTCTCAAAATCGGTAATGAGGAGATTAAAACAAAGGATTATATTGATGTAGCAAAGGTGAGTACACCCACCGCAATAAGCTATATCAAGATTGTTCAAAATTATGGCTTAGTACATTACGTCGGTGAGACTGAAAACGGTGCTAAGACATATCAAGTTCAGAATCCAATCATAAAATTCTTAATTAGAAGAGGAGTAAGAGAAATAAATAAATAGATAAATATCCAGAATAATGTCTAAAGCACAGACAGGATTCACCACAAGTTTCAGAATCTACTCCAGTCTATCTGAGTAGATAAGGTCGCAGCTTTAAAAAGCCATACTTTTCTTAGTAAAGGCAGATGAAGACTTATTATTTTTGAACATCAAACTTGCAATGTCTTCCTCACTGTCACCCACCCTTCTGTAACAAATGCTACACTGGTAGGTAACAAAAGTTACTGACCACCGCCTTCTCTAAGGGTACTTTTGCTTCATCAAAAATTAAAAGATGAAGAGAACAAGAACCCTATTCTTTCTACCCGCACTGTTTTTTGGTTTGCTCCTGCAGGCCCAGGAAATGCTTTCTATAGGTAAGGAAGAGGTGCTGGAAAGAGTGCAGGAGAACAACAGGCAGCTCAAGATCTCCCAACAGGAGTTTTTGGCAGCCCGCGCACAGTACCGGCAAACCAACGCAGTCTTTTTACCCAACATAAGCGTCTCCCACACCGGGATGACCACCAATAATCCGCTTATGGCCTTTGGTTCCAAACTGAACCAGGAGCGTGTCACTCAAATGGATTTCGATCCGGCACGGCTCAATGATCCCGACCGTATTGACAATTTCGCTACGAAGGTGGAAATTCAGCAACCGCTGGTGAACCTTGACGGATTCTGGGAGCGTGGCGCTGCGAAGAACAAGATGCAGGCCACCGAGCTGCAAAGTGTTCGCACCGGGGACCACATGAAACTCGAAACCGAAAAAGCCTATATGCAGCTGCAGCTCGCCCATAAAGCGGTAAGTGTACTGGGGCAGGCGCTGGAAACAGCCCAGGCGAACCTGAGACTGGCCGAAAATAACTTCAAGCAGGGCTACCTGCAGCGATCGGATGTGCTGGCCGTGGAAGTCCGCGTGACCGAAGTGAACAACCAGCTACAATACGCAAGGAGCAACGTGCAAAACGCGAGCGATTACCTCATGTTCCTCATGGGCGAATCAAAAGATGTGGTGTTGCTGCCAAAGGATTCTTTGAACGTGGAGATGTATGCAGTTAACGCTCCTGCCCTGCCCGGTGACCGTGCCGACATCAAAGCCATGGAACTGGCAGCCGATGCGCGAAAGAAAATGTACACGGCCTCAAAAATGTCATTTTTGCCTCGCCTTAATGCCTTTGGAAGCTATGAGCTGTATGACGATAAGCTCTTCCAGGGGGACGCCAACGGATATATTGCCGGAGTCGCTTTGACCTGGGACCTCTTTGACGGCAGCAAACGCTTCGGAAAGACCCAGCAGTCAAAAGCCGAATATAAACAGGCAGCACTGGAACTGGAACAACACGTACAACAAAGTCAGCTGGAATTGAATCGCGCCGTGCGTGCCTTGGAGGATGCAGAGAACAAGCTGCAGCTCACCAGCCTGGCACTGGAGCAATCCAAAGAATCCCTGCGAATAAGAAACAACCGATACGAGCAAGGCCTTGAAAAAACAACAGATCTTTTAGGTGCTGAAACGCAGTTTTCAGAAAAACAACTGGAGTATTATCAGACGGTTTATGAATATAACTATGCAGTAGCATATTTAGAGTTTTTAACTGAGAGTGTGGAGTAAAGAGTGGACAGAGGACGGAGGACAGTGAACTGGAAAATTCCAAGCACCAAGCACCAAATTCCAATATCACTCTAAAAATGCTTTTTCGGTTCCCTTTAGGGCGGGGCAAAACGAAAAAGAGAATAAAACAAGAACACCCTTCTCCCCCCTATGAAATACGAAGGTAGAACTACGAAGTTAGAAGTCAATCTTGAATCCTGAACCTTGAATTTTGAATTGAACAGACCTTGAACATTAAACATTAAACCTTGAACCAAAAAAGATGAAAAAAACCATATACACACTAGCATTAGCTTCCCTGGGATTATTCGCGACGAGCTGTGGAGGCGATGATAAAAAGCAGGCGGTGAATGAAGGTCCCGTAGTGCCCGTGCAGGTTGAAACACCCACAGGGGCGGGAGACAGATTTCTCACTGCCAGCGGAAAAATTGAAGCGGTGAACAGCGCCAACCTCAGCACCCGCATGATGGGTTTTATTGATGACATCCATGTGAATGTGGGAGATAAGGTGAATAAAGGTCAGCTGCTGGTATCCATCAACAATGCCGACTTGCAGGCGAAACGCGCCCAGGTCAATGCGGGTATCACCGAAGCTGAAGCCGCCTACAAGAACGCAAAAAAAGATTACGAGCGTTTCAAGGCACTTTACGAGGAGCAGTCGGCTTCCCAAAAGGAGATGGATGACCAGACCGCCCGGTTCGAGATGGCGCAGGCCCGCCTGGAGGCAGCCAAACAAATGAGAAATGAGGTGAATTCACAATTCGCTTACGTGAACATACGTGCTCCTTTCAGCGGAGTCATCACCAACAAATTTGCCGAAAAAGGCACTATGGCCAATCCGGGTCAGCCGCTTTTAGCCATAGAGGCACCGGGGAATTTTGAGGTGACTGCGAGAGTTCCGGAATCGAATATTTCGAAGATAGAAACAGGAACTAAAGTGGACGTGATCGTGAAGTCTGTTGAACAGGAGGTTCCCGGTACGGTGGCCGAAGTAAGTACTTCGGCAAGTAATACCGGCGGACAATATTTAGTGAAAGTGGCTCTTGAAGACACCGAAGCCGATCTGAAATCGGGGATGTATGCGACAGTGAGGTTTCCGGTGGAGAAGCAGGAAAGCACTGCTGAGGCGGTGATGATCCCCACAGAGGCCATCGTGACCCGCGGAGACCTGAAAGGAGTTTATACCGTGAGTCAGCAGAACACCGCCATGTTAAGGTGGCTTAGGCTGGGACGAACATACGGAGACCAGGTAGAGGTGCTTAGCGGATTAAATCCTGATGAGGCCTATATAGTTTCGGCAGACAGAAAATTGTTCAACGGAGCCAAAGTTAGTGTAAAGGAGTAAGACCTGCGTGAGGGATAGAGGCAGCTACCGAGTAGCGCCGAAAGCCCGACCCGCCGAAGCCAAAGCGAAGGCGGGGCACGCCCAAATTGATATTAAAAATATGAAAGAAGGATTAGCAGGCAAGATTGCCAAAGGCTTTATAAATTCGAAACTGACGGTGCTGCTCATGATCGTATTCATGATCGTGGGAGTTTATGCGTCGTTCTTAATTCCGCGCGAGGAAGAGCCGCAGATCGACGTGCCCATGGCCGACATTTTTGTAGGTTACCCGGGTGCCAGCCCTACCGAGGTGGAACAGCGCATTGTCAAGCCCCTGGAAAAGATGGTTTCGAATATTCCGGGTATGGAGTACGTCTACTCTACCTCCATGGAAGAACAGGGGATGTTGATCGTGCAGTTCTACGTGGGCGAGGATATTGAACGTTCTTATGTGAAGCTCTACAACGAGCTCATGAAGAATATGGACCAGTTCCCGCCGAATGTTACCCAGCCGCTGGTGAAGACCCGGGCTATTGACGATGTGCCCGTACTGGGGCTTACGCTGTGGAGCGAAAATTATGATGATTACCAGCTGCGCCAAATTGCCAATGAGCTGCGCCACGAGATCGAAAAGGTGGAAGATGTTTCTATTGTAAAAACCATTGGCGGCCGTAACAGGCAGCTGCGCGTGGTGCTCGACAAAGACAGGATGGCTGCCAGCGGAGTGGATATGCTAGGGGTTGCTGAAAAGATCCAGGCTTCCAATCAGCAGCTTTCCTCCGGAAGTTTTGACCGAAACGACAGCGAAGTTCTGGTAAGCACCGGAAGCTTTCTTGAATCTCCGCAGGATGTGGAGAACCTTATCGTGGGTGTGAATAACAATCAGCCGGTTTACCTGAAGCAAATTGCAATGGTTCAGGACGGGCCGGAAATCCCAAAGTCATACGTGACCTTTGGATATGGACAAGCAACAGATACTTCGGAAAATTATCCCGCAGAATATCCTGCCGTAACTTTATCTGTAGCCAAACGCAAGGGAGCTGATGCGATGAAGATCGCCGATGTGATCCTGGAAAAAGTGGAACACCTGCAAACAAACCTTATTCCTGAAGATGTACACGTGGAAGTGACCCGTAACTACGGCGAAACCGCTTCGCACAAAGTAGGAGAATTATTGCTGCACCTTATAGGCGCGATCATAGCTGTGACCCTTGTTGTGATGCTGGCCATGGGTTGGCGCGGCGGACTGGTAGTATTCCTTTCGGTACCTATCACCTTTGCCCTTACGCTGCTCAGCTATTATATGCTCGATTACACCCTGAACAGGATCACCCTTTTTGCCCTGGTATTTGTTACAGGTATTGTGGTGGATGACTCGATCATTATTGCCGAGAACATGCACCGGCACTTTAAGATGAAGCGCCTGCCCTTCAAACAGGCCGCACTCTATGCCATTAACGAGGTAGGAAACCCTACTATCCTGGCGACATTTACGGTGATCGCTTCGGTACTGCCAATGGCATTCGTAAGCGGATTAATGGGACCTTACATGAGCCCGATGCCGATTGGAGCTTCTATCGCGATGATCCTGTCACTGTTTGTGGCACTTACGATAACACCATATTTGGGTTACATCTTCCTGCGTGAAAAAGAGAAAAAAGGAAAGCCTGTAAAAGAAGCTGAAAAAGGTATCGAGGATTCGATGATCTATCGCATCTACAGGCGCTTTGAGGAGCCGCTTATAGACAATAAGAAGATCCGCTGGGGATTCCTTGGCTTTACTGCCTTCCTGTTATTAGGATCTGTAGCCCTGTTCTTTACGGAAGATGTGGCGGTGAAGATGCTGCCTTTTGATAACAAGAATGAATTCCAGGTGGTGATCGACATGCCCGAAGGAACAACTTTGGAGCGTACAGCCGTAGTGACCAAAGAGGTAGGTCAATACCTGAACCAGAGTCCGCAGGTAGTGAATTACCAGACATACATTGGTACTTCTGCGCCAATTACTTTTAACGGACTCGTACGTCACTATGACCTGCGTGGAGCGAGCAACACTGCCGATATTCAGGTGAACCTGCTGCCGAAAGGAGACCGTAGCCTGCAGAGCCACGATATTGCAAAACTGCTGCGTCCCGATATTCAGGCCATAGGAGAAAAATATGGAGCCAATATCAAGCTGGTGGAAGTTCCGCCCGGACCTCCTGTGTTGTCCACCATAGTCGGGGAAGTCTACGGACCTGACTATGAAACTCAGATCGCACTGGCAGACAGCATACAGACCATACTTCACAACACTGATGACGTGGTGGATATCGACTGGATGGTAGAAGCCGATCAAAAAGAATATGAATTTGAGATAGATAAGGAAAAGGCGATGTTGTACGGGATCGCACCTCAGCAGATCGTTTACACGCTGAATTCTGCTTTGGGAGAAAGAGCCATTACGCAGTTGTATGATGAGGAAGCTACCCAGCGGGTAGGGATCGTGTTGACTTTGGATGAAGAGGAGAAATCCTCTGTACAGGATATCATGCAGATCAACATCGCTTCCCAAAAGGGACAAATGATTCCTATTGCCGACCTGGTAGAGCCAAAAGAAGTGATCAGGGATAAGAGCGTCTACCGGAAGAATCAGAAGCGCGTGGTGTATGTGCTGGCCGACATGGCGGGAGAACTGGAAAGTCCGGTTTACGCTATCCTCGGAATGGAAGAAAAACTGAAGGAGATCGAATTGCCTGCAGGTTATGAGATCAGTGACCTATATATGGGGCAGCCGGAATATGAAGATGACTACACGGTGAAATGGGATGGCGAATGGCAGATCACCCTGGAGGTGTTCCGTGACCTCGGAATTGCATTTTTGGGAGTGATTGTGATCATTTACATCCTCATCGTAGGCTGGTTCCAGAACTTCAAAGCTCCTATTGTGATGATGGTGGCCATTCCGCTATCCCTGATCGGGATCGTACTTGGCCACTGGATCATGGGCGCTTTCTTTACCGCCACTTCCTTCATTGGAATGATCGCCCTGGCCGGGATCATGGTGCGGAACTCGGTGCTGCTCATTGACTTCGTGAACCTGCGACTGGAAGACGGAATTCCTTTGAAGCAGGCCGTGATCGAAGCCGGAGCCGTGCGGACCACTCCTATCCTGTTGACTGCAGGTACGGTAGTGATCGGAGCTTTTGTAATCCTGTTCGACCCGATTTTCCAGGGACTGGCCATCTCGCTGATGGGAGGAACGATTGTTTCCACTTTTCTGACGCTTTTAGTAGTGCCGTTGGTGTATTATATGATCGAAAGGAAGAAGTATGTGGATAGGGAGAATACTGAGCTTATTGAGAAACGGGAAACTGAGGTGTCGAGTGCAGAGTTATGAGTTAGGAGTTAGGAATTGTGGACAGTGGTTTTAAAAGTACCAAATTCCAAGCACCAAATTCCAAATTCCCCTAAAGCTCCTCTCCCTTTAGGAGAGGCGGGGGTGTGGGATGACTGAGATAAGATCTCTTTCTGCTTTACCCCTGCCCTATCCCGAAGTGTCAGGAGGAGGCGGAAAGTGTAGCAACAATGAAAGAACAATATGAAATACTGAACATGTCGTGTAGTTTCTTTTTTGTAAGTGTAGTGCTTTCCCGGCGTTAAAAATTTTTGAAGCCTTGGAGAAAATTTAGCCGGGGAAGCACGGTTCCAATTTGCGGGAGCAAAATTGGAAACACCTATCAAAAAAGTGTCCTTTTTTTGGTTCGTTTTTATTGCATCCGACGACCGAAGGGAGAGGAATGCACAACAAAAAAATGAACAATTACGAAAAGAAGGAAATTACTAACGACCAAAGGGAGTAAAAAGAACTTGATGCTCTCCTAGTAAATAAACCATAAACACTAAAAAAATGAAACTACTAATAGTTACCAGCGTAGTCGCCTTCCACAAAGACGTACTTAAGCTGTTCATAAAAGCAAATATTGAAGCCTTTAGTTCTTCGGAAATTGATGGCTACAAGAACGGAAATTCCCTGGTCGCGACCCAGAGCTGGTTTCCGGGGGATAAGGGCGGCAATGAATCTGTCATGTTGTTCTCCTTTACCGAAGAGGAAAAGATAACCCAGCTTTTCAGGTACCTGAAGGAGTACAATGAAAAACTGGAAACCAATAATCCCGTGCGGGCAGTGGTCTTACCCATTGAAAGATCAATTTAAACAAGAGACAAGAAACAAGACTCAGGGAAGTTCATGTTTTTACCGGGAATTTTTCTTGAACAAAAACAAACAACAAACCATGAACAACAAACCATAAACATTAGAAATTATGCTAAACAGAGTCATACGTGGCATCGCCGGTACATTTATCCTCATCAGCCTTTTACTGGCTGTATATGTAAATATCAACTGGCTGTGGTTTACGGCCTTTGTGGGCGTCAACCTTTTACAGTCTTCCCTTACAAAATGGTGTTTGATGGAAGATATCCTGAAAAAATTCGGCATTAGGGATGAAAAACCACAACAAAACAATTCGCAGGTCAATAGCTAAAGTTTATTCTGAAGTTTTGCAGCTGAAATTTTTCTGAATATGACAAATTGCATGAAACACTCACGGCCGCCTTCCTATTTTTATGAAGAAATTGATAGATAGTAAACAGGACTTTAAGCCATGAAAGCAAAACTCAACAAAGAATGGCATGAAAAGCACAAAATGCCCGAGAATCCAACAATAGATCAGCGTATTGAATGGCACCTGGATCATGTTAAGAATTGCAGCTGCCGCAAGATACCCGGTAAGCTTTCCGAAGAAATGAGGAAAAGGGGGATTAAATTCTGAAGTTAAATTCCGCTTTTCTTTAAGCTGCAACAAAACATCAGCCTTCAAAAATGCCATTTTTGAAAGGTATTTTGGAGTAATACCTAATGTACTCACGTAGCCTGCTTACATATTTCAGAGTTCTTCTCCGGTCATGGGATTTCTTAGCACAGGAATTTCCGAAGTAGTCTTCTTGAAATATCCATTGGCCACAACGGCATGGCCAAAGCCGCAACCTGAATTGTAATTATCGGTTTCCTCATGTACCTTCACCCCTTCAGGGTCAAACCTGAAAGTGATCGTACAGGACTCATCAAATTCAGGGGTTCTGTAAATCGCGACTTTATTTTCAATACTTAAGGTGTCCATAAAAGCCCCATAATTGTAAGCGGGTGCGCCCTTATTGATCATAAACGTCATGGCAACCTTGTCTGCAGCTATTTGTTTAACCTGGATTTCCCCGAAATACCCTTTAATATCATCAGCCGATTCTGGATCAAAATTCCCGAGTTTATAAGTTCCGCTGGGATCAAATGTATCGACATGAGAACTCTTGCAGGAGATCAAACTTAGCATCAGCACAAGAGATAGCAGCTTTTTCAAATTTTTCAGGTTAGTTAAAGGGATTTAGTTTTCCTGCCTAAATGTAATTTTTTGCACTGAAAAAAATATCTGTTAGGATATAAAATATCGTTAACATTCACAGTGTAATTGATGTAAACTTCAGGAACAGGCGGCGCAGATTTCTGAAGAACTGGAAAAACGCCTGCTATAAACCCAGCTGGAAGTTGATGATCTCATTAAGCTCAAGGAAAAACTGAATCGGCTTTTTACAAAGTAAAAATACCGGTGCCCTTAGTCTCATTTTTGTAACTTTGACCTGCCCCGGAATGTTTTGGCTTTATTTTCAGCATAAAAACCACGGGTCTTTGAAGCCTCGTGCTTCAGCTAACCTATGTCTAACCAAAAAGGACCTGCTAAAAATTTTTCTTACTTCCTTTCCATGAAACGGGTCCAGAAACAGCATCAAAATGAGAAAAAAATTGTCAGGCTCAAAACTCCTTTTGGGTGGGGTTTTAATAGTTTCCGCAGTTTTACTGCACTCCTGTAAGCAATCATCTGCCCGTGAAACCGGTAGTAACAGGCAAACTGTGCTAAAGGATCTTGCACAATATGTGGACCCTATGATAGGTACGGCAAAGATGGGCCACACCTATCCCGGGGCTACCCTGCCATTTGGGAGTATTCAGCTGAGCCCCGACACCGATACCATTCCCTATGCCGTTGATGGCAAGTACAACCCCGATGTTTATAAGTACTGCGCAGGTTACCAGTACGATGACGAGACCATAGTTGGCTTTAGCCACACTCATTTTAGTGGGACCGGCCATTCAGATCTTGGGGATTTTCTCATCATGCCCACCACCGGAGACCTCAAACTTAACCCCGGAACAGCTGCTGATCCCGATAGTGGCTACCGTTCGAGATTTTCTCACGACAACGAAACTGCCGAACCCGGTTACTACAGCGTCTTGCTCGAAGATTACAACATCAAAGCCGAGATGACCGCTACCAGCAGGGTGGGAATGCACCAGTACACCTTTCCGGAAGCTGGCAAATCGCACATTATATTAGACCTGGTTTCGGGCATTTATAATTATGACGATAAAAATGTGTGGACTTTTGTGAGGGTCGAAAATGACACTCTGGTGACCGGTTATCGCCAAACCAATGGCTGGGCCCGCACCAGGAAAGTGTATTTTGCGCTCTCCTTCAGCAAACCCATAAACAACTACGGAAGGGAACGTTATGACAGGCAGCCTTACAACGGATTTTGGAGGAAGTTTGACCAGGATGAGAATTTTCCGGAGATAGCCGGGGAAAAGATCAGGATGTACTTTGATTTCGACATGAAAACAAATGAAAAGCTGAACATCAAACTGGCGATCTCACCGGTTAGTGCTGAAGGAGCCTTGCAGAATATGAAGAAGGAGATGCCGCATTGGAATTTTGAGCAGGTAAAAACTGAAGCCCGGGAAATCTGGAACAAAGAGCTCAACAAAGTAATTGTAGAGACTGAAAAACCTGAAGATATGGTCAATTTCTACACGGCCATGTACCACGCCTTTTTAGGGCCAACAGAATATATGGACACCGACGGAAGGTACCGGGGAATTGACATGGGAATCCATAAGGCAGAAGGTTTCACCAACTACACCAGCTTTTCCCTTTGGGATACGTACAGGGCCTTACACCCGCTTTTCAACGTGCTCCAGCCCAAAAGAAATGCCGATATGGTAAAAGCCATGCTGGCACATTACGACCAGAGTGTGCATTCCATGCTGCCGGTGTGGTCACACTACGCCAATGAAAACTGGTGCATGATAGGCTACCACAGTGTTTCGGTGATTGCAGATGCCATTGTAAAAGGCAATGCTAATTTTGACCAGGAACGGGCACTGGCTGCGATGGTGCAAACTGCAAAAACAGGTTATTACGACGGCCTGCAATATTATATGGACATGGGTTATGTGCCCGAGGACAAAAATGGCGCCTCGGTATCAAAAACCCTGGAATACGCTTATGACGACTGGGCCATTGCACAGGCCGCAAAAAAATTGGGCAAAAATGACATATTTGAAGAGTTTATGAAAAGGTCTGAAAATTATAAAAATGTGTTCGACCCAAAATCGGGCTTTATGAGGCCCAAACTTAGTGACGGCAGCTTTAAGAAAGAATTTGATGCTTTAGACACCCATGGGCAGGGCTTTATTGAAGGCAACGCCTGGAACTACAGCCTATACGTGCCTCACGCCCCTGCTGAAATGATTGAAATGATGGGCGGCAAAGAAAGATTTTCTCAGCACCTCGATTCCCTGTTCACCATGGAGCTTCCCGATAAATATTTCGAAAACACCGAAGATATCTCGAGAGAAGGAATTATCGGAAATTACGTGCACGGTAACGAACCTTCCCATCACGTGGCTTATTTGTATAACTGGACAGATACTCCCTGGAAATCCCAGGATAAGATCAGGATGGTTTTAAAGGATCAGTATCAAACCGGGGCCGACGGTTTGGGCGGAAATGACGATTTTGGCCAAATGAGCGCCTGGTACATTTTTAGTGCTTTAGGATTCTATCCCGTGGCACCAGGTAGCGAAGAATATGCCCTGGGTAGCCCTGCCATTAATGAGGCTACCATAAATCTCGACAACGGAAACACCTTTAAGGTCACCGCCCAAAATCAGAGTGAAGAAAATGTATTCGTAGAAAAAGTAGAACTAAACGGGAAACAACTACAAACTCCATTCATAAAACATGCTGAAATTATGAAGGGAGGGGAATTAAAATTCTATATGGCGAATACTCCAAACCGGAAGTTATATGAATAATTTTTTTGGCTTTCCTCTCAAAAAGGGCATTTTTTAGCTGTATTTGTCGAAAGTTCTTACATCTTTTGTTAAATACAGGTTAAACCACGATCTACACATTTCTCTATACTAAGAAATGATTTATTTTGGTTATAAATATTTGCCTGCAAAGGCACTATAAGTGAGAAGCGTATCCCCCTACTGTACTCTTCTCACTTTTTTATTTAGTCTCTTTGGTCATTTCATTTTCAAGAAAGAACCTTATCACATCTGTAGTGGTCACAATCCCGGTAAGGCAATCATCATCTACTACAGGCAGGGCGTGAAATTCGTGTTCCAAAAATAATTTGGCCGCATCGGCCACGCTGTGATTTGAAGAAATATACTCTACCTTCTGCGTCATCACCTGCTCCACCGTGAACATTTCATATACCGCAGTTTCAACATCATCCCCTCCGCCATCGGTTGCATCGGCAAATGAGATCCTAAGCAGGTCGTTAAGACTAATCATCCCCACTATATGCTCATTCTCTACAACGGGAAGGTGCCTTATATGGTTTTTCTTCATAAGAGATTCAGCTGTCGAAAGATTGTCAGACAGCGATAGACGCAATATATTCTTGGTCATTATCTGGGAAACCGGAACATCATTTTTCATGGGCTTTTATTTTAAAGCAGCTACTTAAAAATACAACAATTCTGTCTCATTCTGAATTAAGGACGGGGAAATCTTTATTGAAAAATGCTTTGGAATTAGGCGCGGAATGGAAGAATTCTTAGAAATCTCTTATATTGCCATCTTTATTTTAATCCCTAACATTTAATATGAAAAAAGTTTTATTGTTTTCTCTTGCTGTAAGCCTCATTGGCTGTAAAGCGCAGCAGTCACGAGACATTTCGGAAGCCAACCCAATGGAGTATGCCAGCACCATCACTTCCAAAGAATTAAAAGATCACCTGTACACCTTTGCAAGTGACGAATTTGAAGGAAGAGAAACAGGAGAGCCTGGCCAGAAAAAAGCTGCTGAATATCTTAAAAATGAATATCAGAGTCTTGATATCGCCTCTCCTATTGGCAATGATGATTATTATCAGGAAGTTCCCGGAAGTTATTTCACCCGCGGAAATGTAAAAGATACCGAAAATGTCCTGGCCTATATCAAAGGAAGCAGTAAACCTGAAGAAGTACTGGTGATCTCCTCCCATTACGACCATGTGGGAATTGATGACGAAGGTAGGATCTATAATGGTGCCGATGACGATGGCTCGGGCACGGTTGCCATTCTCGAAATTGCTGAAGCTTTCAAAAAAGCCCAGGAAGACGGGTTTGGCCCTAAGCGTTCTATCCTGTTTTTAAACGTAACCGGCGAAGAAAAAGGATTGGTAGGTTCAAGTTTTTATACTGAAAATCCTGTGTTCCCTCTTGCCAACACGGTAGCCAACCTCAATATTGATATGATTGGGCGTATAGGAGAAGACATGGAAAATGCAGGTGACTATGTTTACCTTATAGGAAGCGACAAACTTAGTACAGAACTACATGAACTAAGCGAAGCTGTAAACGAAAAATACCTCAACCTCAACCTGGACTATACTTTCAATGATGAAAATGATCCAAACAGGTTCTACTACAGAAGTGACCACTACAACTTTGCAAAACACGATATTCCAATCATTTTCTATTTTAACGGAGTACATGAAGATTACCACCGTCATACCGATACTCCCGATAAAATTGAATATGACCTCCTGGAAAAAAGGGCTAAACTTGTTTTCCTTACCGCCTGGGAAATTGCCAACCGCGAAACCCGGCCTTATGTTGACAAACCAACTTTGACTGAAGCAGGAGAATAACTGTTACTGGTAAAGTTTTATTTTCTATAATTACCCAAACCTAACAGGTTTCAAAAACCTGTTAGGTTTTTTTATTCTGTCTCTTCACCCACCCCTCTGCAAGGAAGGGATGTTTATAAAAACCCCTTAAACAAAAAAAGCTTCCTGTTTTCACAAGAAGCTTTATGGGTGGAAGATGGGGTTCGAACCCACGACCTCTGGAACCACAATCCAGCGCTCTAACCAGCTGAGCTACGACCACCATTTTAATCGGATGCAAATGTAGTATAATTCCTTTCTTTTACAAAAGAAAAAAATTGAATTTTTTACAGGAGGTCAAACAGCGAATCTACCGCCACATGTCGGTTCACATTAAATCCTTCAGCATATTCTACATTAATCAGCCTGCCTAAATCCCTGGCCCTGTAGGTGATGCTGTCAAAAAAATTACTGCTTGAGATGGGAGTTTCAGGCTCCTTACTGTTCTCGTCCCAAAACTGGGAACGATAGGCTTTAACAGAGGCTAACTTCTTGTCCATAAAGCCTGTAACATCTACCACCACATCTGGGGTGAGGTTTTTCCATTGTATGTAGTGAAAAACATTCTTTGGACGCCATTCTTGCTGCGAATTTCCGTTGTGAATGGTTTCAATTTTACGCAGCCCGCTTAAAAAGCAGGCATCCGCTACCAGTTTTGCCCCTTTTCCATGGTCAATATGCCGGTCATCTATCGCATTGCACAAAACCAGTTCGGGCCTGTACTTCCGCAGCACTTTTATGATCTCAAGCTGATGGGATACGTTATTCACAAAAAAACCATCACTGAATTCCAGATTTTCTCGCATGGCCAGCCCAAGGATCTTTGCCGCATCGGCAGCTTCTTTGTCTCTTATTTCGGCCGTGCCGCGGGTTCCCAGTTCCCCCCGTGTAAGGTCGAGTACACCCACTTTTTTGCCCCGCGATATTTCTTTTGCAAGAGTCGCCGAGCAACTCAGTTCCACATCATCGGGGTGCGCTCCAATGGCAAGTATATCTAATTTCATTTTTGTAATCTTTCTTGTTTTGTTCGTGAATCTTTGGCCACAAATACACGAAAATTTTTTATTTACTCTTCTCTATTTTAATCAGCCGGAGCTTTTTTCAGTAAACTTTCTAAACTTCCCTGATTAGTGTTGACCGGTTTTAGATATTAATTTTCATTATCAAAAATAGTAATAATTGGTCTTTCTTCTGTTTTGAGGGTTGACCAATAACTAATGAACTCTTCAGGGTTTCTTTTCTCTAAATGATCATGGGATCTTTTGGTGTTATAATTTTTTACTGCTTTGTTCACCTGGTTCTTGAGTTGGCTAAAGGATTGTGGCTTCCAGTGATCCAGATACTCCTCTTTTATTGTTCTATTGATCCTCTCGGCGTATGCATTGTCCTGAGCACTTAAGGCCATACTTATAGTGGTCGTATTTGATTGTAAGAGTTCAGTATAAGATTTGTACGTATACTGGCTTCCTCGATCTGAGTGATGGATCTTAGGAGCTTTGTTTTCTTTTAAAGCCATCTTCAAAGCTTTTAAATTTGCTGTCCCTCTCATATGATCAGAGACTTCATAACCGACTATTTTCTTGGTGTAAACATTAATTATAAATACTGCATAATAAAATTTGTCTCCTACCCGATAGTAAGTAATATCGCTTTGCCATACTACCGAAGGTGCATTGATCTTTATTCCTTTAATTTTATTCGGATAGTAGATATTACCGGCAATGGTTGTGCGTCTATAATTCTTCTTTCTTTTGAGACGATAACCTAATTGCATAAAAGTCTCTACAAAACGATCTCTCCCAATAAAATCAGGCTTTAAAGTATAGTACATTTTTTCCACCCCACAACCAGGATGATCTCTACGAATATCATCAGCTTCAGACATTAATTCCATCAAACGATGATCAAAAATTCTTTGTCTTCTAGCATATTGATGGACAGCTTGTTTACTGATCCCAATGCCTTCATAGAATTGATTCATGGAATAACTCACTTTTTCTTTGTTTTTCCTGAACCAGTTGATTGTGGGGTGCTGTAGTTTTTTTTAATGTCGATATCGAGTTCTGACTTAGCCAGTTCGATCATCTTTTCTAAATAATCCAACTGTATCTGTTTACGCCCTAAAGCTGCTTCCAGTTCCTTGTTTTTGGCCTCCAGCTCTTGCATCTTTTTACTGCTACTGTCTTTCATTTCTACAACTCTATAACCTTTCTCGTTAAAGGTAGAAAATTTATGAATCCAGTTATAGATCATAGACCGTGACATTCCGTGAAGCTTAGACAGTTGAAATACACTGTACCTGCCACTTTCATAATCATTCACAATTTGTCTTTTGAACTCATCGGAGAACTTCCGATGTTTACTGAGCAATCGAATATTTGACTTCATGTAAGTTGATTTTATGGTCAACCTATATCAGGGACGTACAAACTGATCACTGAGCACTGACCACTGAGCACTGAATACTGAACACTGAGCACTAAACATTACAGCCGTACATCAACCTTATCTTTCCTCGTTTCCTCCAGGGCCTGTTCAATATCGGCAATAAGGTCTTCGGCTTCTTCGATACCTACCGAAAATCTCATCAGCTTATCACTTATTCCCTGTGCTGCGCGGTCTTCGGCAGTTAGTAGGGCGTGGGAAGTTTTGGCAGGTGACAGAATGGTCGACTCTACCCCGGCAAGGCTCATAGAGGGTTTGATAAGCTTCAGGTACTTCATGAACGCCTGAGAATCTAGATCTTTCAGTTCAAAAGACAGCATTCCGCCAAACCCGTGCATTTGTTTCTTTGCCAGTTCATGCCCTTCATGAGAAGCCAATCCGGGATAATAGACCTTCTTCACCCACTCATTCTTTTCGAGGTATTCGGCCAGTTTTTGTGCATTTTCATTCTGTGCCTTCACCCTTAGCCCCATGGTCTTCAGGCTGCGTTCCAGGAGCCATACGGTGTAGTCGCTAAGGCTTCCGCCGAAATTCTTGGCCAGCTGAAAGATCCTGTCGATTTTTTCTTCCGAAGAGATCACGGCTCCGGCAAGAATATCGCTGTGCCCGCCCATGTATTTTGTAGCCGAATGTATCACCACATCAATCCCAAAATCGATCGGGTTCTGGTTTACGGGCGAAGCAAACGTATTATCGATCATACTCACCAGCCCCCGCTTTTTTGCGAGCTTTGCCACGGCTTCAATATCAGTCACCGTAAGTAAGGGGTTAGACGGGGTTTCAATATAGACCACTTTCGTGTTTTCCCTAAGCTCGTTTTCAAAAGCTTCCGCAGAAAGATCTTTTGCAAAGGAATATTCGATGCCAAATTTCTCAAATTCCTCAACCACCAGGTTAGTCGTGCCGCCATAGAGCGTTTTTTGCAGCACCACATGATCTCCCTTCTGTAAAAAGGCAAAAAGCGAAGTGCTTACCGCAGCCATTCCGCTGCCAAAGATAAGCGCAGCTTCCCCATGTTCAAGCGCGGCCATTTTTTGCGCCAGTGCCTGCTGGTTGGGCGTGTTAAAATAACGGGGGTAGCGTTTCACCTCCACATCTTCATACGCATAAGAAGTTGACATGTACAGCGGGGAAACAGCCCCGTTAAATTGTTCGTCTTTTAGCTCGCCCACGTGGGTACAAATGGTATTGAGACCGGGTTTTTTCTGAGTCATAATTGTTGGAAAAAATTCTTCTCCAAGATAAAAATAATTACTGAAAAAGACGGGCTGCCAAAAATGCCATTTTTGAGACTCCTCTTTGGCCGGCCCTGTAGGTTCTCATCACTTTTTTATCTTTACGATATGAAAACCATCTTTAAGAACATCAAACAGCTCGTACAGGTAAGAGAGAAAACTCTTAAACCTTTAAGCGGCAGCGAAATGAAGCAACTTCCCGTGATAGACAACGCCTGGTTGCTCGTGGAGGACGGGAAAATTGCCGACTTCGGAAAAATGCAGGATCTTCCCTCTTTTGAAGGAGTTTCTGAAGTAGATGCCGCCGGAAAATTCCTGCTGCCGGGCTGGATCGACTCCCATACGCACCTGGTGTACGCCGGAAACAGAGAACAGGAATTCATAGACCGCATTAACGGCCTCACTTATGAAGAAATTGCCGAAAAAGGCGGCGGAATAGTAAATTCGGCCATAAAACTGCAGGAAACTTCTGAAGAGGAGCTCTACCTGCAATCGGCCAGGCGGCTGGAGGAAGTGATGAAGATGGGCACCACGGCCATTGAGATCAAATCGGGTTACGGTTTGACTACTGCTGCCGAACTCAAAATGCTGCGGGTGATCAAAAAGCTGAAAGAAAACTATAAATTGCCCGTAAAAGCGACCTTTTTGGGCGCCCACGCCATTCCGCCCGAATACAGGAATGATAAAGACGGTTATCTCGACCTGCTGGTCAACGAAATGATCCCAAAAGTAGCCGAAGAAAGCCTGGCCAATTACGTGGATATTTTCTGCGAAAAAGGCTATTTTTCAGTAGAAGATACCCACCGTGTCCTTGAAACCGGGCAAAAATATGGTCTCAGGCCCAAGATCCATGTGAACCAGTTCAATGCCATTGGCGGCATCAAAGCGGCAGTGGCGCATAATGCCCTTTCTGTAGACCACCTGGAAGTGATGCAGCCCGAAGATATTGAGGCTTTAAAAGGCAGTGGCACCATGCCGGTAGCACTGCCCTCCTGCTCTCTTTTCCTCGGAATTCCCTACTCCCCGGCACGACAAATCCTCGATGCCGGACTGCCACTTGCCCTGGCCACCGATTACAACCCCGGAAGCACGCCCAACGGAAACATGAACCTGGTGATCTCACTGGCCTGTATAAAGATGAAGATGAACCCCGAAGAAGCCATAAATGCCGCTACCATTAACGCGGCTTATGCCATGGATATTCTCGACACCCACGGCAGTATCACCAGGGGCAAGGCCGCAAACCTCATCCTCACCGAAGAGATCCCGTCTTACGGCTTCCTGCCCTACTCCTTTGGCGCCAACCACATCGACTCGGTCTACATCAACGGAAAAAAGCTCTAAATGAATAGGATAAAATTTTATTCTGAAAAACAGGTTTCAAAGCTGATCTCCACCCGGCAGGGAGAAACCAGGCTGGGAGAAAAAATTAAGGTGGCCACGAGTTTTGAAGACGTACAAAAATCGGGAGCAAGATTTGTCATTTTTGGGATCCCTGAAGATATTGGCGTGCGGGCAAACTTCGGGAACCCCGGAACTTCAAACGCATGGCAGGCATTTCTGAAAACATTTCTGAATGTTCAGGAAAACCAGTTTAATTCGGGAGAAAATATACTGCTTTTGGGGGAGATCAATACTTCCGAAGTGATGCAAAAAGCCGGGAACATTGATGTTTCAGACCCCAATTACGTGCAAAAACTGGGCGATCTTGTAGAGCAGCTGGATTCCGCAGTAAGCGAACTTGTCAAAAATGTCATTTTAGCCGGGAAATTCCCTGTGGTCATTGGCGGTGGCCATAACAATGCCTACGGAAACATCAAAGGTGCGGCCGAAGCTTTGGTCCATGCCATCAACGTGCTGAACATAGATGCGCACACCGATTTGCGAAGGCTGGAACACCGTCACAGCGGCAACGGCTTTAGCTACGCCCTCAAATATGGCTTTTTAGAGAAGTATTCTGTTTTTGGCCTGCACCGCAATTACACTCCGCAGTACATTTTCGAAGCAATGGATGCTTCCGAAGCACTTCAATACAGCCTGCTTGAAGAGCTTCCGAAGCATAAGCGAAAAATGGCATTTTTGGAGCAGCTCGACTTTGTGAAAGATAAAAAATTTGGCCTCGAACTGGATTGTGATGCGGTGGCAAACTTCCCCAGCAGCGCTGTTTCGCCTTCGGGCCTTGAGCTTGATGAGGCCCGGGAGCTGTTAAGGGAGGCTGCAAAAGAACTAAATTGTTGCTATCTTCACATTTGTGAAGCTGTGGCAGCCGATAATTTCCCTACCGGAAAGGCGCTAAGTTATTTAGTAACCGATTTCTTAAAAGAGAAAGCACATGCATGAAACTGTACAACATTATGTGGAATGGGCCGCGCTGGGCATTGAAGTTGCCGGGGTTCTGGTCATGATCATAGGGCCAATTTTTGCACTTTGGCGCTACTTTTTTGACCGGCACGAAGACGGCAGCTCTTACCGCACCTTTCGCCACGATTTGGGAAAGGCCATTTTACTGGGTCTCGAATTCCTGGTGGCCGGCGATATTATTGCCACGGTGAGTACAGACCCCACAATGAACAATGTGCTTGTACTTGGCGTAATTGTGCTCATAAGAACTTTTTTAAGCCTTTCTTTGCAGGTGGAGCTTGAGGGGAAATGGCCCTGGCAAAAGCGGGAAATTGGAGACTAAATGGAAATTATATCTTTTGAACAACAGTATGCCGAAGATTTCAGGCAACTTAATATTGAATGGCTGGAACATTATTTTTGGGTAGAACCTCATGATGAAGAAGTTTTGGGAAAGCCGGAAAAATACATTATTGAACCGGGAGGCAACATCTTTTTTGCCCGTGAAAACCAGAAAATCCTTGGTACGGTGGCTTTGATGAAAATGGACGAAGGGGTTTTTGAACTCACAAAAATGGCGGTAAGGCCCGATGCCCGAGGAAAGAAAGTGGGACAAAAACTAATGCAGCACACGCTAAATTTTGCCAGGAACAAAGCCTGGGAAAAGCTCATTATTTATTCTAACCGAAAGCTGGAAAACGCCATTCACATCTACAAAAAGTACGGGTTCAGGGAAATTCCCATTGGGGAGAACAATCCTTATGCCCGCGGCGACATTAAAATGGAACTTCCGCTTTCTTAAAGTAGTATTAAATTTAAGGGAGAAAGCTTCAGTTTTCATTAGCTTTATTGGAAACTGAATTTTATGAAACGTATTTTACTATTCGCCATGCTGGCCGGTTCGCTCTTATCATGTAAAAATGAAAACCGCGAAATTCCCGCCGTTACGGGAGAAGACGTGCTGGAAGGAGAAACAGCCGCCGCTACAGATACTGCCCAAATAGACATCAATCCCATTTCGCATGCCACTGCCGTGATCAACTGGGGCGAAACCACCATTTACTTAGACCCGGTGGGAGGCGCCGAAGCATTTGCAGGTATGGATGAAGCTGATTTTGTGCTGGTGACCGACATACACGGAGATCACATGAGTGCCGAAACCCTGGCTGCCCTGAACCTTGGCGACACGCCAGTAATTGCCCCGCAGGCCGTAAAAGATGAGCTGCCCGATTCTTTAGCCACAAAGATCAAAGTGATGAACAACGGAGAAAATATAAGCCAAAACGGGATTGCTATTGAAGCCATTCCCATGTACAACCTGCGCGAAGAGGCCAAACAATTTCACCCCAAAGGCCGCGGCAACGGATATGTTCTTGAAAAAGACGGACAAAGACTTTACATAGCCGGAGACACCGAAGACATCCCGGAAATGAGAAAGCTCGAAAACATAGATCTTGCGCTGGTGCCAATGAACCTGCCTTACACCATGCCGGTTGATGCAGCCGCAGATGCCGTGATAGAATTTGCACCCGAAAAAGTATATCCGTACCACTTTCGCGGACAGGATGGAAAAGCCGATGTTGATAAATTCAAACAACTGGTAAACCAAGGCAACAGCGAGGTAGAAGTGGTGCTGGCCAACTGGTACCCCGAAGATGAATCTTAATTTTTCACATTAGATTTCAAAATTTAAACCCGCTAAAAAAAGCGGGTTTTTTCATTATTGAACTTCAGATGATCATTGAAAAACGCCTTTTTTGAAAATCTTCTTTGCTTTTACTTTACTTCGGAAAAATGCAACAGCTTGTATTTCAATAATTCAAAAGAAGAATTTTCATAAATATTTTATAAATTCCTTTTAAAAATACTTAGTTTTAGAGCTCAGGGAAAAGTATGGGGAAAACTTTACATCTAATTTTTATTGCCTTTATTACCTGTGCCGGCTGGGCGCAAAATTTGGAGTTACCTACCGGTGACACGCTTCGGGTTTCGCAAATAGCCCAGAAGCAGGACCTCTCCCAACTCAATGTTCTGCAATTTGATTTTGATGAAAATGGCTACCTGTGGGCAGGCACCGAAGACGGGCTCAACAGGTTTAACGGTTATAACATGCACACCTATTCCCAGGGTGCCGATGGAAACACCGGCCTTACCGATGATCACATCCGCGGGCTGCTTTACAGGAACGACACGCTGTGGCTGGGTACCAATACCCATTCGGTGCAGGCCTATATTCCGTCGCAGGACAGGTTTATCCATTATAGGGAGCACGAAAAAATTGCCGCCGATGCTTCCCTCAGTTTTACCCACGGCATTTTTGAAGTCAACAGCCGGTATTTGCTGGCAAGCACGCTCAAAAACTGCATTCTTATTGACAGGCGGTCAGGTGAGGTTAGCATCCTTCCCCTGCCCAACCCGGCGGCCAATGATTACGTGCTGGGCCTCATCAATCATTCCGAAGAAAACATCTGGCTGGGCACCTACTTTAATGGTATACTGAAGCTTGACCTTCAGGAAATGAAGGTTGCAGATATGCCTGAATTCGATTTGCTGGACAATAATCCGGTGCACGCATTTCAGAAAACAGCCGATAATAACATTTTAATAGGGAGTCAAAAAGGGCTTTTTGAGTACTCTTTCTCTTCGGAAGGCCTGGAGCTTATTGGGGAACCCCAACAGGAATCGGGCATACGCTGTTTCTTTGACTGGAACAAAGATTACTACCTGCTGGGCGGCACAAAGGGCCTGAAGTTTCTCAATAAACATACTTATGAATTTAAACCAGTGGTGCTGGCAGGTTTTGAAAAGGAAGTATTCTCACCAGTAGAAATACTTCAGATAAAACAGGATGCCAGCCGGGGCGTGTGGATGGGATCACAGGGAAAGGGCATGTTCTACTATCACCCGGCCCGCCAAAAATTTATTCCGAAGCGCATTGAACTAAAAAATGAACCGGAAAAAGATTTTATAAGCATCTTCAACTTTTTGAGGGAAGGCCAAACCCTCTGGATGGCTACTGCCATAGGCTTTGTGAAACACGATTTGGAGTTGGGAACCTACGATCTATACCGCACCAATAAATTGGGGTATACGCTGGTGAAAGATTCGCAGGGGCAAATTTGGGGAGGCGGATTTGACCAGGGGCTCGAGAAATACAACCGCCAAAAAGACCATTTTAGAGAGGTTACGCCACTTACCGGGATCCCTGACCGGGATGTGGCCGAGATCATTCCGCTGTCTAAAGACAGTATGTGGGTAAGCACCTGGGCCAGCGGAATATATACGGTTAACCCGCAAACCCTGAAGGCTCATCCGGTAAAGATCAACGGCAGGGACCTTCACAGGTCGCGCGCTTCGTTCATTGGCAAAGACGGGACCATCTGGCTGGGAGCCGATGACGGGCTCTATAGAATTTCGGGCAACGAAACCCGGAAATATTCCCATAAAAAAAATTCCGAAGCATCACTTAGCAACGACAGGGTATTTAGTATTGCCCAGGACGAAATGAACAACCTCTGGGTTGGCACTGCCCAGGGTCTTAACAGGCTCAATCTGCAGACAGACGAAATCACTTCTTACCTGGAACAGCCGGGGCTGCCAAATGATTTTATCTACGGCGTGCTCACCGATAATAACAACGATATTTGGGTAAGTACAAACCGCGGACTTTCAAAATTTGACCGGGAAACTGAAACTTTTACCAACTTTACAGAACAGGACGGGCTACAGAACAACGAATTCAATGGCAAGGCCGCTTATAAAGACAGCCTGGGCTACCTGTATTTTGGGGGTATGAACGGCTACAATAAATTCCATGCCGACAGTATACCTGTAAATACCCACGCCGGAAGAACGATTATTGAAGAGGTAGAGCTCTTTGGAACGCCCATTAAACGTAATGTTATTTATACCGACACACTTTCTTTTGAACACGATGAGAACGTAATTACCTTTAAATTCACGGCACTTAATTTTTTGCTTCCGCAGAAGAACACTTACCAGTTTAAGATGCTGGGTTTTGATAAAGACTGGCGCCCGGTAACCAAAGAACGCAGTACCACTTACACCAACCTCAACCCCGGCACGTACACCTTCCTGGTAAAAGGCAGCAACAATGATTTGCAATGGGGAGCACCAGATTCCCTCGTGCTAACCATAAAAGCCCCCTGGTATAAAACTGCCTGGTTCAGGGCTTTTGCCATTCTCTTCTTCCTACTGCTTATCACCGGGATTTACCTGTACAGGTACAACCTGAAAAAAGCTGAGAACCTGCGCCTTCACCAAATGGTGGAAGGCCGCACTGCCGAGCTCAGGAAAACAAATCACGATCTAAGTGAGGCCATGCACCTGGCAAAAGAGCAAAAAAACAACATTGCTTTTTTGATGCAGGAACTCAACCACCGCGTAAAGAACAACCTCCAGCTCATTGCCAGTTTGCTCGATATCCAAAAAGAGACTATTCAGGATGAATTGGCCAGGAATAACCTTCAGGCGGCTCAAAACAGGCTGTTTACCATTGCTGCCATTCACGATTTGTTAGGTGCCAAAAAACCTGGTGAAAATTTTAAGCTGGATGAATTCGTCTCCAGCCTCGCCAGGGAACTCGTGAGCTTTATGGACGAGGGGGTATATTTAGATTTTAACCTGGAAGTGCTGGAAGTACACAAAAAATGTATCACCCCCCTGGGCATTATTATCAATGAACTGGTTACCAATTCGCTGAAACATGCTTTTCCGGACCATAATGACCACAACAAGAAGATCGAAATTTCCCTTTCCCGGAAAGGCGAACTCATAAGGCTAGATTATAAAGACAACGGCATAGGAATCCCTGATAATTTCAAAGATGAAAATTCCCTGGGCTTTAATCTTGTAGAAAACCTGGCGCGACAGTTAAAGGGCAACCTCGAGATCCTGAAGGTACCCGCAGGAGCCCATATTGTTATCCGATTTAAATGTTAAGTTTCACCGCGTTCTTAAACCTAACTGCTTATGAATAAAATCCTGATCATTGAAGATGAAATCATTATCGCCGAAAGCTTGCGGATTTTTCTAAAAAAGAATTCTTACGAAGTCTCTATTTCTTCAAATGTAGATAAGGCCATTGAAAGCCTGCAGCATGAGAGCTTTAGTGGGGTAATTTGCGATATCAACCTGCAGGACAGAATGAATGGTATTGAGATCATTCAGAAATTTCATCAACTTGATCAACACGGGCCGGTCATTTTCCTTACAGCCTATTCCAATCCGCAGGTCATGGAGCATGCCGAAGAAGTTAGCCCCTATGCCTATATTCTGAAGCCATTCAACAATCAGCAGTTACTCACCACCCTCAACCTGGCACTAAAAAACCGTGAAAATTACATTCAGCCCGCACAGGATACTTCAGTAACCGAAAAACTGAGCAAACGTGAGGTGGAGATCCTGCAATCCCTTGCTACAAGACCAACAAAGTTATTGGAAAAGAACTCTGTATCTCCAAATTTACCGTAGATACGCATGTGAAGAATATCAAAGAAAAGCTTCAGCTCAACAAAAAAGGGGAATTGATAAGGTTTGTACTTTCCAACCGGTTATAAATCAATAAAAAAATATCCATTATCAACTGAAGCTTCAGTTAATAATGGATATTATAAAAATCGTGCTAATACTTAGCGTACCAGCTTTTTGTATTTAATCCTTTTTGGAGTGACATCCCCAAGGCGTTTCTTTTTGTTCTCTTCATATTCAGAGAAGCTGCCTTCAAAGAAATACACTTCAGAATTGCCTTCAAATGCGAGGATATGGGTACAAACCCTGTCCATAAACCAGCGGTCGTGGGAGATGATCACCGCACAACCTGCAAAATTTTCAAGACCTTCTTCCAGGGCTCGCAGGGTGTTTACGTCAAGATCGTTGGTAGGCTCATCCAGAAGCAGCACGTTGCCTTCTTCTTTGAGGGTCATGGCCAGGTGCAGGCGGTTTCTCTCCCCACCAGACAATTTGCTCACCTTCTTGTTCTGCTCACTTCCGCTGAAGTTAAACCTGCTTAGATAAGCTCTCGAATTCACCTGGCGGCCACCCATAAGCACCAACTCCTGCTCATCGCTAAAGTTCTGCCAAATGGTCTTTTCAGGATCAATATTGGTGTGGCTCTGGTCTACATAGGCGATCTTTGCGGTATCCCCCACTTCAAAAGTACCTTTATCGGGTTTTTCTTCTCCCATGATCATCTTGAAGATCGTGGTTTTACCGGCACCGTTTGGTCCGATAATTCCAACAATTCCGGCTTGCGGTAATTTAAAATTAAGATCGTCGTACAAGAGCTTGTCATCAAAAGCCTTGCTCACCCCTTTGGCCTCAATTACGTTTGTTCCCAAACGCGGGCCGTTGGGAATATAGATCTCCAACTGTTCGTCCATTTGTTTTTGATCCTGGCTAAGCAGCTTGTCGTAATTGTTCAAACGTGCTTTTTGCTTTGCCTGCCTGCCTTTGGGTGCCATTTTTGACCATTCCAGCTCCCGTTCCAGGGTCTTCTGGCGTTTGCTCGCCTGTTTTTGCTCCTGGGCAAGGCGTTTGGCTTTTTGATCAAGCCATGAAGAATAATTCCCCTTCCATGGGATTCCTTCCCCCCGGTCAAGTTCAAGGATCCATCCGGCTACATTATCGAGGAAATAACGGTCGTGCGTTACGGCAATCACCGTTCCTTTATACTGCTGAAGGTGTTGCTCCAGCCACAGTACCGATTCGGCATCAAGGTGGTTGGTAGGCTCATCCAGAAGTAATACATCGGGCTCCTGAAGCAATAAGCGGCACAATGCTACCCTTCTTCGTTCCCCTCCCGAAAGTACCCCAATCTTCTTATCAGGATCGGGCGTTCTAAGCGCATCCATGGCAATTTCGAGTTTGGTATCCAGTTCCCACGCATTGCTGGCATCAATCTGGTCCTGCAAGGCAGCCTGCTTGTCCATAAGCTTCTGCATCTTATCGGGATCTTCGTAGACTTCGGGAAGACCAAACATATCGTTGATCTTGTTGTACTCTTCAAGAATGGCTACGGTCTCGGCTGCTCCTTCCTTTACCACTTCAAGTACCGTCTTTTCGTCATCAAGTTTTGGCTCCTGTTCAAGGTATCCCACCGAATAGCCTGGTGCAAACACCACATCTCCCTGGTAATTCTTTTCTTCCCCTGCTATAATCCTGAGCAAGGTCGATTTTCCCGAACCGTTGAGACCAAGAATCCCGATTTTTGCCCCGTAAAAGAAACTCAGGTAAATATTCTTGAGTACCGGCGTATTTGCTGACTGGTAGGTCTTTGTAACTCCCGACATCGAGAAAATTACTTTCTTATCATCTGCCATAAAATGCTGTTTTCAGTTTATTATTTCGAGGTTCTGGCACAGAACTCCCGGTTTATTCTAACAGACAAATATCATAATTTTAGAATTGATTTTATGCCTGCTTCGGAATATTTTCAGGACGAATGAAGCCCCAGGTGCCTTAAGAGAATTAAAAGCTGCCCGCTGTGATAGGTCGTGTGCTCAATAACCAGCAGAACTTCCCTTAACAGCGTATGTTTTTTACCTGAAGGCACAGTGTCCATAAGATCTTTTTCTTCGGAAAGTATAAGTGTGGCCAGCATATCCCTCTCCCTGAAATAAACGTCTACCAGCTCCTTCCAGGCCTTCTCATCATTGGGCCTTGAATTTGCTGGCCAGTAATCTTGCGGCCATTCGGGGGCTTCATAATTTGCCTGTGTACAATAATCAAGAATATCTTTTTGGGTAAATCGAATATGAGAAAAAAGCTCATAAAACGAATAAGGTAAACCTGCCGGTCTTTTCCCAAGTTCCAAAAAAGGTATTTTTTCAATCATCTTTTCTATCGGCATAAAGGCTTCGCCCCCTTTTAAATGCTTCACCAGGCTTTCTTTCATTTTTTCCATAGAATGAACTGAATTTGAATTCCTTTAAAATTACTTATTTATGGGTATTGCAGCCTCATTTTTAATGAGATATCTTTCAGAAGTAACATAATATTTGCGCCATGAAAGTATTTACCACCACCCCACTCTTCTTTTTAGCCCTGGCTACTTTGCTTTTTCACACCGGTTTTACACAGGCGCAGGAGCGGCTGCCGGAAGAAAGGGATTATAAGGTAAGACCAATACGCCTGGGGGTAAAAATAGGGTTTCCAAACATCGTGGGCGGAAATGTGGAATACGTAACCCCGCTTTTAAACGACAGGCTTTCTGTAAGCTTGGATTATTCGACCATAGAATCTGATTGGTTTTTATCTGAAGAAGAATCTGGTAACACCGAAACTACAGATCTAAGTTACTCCTACATTGAAGGCGGATTAAATTACTATATTTTTAAAGCAGGAAAAGGCCTCTATGCAGGCGTGAGCTATGGCCAAATGAAATTTGAAGGCCAGACAGATGTCAATGAAAACGGCATGAATGGCACCGGGTATATTGATTACAACCACAGTTCCTTCAATGTAAAACTGGGTGCAAAGCTGGGCGGCCTGTTCTACTTTCGGCCAGAAATTGGCTACTCCTTCTCCTCTCTTCCCAAAACCATAGATTACCAGGTGAGGTATCCCGATGGCACCACAGAGAGGGATATTTACGATTTTGAAGAAGAATTAGCTTCGGCAGATATAATTTTTAAAGGCTTGATCGCCAATATTGGTTTCGGATTTTCCTTTTAAATCAAAGCCCAAAGCTCTGCCAGGCCAAAATACCTGCTACTGAAGGTTGCTTCAAAAAAGACAGGATGAATCTTCAGTTCAAAAAGTTATGGTTTGATCTGTTAGGTTTTTTGTTTCCGATTTCTTCAGGAAAAATCCCGGGAGAAAATACCATTTTTAAACCCTTCCCTTTAAAGCATTAAAAGCCCAAGACATTACAAAGAAGCCAATGCCTACGGTAGAGAAGCCAATTGCGTGGTCCCTGTACTTGAGTACCCCGAGTAAAACCAGGGCAATACCTATAAGGAGCATGCAAAATGATGCCCATCCAAAAATCGTGTTCTTATTCATTCCCATCTTGTGCAGCGAGTAATTAGTGTTGTGGCAGTCTTTGCCAAAAGGCCGTAAAAGTAGTATTGTAAAATGACCTCTTCTATGACAAAGATCGCATTTTTATATGTTTTTATAAGGATTTTTAGTTGCAGGGTTTTTGTATTTTAGCGACCATTGATAAATCTACACAGCTTTTTAGAGGGTAGATGTGTAACCACAACGACTTTTAGATCTTATAAATGGATATTGAATTCAACAAGAACGAAGACCACAACAAACTTTTAGTATCAGAGCTTAAGCGGCGCCTCAAGGAGGTAAAGTTGGGCGGCGGCGAAAAACGCATTGCAAAACACCACGCCAAAGGCAAAATGACCGCCCGCGAAAGGGTAGATTATTTGCTTGACGATGCCCGGGAAGCTATTGAAATTGGGGCTTTTGCAGGAGACGGCATGTACAGGGAACACGGCGGTTGCCCCAGTGGCGGCGTGGTGGTGAAGATTGGAAAGATCTCTGGCAAACAATGTATCGTGGTGGCTAATGACGCCACCGTAAAAGCCGGTGCCTGGTTTCCCATTACCGCAAAAAAGAACCTGCGCGCACAGGAAATATCTATTGAAAACCGCCTGCCCATCATTTACCTTGTAGATTCGGCCGGGGTTTACCTCCCCATGCAGGATGAGATCTTCCCCGATAAAGAACACTTCGGAAGGGTCTTTAGAAATAACGCCATTATGAGCAGCATGGGCATTACTCAAATCTCTGCCGTGATGGGAAGTTGTGTTGCCGGCGGGGCTTACCTGCCAATAATGAGTGATGAGGCCCTTATTGTAGATAAAACCGGAAGCATCTTCCTGGCCGGAAGTTACCTCGTAAAAGCCGCAATTGGCGAATCTATCGACAATGAAACCCTGGGTGGCGCTACCACCCACAGTGAAATTAGCGGCGTTACCGATTATAAATCCAAAGATGATAAAGACGCCCTCAATACCATTAAAGGGCTTATAGATAAGATTGGGGATAACGACAAGGCCGGCTACAACCGCAAAGACCCGGTGAAACCTGCAAAAGATCCGGAAGATATCTACGGGATCCTCCCAAAGCAGCGCAACGAACAGTACGATATGCGCGAGATCATTGCCAGGCTGGTAGATAATTCTGAATTCCAGGAGTACAAGGAAGGTTACGGGCAAACCATCATCACCGCCTACGCCCGAATAGACGGTTGGGCCGTGGGTATAGTGGCCAATCAGCGCAAGATTGTCAAAAGTGCCAAAAAAGAGATGCAATTTGGCGGGGTCATCTACTCAGATTCGGCCGATAAAGCCACCCGCTTCATAGCCAATTGTAATCAGAAGAAAATTCCGCTGGTCTTTCTTCAGGATGTCACCGGATTTATGGTGGGCAGCAAGAGCGAACATGGCGGCATTATCAAAGACGGGGCAAAAATGGTAAATGCCGTAAGTAATTCGGTGGTCCCAAAATTTACAGTGATCATTGGAAACTCTTACGGGGCCGGAAATTACGCCATGTGCGGAAAAGCTTACGACCCCCGCCTCATTTTCGCCTGGCCCAGTGCCGAACTTGCCGTGATGGGCGGCACCCAGGCCGCTAAAGTGTTGGCCCAGATTGAAACTGCAGCCATGGAGAAAAAAGGTGAAAAAGTAGACGCCGAAAAGGAGAAAAAAGTTTTTGACGAGATCAAAGCCAGGTACGACAGGCAGACTTCAGCGTATTACGCTGCCGCCCATTTATGGACCGATGCGGTAATAGATCCCCTGGACACCAGGAAATGGATTTCTACAGGAATTGAAGCCGCCAATAATGCTCCTATCGAAAAAGACTTTAACCTGGGTGTGATCCAGACCTAATACCTTTCAAAAATGCGATTTTTCACCTCCTTTATTTTTATTCTACTTCTTGCAGCTGTACCCCTACAGGGCCAGGTGCTTAGCAATAAATCTCAATTCACCGAAGCCGATACCCTGCGCGGGTCTTTAAGGCCCCAACGCGCATATGATGTTTTGAAGTACAACCTGCAGGTAAAAGTGGTGCCCGAAAAGAAGTTCATTTCAGGGTATAACGGGATCAGTTTTAAGGCTGAAGAAGACCTGCCCGTAATGCAGGTAGACCTCTTCAGGAACATGAAAGTAGATTCTGTTGTCTTCCGCGGAAAAAAAATGGAGTATAAGCGGCGGCATGATGCTGTTTTTATCGATTTAATTCCGCAGGTAGAAAAAAATGCGGTAGACTCTATCCTGTTCTATTACTCCGGAAATCCGATAGTTGCCAAAAATGCCCCCTGGGACGGCGGATTTGTCTTCGAAAAAGACCGGCAGGGCAATCCATGGATCGCGGTTGCGGTTCAGGGAACGGGAGCCAGCCTCTGGTACCCAAACAAAGACCACCAGAGCGATGAACCCGAAGAAGCCCTTATTGGAATCGCTGTTCCCAACGACCTCATGAACGTGTCTAACGGGCGTTTCCTCGGAAAGGAAATCCTCGACAACGGCTATACCCGCTGGAACTGGAAGGTGAACAACCCCATCAACAACTACAACATTGTGGTGAATATTGGCAACTATGTTCATTTTAAAGACAGGTTCCGCCATCTCGACCTCGATTATTACGTGCTGCCCTACAACCTCGAAAAGGCCAAAAAACAGTTTGAAGAAGTGAAATTTATGATGAACTGCTTCTACGAAAAATTTGGGGCTTACCCCTTCGAAGAAGACGGTTTTAAACTGGTGGAAACCCCTTACCTGGGCATGGAGCACCAAAGTGCCGTGGCCTATGGCAACGAGTACCAAATGGGGTATTTGGGCAGGGATTTAAGCGGCACGGGCGTGGGCCTTAAATGGGATTTTATCATCATCCATGAATCTGGGCACGAGTGGTTTGGCAACAGCATTACGGCAAAAGATATTGCCGATATGTGGATCCATGAAGGCTTCACCAGTTATTCTGAAGCAGTTTACATTGAATGCCGCTGGGGTAAACAGGAAGCCCTCGATTACCTGCAGGGCATAAGGAACAACATTGCCAACAGCACAAAGATCATTGGCACGTATGGCGTGAACAGTGAAGGCTCTGGCGATATGTACTACAAGGGCGCCAACCTGCTAAACACCATTAGAAATATCTATAATAACGACGATTTGTGGTGGAAAACCCTAAAAGATTATACTGAAAGTAATCGCCATAAGATCATTAGCACCAAAACGACCGAAGATTTCTTTAACGCTGCCATAAAGTACGACCTGCAGCCTGTTTTTGACCAGTACCTGAGGTATGCCGCTCTGCCTGAATTGCAGTTTAAGCAGAAAAAAGGCCGCATTCTCTACAGGTGGCAGGCTGATGTTGAAGGCTTTGATATGCCGATAGATGTTGTTATTGACGGAAAAGAGCTTCGCCTCTATCCTACGGAAAAATGGCAAAAACTTGAACAGCAGGTAAATTCTCCTGAAGCAGTACAGGTGCAGGAAGATGAGTTCTACATAAAACGTCAAAACCTGAAGCAGGCTTAAAAATGCCATTTTTGACACTTCAGTAAAATAAAAGTCGGGATTTGGTCCCGACTTTTTTAGTAAACAGCTTCCGAAGAAAAATTAATCGACCCTGCTTTTAAGGGTGTTGGCGCGATGGATCTTGCCATTGGCCGTTTCCTCGAATTTTTCAACGAAATAGATCTTCTTCGGGATCTCATATTTCCCCAGCTTTCTGCAGGCCCTAATCTCCCTTTCAAGGTTGTTGAGCGCCACTTCTGAAAACTGACTTTCTACCATCAAAACCAGCTTTTCGCCCAGTGCCGCATCGGGCAGGGAAGTGATAAAGAACCTGTGGGCAATGATTGGCGCCAGCTTGGCTTCAATCTCTTCGGGATGCAGCTTCACACCCCCCGAATTGATGAGGTTGTCTATCCTGCCTTTCCACACAAAGCTGTTTTCAGAAATAAGTTCCACCACATCATTGGTTACCAGCCGGTCATCGGTGAGTTGCGGGGCTTCGATCACCAGGCAGCTGCGGTCATCTACATCAATTTTTACATTGGGAAGCGTGGTAAACGGCAGCGGTTCTTCTGCCTTTTTGGCCTTTGAATTTATATGGCGGGCTGCAATGTGAGAGACTGTCTCGGTCATGCCGTAAGTTTCGTAAACTTCGGTATTGATCCCCTGCACGAGATTGCGCAGGTTGCCCGATACAGCCCCGCCGCCAACGATCAGTTTTTTGATAAGGTGCAGCCGGCTAAGGGAATTATCCAGCTGAAAAGGCGTCATGGCACAAAAATCATAGGTCTTGAAAATGCGGTCTAACGGATTGGCTTTGGGAAGTTCAAGATCCAGCTTCCAGCCCAGCAGCATAGCCCGTACCAGCATCATTTTCCCTGCAATAAAATTCACCGGAAGGCAGTGCAATGCGGTAGTGCGCGGCCCCAGCTCAAAATATTTTCCCGTGGCCCGGGCACTGTTGACCATTTGCTGTTTTTTAATAGGAATTCTCTTTGGAGGCCCTGTAGAACCTGAAGTCTTCACCTCAATATATTCCTTATCGTTGAGCCAGTCTAAAAGAAAATTTCCTGCCTGGCCTTCATAGGGCTCGCCTTCTTTTATGAGGCTGTAAGCCACAGCGGCCAGGTCTTCATTGCTATAGTGGAGCCCGTTTAGCCTGAATTCGGGATGGGTTTCGGGTAAGCTGAATTTGGTTTGCATCATTTCGTCATATTTAACGATCAAATGCTAAAGTTAACGAATTGTTCAGAAAAACTAAATTTCTTCGGAATAGTTTATGGGTTCTGGTTTAGGTACCTTTCCAAAAAGCCTTTCCTTCCAGTTGTTCCATCGGTAAGTTTTGGCCATTAAAAACAGGAACACCGGATATACAATTACAATGGGCAAAAGAACGTCAATTCCGGCCTGAGGATCGGATACATCTTTTAATACCGAGTTGGTTTCAAACGCAGTCCAGTCGGCTGTGACCAATAGGGCACCCACAAGGTTGTTCCCGGCGTGAAAACCCAGTGCCAGTTCCATGCCTTCATCCATGAGGGTCATGATTCCGAGCAAGAATCCGGTCCCAATGTAGTACACCATAATAATGTACCCCATTTTTTCCACTTCAGGATTGAACAGGTGAAGGCCTCCAAAGATCACCGAAGTAATGACCAGGGGCAGCCACCTGTTGCCAGCCAGCACCCCAATTCCCTGCATGAGGTACCCGCGAAAAAGGTATTCTTCAAAGCTTGTTTGCAGCGGCACCATGATTAGGGCAATAGCTGCGAGAATGAGAAAAGGAACCATGTCAAAATTCCACAGGTAGTCTTCGGGCTGCATGTTATAGTCAATGAGCGTGGTAACAACCGTAAACACAGCCACAATGCTGAAACCAAAGAAAAACCTGCCCCAGTCTACTTTTCTGCGTGAAGTGGTCACGTCTTTGATCTTTTGCTGATGCAGGAACTTCACCACAAAAAACAGGGCAGCCAGGCCAACGGCAAAAGACAGCAGCAAGAGGAAAAAATTGAGATTGGAGTCGAGCACCCTCATCAATTCTCCCTGTGATAAGGTAAGCACATCGGGGCCGGCCTCGAGAATTATGGCACCAAACCAGGGTATGGCCCCAAAGAGCTGCCATCCTAAAAAAATGATGATTAGCCCTATTACATAGCGCCACCAGTCGGTCTTGGCCTTAAATGCCTGTTGTATGAACATAGTTGTTGTTATAGATTAAAATTCCAGCTTTTGTTGGGGCGGTACCACAATTTTCCATGCTCCACTTCAAGAGGGGCCTCAAAATTATTGGTGTACAAAGCTCCTGTGCCAAGCCCCTGCGGCATAGGATTGTTAAGCCTGTAAGTGTACTGTGCAATGGCATTTAAGCCCACGTTACTTTCAAGCGCACTGGTAATCCACCAGCCAATATTTAGGTCGCCGCTAAGCTCAATCCACTCATTTGTGCCCTTAATCCCGCCAATGAGGCTGGGCTTAAAAATGACATATTGAGGCTGAATTTTTTCCAGCAGCGCTTTTTTTTCAGAAAATGTTGTTACGCCAATCAATTCTTCATCGAGGGCAATAGGCAAAGGCGTTTTTTCACAAAGAACGGCCATTTCTTCAGGCTGGCCCTGTTTGATGGGCTGTTCTATGCTATGGAGTTCCAGCTCACTGAGACGCTTCAGTTTTTCTAATGCTTCGGAAGGTTTAAAAGCCCCGTTGGCATCTACTCTTACTTCCATTTCTTCGGAAGTGAATTCCCGCCTGATGAAGCCTAGCAACTTTATTTCGGTTTCAAAATCTATAGCGCCAATTTTCAGTTTGATACACCTGAAGCCCTCTTCGATCTTCTGAACAATCTGCTCTTTCATGAATTGCTCCTCCCCCATCCAAACGAGTCCGTTGATTGCCATGGAAGCATTTCCGGAAGTAAATTCCGAAGGAAATAAAAGAAACGGATCCTGTGCCCCTAAAGACCTGAAGGCCATTTCTACCCCAAACTGTATGCTGGGAAATTCGCGAAGTTCCTCCCAGAGCTTTTCTTTGCCCATGCCTATGTTCTCGCACACCCACTTCAGCTTTTCTTCATAGCCCGGACGATCGTCGTAGCTAAGGCTTCTTAAAATGCCGCACTCTCCAATTCCTGTATTTCCGTTTTGCTTCAGAATAAGGAACCAGGTTTCCTTTTGCGTAAGAACGCCCCGGGAAGTACCGCTGGGGCGTTTAAAATTCAGAATATACTTGTGATAACCTGCCTGCACCTATGTTGTTTAAAGTTCTATACTTTCTCCTGCCTCAAGCAGCATAAGGTCTTTCCCTTTTTCGTAGAATTTCCTTTTTGCCTCTTCATGGTCAATTTCAATGTAGCCAAAAGTATCATAGTGGCAGCCCAGAATCTTGTCGCACTGCACAAAATCGCTGGCAATAATGGCGTCGTCTACCCCCATGGTGAAATTATCGCCAATAGGCAGAATGGCCAGGTCGAGACTGGTGTGCATGGGGATGAGCTTCATATCCATTGTAAGGGCGGTGTCACCGGCAATATAAATGTTTTTGTGCTCGCCTTCAATGACAAATCCGCCGGGCTGGCCGCCGTAACTGCCATCGGGGAAAGAGCTGGTATGAATGGCATTTACATACTTTACGGTTCCAAAATCAAAGCTCCATTTTCCGCCGTGATTAAGAGGATGTACTTCCAGCCCCTTGTTTTCGTAATAAGTAGCAATTTCAAAATTACTGATGATCACTGCGCCGGTACGTTTGGCAATGGCTTCGGCATCCAGCGTGTGATCCTGATGCGCATGGGTTAGCAGGATGTAATCGGCCCTGAGGTCATCAATATTCACTTTCCCTTTCACCTTCTCGTTACCCGAGATGAATGGGTCTACCAAAAGGTGGATTCCCTTAACTTCTATTGCAAAAGTGCTGTGTGCGTAATGAGTAATTTTCATAATGTGATATTTTCAAAACAAAATACGAAATCCTGCCCGAAAGACCTTCCAAAAATGGCATTTTTGAGGCTTATAATATTTGGCCAACCCCAAAAAGGACAGCCAGTAAAAAAGTGCCTAAAGCGAGTTTTTTAAGTTCGGGATCGAGCAGTATGGGGTTTTTGTTCTCCATGATCCTTTTAAGGTGAAGCAAAAGCGGCACAAAAGCTATGAGGTACAGGAGATCGTCTATACCTGTAAAAGAAAAAGCCGAATAAAGTATCATACAGGCAAAGGCTGCCAGCAGGAGAAAATAGTGGTAATGCTTTGCATGGGCATCTCCAATTTTAACCACCAGGGTGTTCTTTCCGGCTTTGGCATCGGCAGCGCGGTCTCTCATATTGTTAAGGTTGAGCACGCCGGCACTTAGAAACCCAATAGTGGCGGCCGGCAAAAATACCCGCCAGTCCCATTCCATGGCGTAGAGAAAATAGCTCCCGTACACTGCAACAAGTCCGAAGAACACGAACACAAACACGTCGCCCAAACCTCTATATCCGTAAGCCGAATCTCCCACTGTATACTTTACTGCTGCTGCTATGGCCCCAATCCCCAATGCCAAGAACACCAGCCCGTAGAACAGGCTGCGGGTGCCAAAAGCCAGATAAATAAGGGTAACGGCAAAAAGAAAGGTAATGATGCCGGTAACGATCATTCCCCAGAACATTTCCTCCCGTGTCATCATTCCACTTTGAAGGGCACGTTGCGGCCCCACCCTCTCTTCATTGTCGGTACCTTTTACAAAATCGCCATAATCGTTGGCAAAGTTAGAAAGTATCTGCAACCCAAGGGTGGTGGCCAATGCCAGTGCAAAGATCACGAAGTTGAATTCATCCTGGGCCACGGCTATAGCACTCCCAACTAAAATCCCCGAAATGGAAAGCGGAAGCGTTCTTAACCTTGCCGCACTTACCCAGGTATCTAAATTTGCCATACTAATTGATAATTTTGACAAGCAGTTCCTTCAAAAGGTCAGCCTGTGGTACGTTGGCTGCTCCTACCCCCTTGCTCTTCACATCGGCTTCCCGCAAATAGGAAATAATACTGCTCACTTTCTTCATGTTGTAATTTCGGGCAGCAGTGGCATAGTCTTTCACAAAAAAACGGTTGACTTTTAGTGCCCGGGCCACGTTGGCTTCAGACTGGTCTTTAAGGGCGTGGTACTGCTGTAACTGCACAAAGAAACTGAACAACATTCCCACGGTCATCACCATAGGATGGTCTTTCTCGTTCTGCGAAAAATAGTTGATAATTCGGTGTGCCTTCAGGTTGTCTTTAGTCCCAATTGCCTTTCGCAGCTCAAAAATATTGAAATCTTTACTTATTCCTATATTTTCTTCGATAAGCTCGGGCGTAATGCTGGTTCCTTTTGGGGCAATAAGCTGAAGTTTCTTCAGTTCATTATCGATCTTATCCAGCTGATTGCCCAAGAACTCCAGCAGCATTTGAGCGGCCTTGGGGGCCATTTGGTAGCCGCGCGTGTGCATCTCTTTCTGGATCCAGTCTACCACCTGGTTCTCATACAGCCTTTTATTTTCGTAGATCACGCCGGTTTTGGCAATCGCCTTGTGCAGCTTTTTGCGCTTGTCGAGTTTTTTGTACTTGTAATTAATGACCAGCACGGTGGTGGGCTGCGGATTTTCGGCGTAAGGCAGGAGTTGCTCAATGCTACGCGAAAGGTCCTGGGCTTCCTTAACAATAATCACCTGCCGCTCGGCCATCATGGGAAAACGCTTGGCATTGCCAATAATATCATCAACACTCACATCGCGCCCATAGAGTACCATCTGGTTAAAGCCCTTTTCTTCTTCGGGCAGCACGTGGTCTTCAATATAATCTGAAATCTTATCAATAAAATACGGCTCTTCTCCCGTTAAAAAATAAATGGGTTTAATATCCCCTTTTTTAATGGCAGTCACTATATTTTTTACGTCATCCATAAAGCTGGTTTTGGAGAGGGACTAAAAGAAGTTTCTTCTGAAAAAATCTTACTTTTGGGCATGCATTCACTAAACTTCCCCCGGTACTCATTTCGGCTCAAAAATAGCGAAAATAAAATAGCTGTTTTTGATGAGCTTCGGAAAAAATTTGTTTTGCTCACGCCCGAAGAATGGGTGCGCCAGCACGTGGTGCAGTTTCTTCTTCAGGAAAAGAAATTTCCGAAGAGCCTGCTCAATGTTGAAAAACAGGTGAAGCTGCACGACCTTATAAAAAGGTATGATGTGCTGGCCTATAAACCCAATGGTGATATTCACCTGGTGGTAGAATGTAAGGCGGCCTCTGTCCCTATTAGCCAGGACACCTTTGACCAGATTGCGCGTTATAACCTGGCCCTGCAGGCCGATTACCTGATGGTCACCAATGGGCTTAAGCACTATTTTTGCCGGTTAGACTATAAAGCCGAGAAATATCACTTTTTGCCCGACCTTCCGGAATGGGCTTAAAAAATGCCATTTTTGAAACCCCGTAAAGCCTCAACCTTATAATTTTCTTTAATTTGCACCTGTGAAAGTAGCAGTGGTCATTCTTAACTGGAACGGAAAAGCTTTATTGCAGCAGTTCCTGCCTTCGGTGGTTCAAAATTCTCCTGAAGCCACCGTGTATGTAGCCGATAATGCCTCTACCGATGAGTCGGTGCCATTTCTTCGGAAAGGTTTTCCGCAGGTAAAGCTTATTCAGAATAAAACTAACGGCGGGTTTGCCAAAGGCTATAATGACGCCCTTCAACACCTGAAAGAAGACATTTTTGTGCTCCTCAACAGCGATGTAGAGGTAACTGAAGGATGGTTACGGCCATTGCTGGCTGAAATGGAGCAGGATAAACAGCTGGCTGCCCTCCAGCCGAAGATCTTAAACTACCGGAAAAAAGACTTTTTTGAGTACGCCGGGGCTGCGGGGGGTATATAGATGCCATGGGCTACCCCTACTGCCGCGGCCGTATTTTTGACACGCTTGAGCAGGACAGGGGGCAGTATGACGATACCAGGGAGATCTTCTGGGCTACCGGGGCCTGTATGGTGATACGTAAAAATGCCTTTTTTGAGGCAGGTGGGTTCGACGAAGATTTTTTTGCCCACCAGGAAGAAATAGACCTTTGCTGGCGGCTTCACAATAGCGGCCTCAAAGTAAAAGCAGTGGGCGCCTCTAAGGTTTACCATCTGGGAGGAGGCACTTTGAATGCCATGCACCCGCACAAGACCTTTCTAAATTTTAGGAACAGCCTGTTTACGGTGGTGAAAAATGCCCCGCAAGACAAAGTTTTCCTCATAATATTTCTACGTTTACTTCTGGACGGACTGGCGGGGGTGAAATTCCTGTTTCAGCTAAAGCCCTCACACACAGCAGCCATTGTAAAAGCGCATTTCCAGTTTTACAAAAAGGCACGAAAAATGTGGAGAAAAAGAAGGACATCATCAAAAAAGACAAAATATTATAACAATCTGTCCGTTGTATTTGGATATTATCTACAGGGAAAGAAGGAATTTAAGAGACTTTAAATTATTTTAATTATGTACTGTTTAAATTTCGGAATGACCTTAGATTTTGTATTTTTGAAACGTTAACATTTAATCACACAATTAAGAATTATGAAAAAATTCATGCTTTTATCGGCAACTGCTGCGCTCCTTTTTTCTTCCTGTGTTTCTCAGAAGAAATATGCCGAGCTTGAAGCTCAACAAAAGGAGACTCAGGACAAGTTGAACACAGCCACGGTTAAACTTAACTCCTGTTTAGACGAAAAAGAAAGATTGAACCAACAAATTAGCCAGTTGAGCAACCAAAATACTGCGCTGTTGAACAACGTTGGAGATCTTGCTACTTTGTCAAAGAAAGAAGCCGAAAACCTTGAACGCTCTTTGGAAAGTATTAAGGAAAAGGATATCAAGATCCAGCGTATGCAGGATGCCATCACCAAAAAAGATTCTGTAACACTTGCTTTGGTTACCAGCCTTAAAGGTGTTCTTGGAAACATGAGTGATGAAGATATTCAGATCAATGTTGAAAAAGGCGTTGTTTATGTTTCTATTTCTGACAAACTTCTTTTTGAAAGCGGAAAATACAATGTATCTGACCGTGCTAAAGAAGTACTTGGAAAAGTGGCTACTGTTGTGAAAAACCGTCCTGACATTGAATTTATGGTAGAAGGTCACACCGATGACAAGCCTATCAGAAATGCCGTACTTCAGGATAACTGGGACCTTTCTGTTAAGAGAGCAACTTCTGTAGTTCGCGTATTGCAGGAAGAGTTTGGTGTTCAGCCACAAAGAATGACTGCTGCGGGTAGAAGTTACTACGTTCCTGTAGCTTCAAACGAAACTGCTGAAGGTAGGGCCAAGAACAGAAGAACCCGTATTGTGATTCTTCCAAAACTTGATCAGTTCTACAACCTTATTGAAGAAGGAATGCAGACTGCAAAGTAAGCAAACCCATAACCATACTTTTGAAAACCCGGCTTAGAGCCGGGTTTTTTATTTTTAACAAATTAATCTTCAGCAAATTAGACTTATAATAATATTTTTTTATTAGCTTCAGCACCTAATAAAAATCAAACTAAACTAAAATTATGCTGAAAAATTTCAACAAGATTGCCCTGCTTACGCTGTGCGCCGGGTTCATGAGTATTTCGTGTGAAAAAGAGCACGAAGTAGAAGAAATTATGAATGTCGATGCTGCAGGCGTGAACGCAGTTCAGTCGGCACGAACGCTAAGTGCAAACGCTACGCTCAATCCCGATTTTAAGCTTGAGCCTGTTGCTTATGCCGGTCACAATTTAAGGAATGAGGTATTTAAAATGGATGCTGTAGCGCCATCTGAATGTGCACCCACAGCTTTCAATCAGGAAATTAATAAGGTGATCCAGCCCTTCTTTTCAGACCCGCTGGCGTTAACCTACTACTCCCTCTACCTTGACCTGAGCTTCTATATGGCGTACCTCGATACTTCTGAACAATATTTTGGAGATGAAGGTCAATACACCAATTTTGTGAGAAAAAGAGTACGTGAGCTTGAAAAATTCTGGGGAATGCCTGGTGAGATCAGGGTGAACGGGCAGCATACTGCAAGTTTGAACGATCGTGAAAAACTCGCCGATCTATACATGATCGTTGGTGTAAACGTAGAAACAAGAGAAGATGCATACGCAATTGCCGACCAGCTTCTTGCCATCAATGAAGCTTCTCCTGTGCTTCCTGAAAGCCCGTATTTTGCCATGGACGGTTTCGCTACAACAGGAGACCTTATCGTAATTGGAGATGGGATAACATCAGTACTTGCCAATACCGGGATTGCAGAAGACATTGTATGGACCGGGATTTTAGCTCATGAGTGGGCCCACGAGATCCAGTTCAATAACTATGCTGAATGGTACCCCAACGGTGCAGACGAAGACCCGGCAGCCGCTACCCGCCTTACCGAACTGGAAGCCGACTTTTTAGCTGCATACTATATGACGCATAAAAGAGGTGCAACCTACAACTGGAAAAGAGTGGAGCAGTTCTTTGAGCTGTTTTTCAACATTGGAGACTGCAGCTTTGCCAGCAGCGGGCACCACGGTACGCCACTTCAAAGAATGGAAGCAGCCCGCCTTGGGTATGAACTGGCAACCAGCGCGCAAAAGAAAGGGCATATCCTTTCTCAGCAGGAGGCCCACGAAGCTTTTATCGCCGTATTTGGAGATATTTTTGAATAAGAAAAAAGTTTAAGCAAATAATAAAAAGAGGCTGTCCTGTTTTGGACAGCCTCTTTTTATTTATCGCTTTTTTTTCAAAAACTTAATGGTCCCGGCCGCAGTTCTCTAAAGGATTTCAATACTGCCCTTACCTTCCCTGATCACTTCAGGTTCGGGTGTGGTAAGGTCTATCACGGTAGAAGGTGTATTATCCCCATACCCCCCATCTATCACAATTTCAACCTGTTTATCCCATTTTTCAAGAATAAGTTCGGGATCTGTGGTGTATTCCAGAACCTCATCATCATCTCGAATTGAAGTGGAGACTATAGGATTGCCAAGGCCTCCCACAAGCGCCCGACAAATATTATTATCGGGAATGCGTATCCCCACCGTCTTTTTCTTTCTGAAAACTGCCGGCAGGTTATTATTTCCGGGAAGAATGAAAGTATACGGCCCCGGAAGGTTTCTTTTTAGAATTCTGAAAGTCTGGGTATCTATCTGCCTCACATAATCGGAAAGGTTGCTCAGGTTTTCACAGATAAAAGAAAAATTGGCCTTTTCAAGTTTCACTCCCCTGAGCTGCGCAATACGTTCAAGAGCGGCATTATTGGTTATATCACACCCCAAACCGTAAACGGTATCTGTAGGATAAATGATTAAGGCACCGTCTTTTAAAGCTTCTACTACTCTTTTAATTTCTTTGGGATTTGGGTTCTCTTCGTAGATCCTGATTAATTCTGCCATAGTTCTTCTGGTTTAAATGCTTCAAAAATTACAAAAAATCGACGCCTTTTTGTAAGGGTTTTAGAGAAATTTAGTCATTTCTTTCCACCTCACTTTCGAGTTTTAGAACTTCATTCCCGTTTTCCTGCTGAATGAACAAGGCTTTATTTCCGGGGGTTCCCTTGCGGGTCACCCTTGTACCTTTGATAGTGTGCGTAATTTCGTGATCAAAAGTGTTCTTCACTTTTCCGTAAGCTGTACCCTTGCCCCACTTCCATTTTACTGCTGTGCCTTCTCTTATCATTTTTTATTTAAAAATAAGAAGAAGAAAACACCCAACCCAAACAATAACAATTACTTAACCCTGGTTGAGCAATTTAAGTTTGGCAAAACGCAGCAGTAGTTTTTTTATGCCTCCCGTTTCAAAGTTGATCTCAGCTTTTTTATCCTGTCCCACTCCTTCTATGCTCAATACTTTTCCTTTACCAAAACGCATGTGCTCTACTTCATCACCGGCCATGAGCTTAATGACCTCCCCGGTTGAAGCCGAAGCTTCGGGAGAAGTTGCCGGCCTTAATTTTCTCAGTTTCTGCAGCTGTTCTTCGGTAGGTTTATGAGAGGGCGGCGGAGTGCCGTTCACAGGTTTGGTCTGGCGGAATTTACTTTTATCAACTTCCCCAAAAATATCGGTATCAATAAGGGGTTTGTACTTATAGTCATCCTGCGGAATCATGAACTCCAGGTACTTGTCGTCTATTTCCTCGATGAACCTGCTGGGTTCGGCATCTACGAGCTTTCCCCAACGGTACCTCGATTGGGTGTAGGTAAGAAAAGCTTTCTTTTCGGCCCTGGTAAGCGCCACATAAAACAGCCTGCGTTCCTCCTCAAGCTCAGAACGGGTGTTCATACTCATCGCCGAAGGGAAGAGGTCTTCCTCCATTCCTACAATATACACATAAGGGAATTCGAGGCCTTTGGCAAGGTGAATGGTCATCAAGGCAACGCGGTCGTCGTCACCCGAATCTTTATCCATATCGGTAGCCAGGGCCACATCTTCCAGGAATTCAGTAAGGGAACCGGTGGCATCGGCCAGTTCTTTTTGTCCTTCCACAAAATCCCTTATCCCGTTAAGCAGCTCCTCGATATTCTCTATCCTGGCAATACCTTCAGGGGTACCGTCTTTTTTCAGTTCCTGTAAAAGTCCGGTTTTCTTGGCAACAGTTTCAGCAATGGTAAAGGCATCAGAGTTTTCATTCATGATCTGGAAGCTCTTGATCATGTTGATAAAGTTCTCCAGCTTACTTTTGGTGCCCCGGTTGATCTTCAGGTCAATCCTGTCAAGGTTTTCAATAACCTCATAAATTGACCTTTTGTAGTGATTGGCGGCAATGGTAAGCCTGTCTATCGTGGTTTGTCCAATTCCCCGCGCCGGATAGTTGATAACCCGCTTAAGCGCTTCCTCATCTTTAGGGTTTATCACCAGTCTTAGATAAGACAGCACATCTTTAATTTCCTTGCGCTGGTAAAAGGAGAGTCCGCCATAAATCCGGTAAGGGATATCTTTTTTCCGAAGGGCATCTTCCATGGCCCGGCTCTGTGCATTTGTGCGGTACAAAATGGCAAAATCGCCGTTCTTCATTTGGTGCTCCATCCTGTTCTCAAAAATAGACCCTGCCACAAAGCGTCCTTCTTCCCCATCGGTAAGCAAACGGTTTACCACGATCTTGGGGCCGTCTTCATTTGCCGTCCACACCACCTTTTCAAGCCGTGTTTTGTTCTTTTCTATAATCGAATTGGCCGCCTCGACAATATTTTTGGAAGACCTGTAATTCTGCTCCAGGCGATAGGTTTGTACGTTGTCGTAATCTTTCTGAAAGTTGAGAATGTTATTGATGTTTGCACCACGAAAAGCATAGATACTCTGCGCATCATCGCCCACCACGCATATATTCTGAAATTTATCTGAAAGGGCCTTTACAATAAGGTACTGCGAGTGGTTGGTATCCTGGTACTCATCTACCAGAATATACCTGAATCGGTTCTGGTATTTCTGAAGCACATCGGGGAAACGGTTGAGCAGCTCGTTGGTCTTAAGCAGCAGGTCGTCAAAATCCATGGCTCCTGCCTTAAAACAGCGATCTACATATTCCCTGTAAATTTCCCCCAGCCTTGGCTTTTTAGACATTGCATCGGCTTCCATTAATTCAGGATTCTGAAAGTAGGCTTTTACCGTGATGAGGCTGTTCTTATAAGACGAGATACGGGAATAGACCTGCTTGTACTTGTACACGTCTTTATCGAGCCCCATTTCCTTGATAATTGCTGAAATAAGTCGCTGGGAATCCTGGGTGTCATAAATGGTAAAATTGGAAGGGTATCCAAGTTTATCGGCCTCGAACCTGAGCATCTTGGCAAAGATGGAATGAAAGGTACCCATCCAGAGGTTTTTGGCCTCGCTGTTCCCAACAATCTTTGCAATTCGGGTTTTCATTTCCCGTGCTGCCTTATTGGTAAAAGTTAATGAAAGGATATTGAAGGCATCAACTCCTTTACTCATAAGGTAAGCAATTCTATAAGTAAGCACCCGCGTCTTCCCAGACCCCGCTCCTGCAATAACTATCATAGCGCCATCTTTTTGCAATACCGGGGCCCGCTGGGCATCATTCAATTCGGCTAAGTAAGATTCCAATAGTAACTTCTTTTAAGGGGTGAAAATAGCTAAAATGAGGCAAAATAAGAACCCTGTATCCATATCTTTTTAGCCCCGGCAAATTGCTGCTGAAAAACTATTTTACGAATATTTTAAAAGAATTTATTTTGGAGGAGCTGCTTTATAAGCTAACTTTTGATTTTTTAGGAATTAAAGCGGTTTGTATGGAAAATATTTTCGATTTCCTGGGAAATATCTCCTGGTGGATGTGGCTCCTAATCTTCATATTTTTAGTGGTTATTTATGATGTTTTTATCAATAAAAAGCACATCATCCTCCACAATTTTCCTTTGGTGGGGCATTTCAGGTATATGCTAGAAAGCATTGGCCCCGAATTGCGACAGTACATTGTGGCCGGGAACCGGGAAGAACTCCCTTTCAACCGCATAGAACGCGGCTGGGTCTATGCATCTTCCAAAAATGTCAATAATTATGAAGGTTTTGGGACAGATCAGGACATCAATGCCGTGAATTACGTCTTTATCAATAATGCGGTGGTGCCGTATTATATGCCCAACAAGCACATCAACAGGGAAGATCCATATTTTGTGGCCTGTGCAAAGGTGATGGGCGAATATCACAAGCGCCGGCGACCTTTCAGGCCGGCTTCGGTCATTAATGTCTCTGCCATGAGCTTTGGTTCCCTTTCTGCCCGGGCCATAGAATCCCTCAACCTGGGCTGTAAGAAAGCCTATGCTTACCACAATACCGGCGAAGGCGGTTTATCTCCTTATCACAAAAAAGGAGCCGATATTGTCTTCCAGATTGGCACCGGCTACTTTGGAATACGGGATGAAAACGGAAATTTCTCTATGGAAAAACTGGTAAAGCTGGTAAAGGAATACCCCAGTGTAAGAGCTATTGAAATTAAACTTTCGCAGGGTGCCAAACCCGGAAAGGGCGGCGTTCTGCCTGCCTCCAAGATCACCAGGGAAATTTCAGAAATAAGGCATGTTCCCATGGGAAAAGACGTGCTGTCCCCACCCGCTCACAGCACTTTTAGCAACATGCAGGAGCTGGTAGACTGGATAGAAGAGATTGCGGAAGAAACCGGCCTTCCGGTAGGAATAAAAGCCGCTATTGGTAAACTCGATGAATGGCGGGAACTGGCAAGTATTATGGCCGAGACCAACCGCGGACCCGATTTTATTTCCATCGACGGCGGTGAGGGCGGAACCGGGGCGGCCCCGCCAAGTTTCGCCGATCATGTGGCCCTGCCCTGGATCTACGGCTTTACCGATGTCTACAAGATCTTTCAGGCGAGAGACCTCACCAACCATATCGTATTTATAGGAAGCGGCAAACTTGGATTTCCTGCTAAAGCGGCTATGGCTTTCGCCATGGGGGTTGACTGCATTAATGTGGCCCGTGAAGCCATGCTCAGCGTGGGGTGTATTCAGGCGCAGTCCTGTCACACCAACACCTGCCCAACAGGAGTGGCAACGCAAAACCGTTGGCTACAGGCGGGGATCAACGTCAAAGACAAGTCGGAAAGGGTGAATTACTACTTCAATAATTTCAGAAAAGAATTGCTGGAGATCACCCACGCCTGCGGATATGAACACCCCTGCCAGTTCACTATGGATGATGTGGAAATTAACCTGGGCGACAGGTTCATTGCAAAAACTTTAGCCGAAACTTTCATGTACAACAAGTCAAAAGTTCCTTTTGATTCTGTTGCTACTTTGGCAGGATGTCCTAACTTAGGCGGCTCGTACAGAAAAGGTAAAGAAACCGATGTGAAAGAGGTAGAAACTGAAGACACTTCGGTAGCCGATCAATAGTTGACCAATGACAGAAGATTCCATTTTAGAACTGCTGTTCTATCTTTTACCGGCAGTGGTTGTGGGCGTGATAGCCTTCTATTTTTTCAACCTGCACACCCGCAACGAAGAACGGCGGCGGCGGTATTTGCTTCACAGGGAAGCTCAAAAACAGGCCCTGCCATTAAGGCTGCAGGCTTACGAGAGAATGGCACTTTTCCTGGAGCGCATTGCCCCGGGCAACCTCCTTGTAAGGGTAAAACCTTCAGGAAGTGAGAAAGAAGATTACGCCAGCCTGCTCATTAAATCTATAGAACAGGAATTTGAGCACAACCTGGCGCAGCAAATCTATATTAGTGAAGCGTGCTGGAATGTGATCAAGGCCTCTAAAAATGCCACGATAAACAATATCAGGAAAATTGCAGGCCGGGAAGAGATCACTTCGGCAAATGACCTGCGACAACAAATCGCAAATTCCCTAATAGATCAGCAACCGCCAAGCGAAACAGGCCTGGCGTACATCAAAAAGGAAGTTGGGAGCCTGTGGTAACGCCTTACGGCTATTATGCTTAAAAAATTCAACTTTCTAATGTTCCTGAAAAAACACTTTTTCCTACTCAAGCTTTCATAAATACTTTCTTCGGAATGAAAAATAACATCTTTAAAAAATTCTTCTATCCCGCAATCTGCCTGATTTTCCTAACTACTTCAGCCTGTAAAAACCAGACTGAAAAATCTGCAGTAGCAGATAATGAGCTTGTGGAAAAACACACTGAAAAAGCCAAAACACAAATTCAGCAGGAACCCTGGACGCAACAGCAGCTTCTGGAACCAAAAGAGCTTGCACAAGTACTTCAGTCTTCAGAAGACAGCCTGGTCATTATTAGCCTGGGTGCCGGCGGGATCATCCCGGGATCTAGAGACACCGGCCCTTCGGGAGAAAAAGAAGGCCTCAACACCCTCAAAAAAGAACTGGAAAGGCTGCCAAAAGACAGTGATATCGTGATCTACTGCGGCTGCTGTCCTTTTGACATCTGCCCTAATGTTCGCCCTGCTTTTGCCCTGCTCAACGAAATGAATTTCACCAGCCACCAGTTGCTCAACCTGCGCGATAATATCAAAGTTGACTGGATAGATAAAGGTTACCCTGTAGGGAATTAATTGTTCAGCTCGGCCAGCAAATGGTCTAAATGCAGGGCCCGGGTATACATTTCAAGCGAGCCGTCTTTTTTGCGGGGCCAGTGTTCCCTTGCGCGGTCGTAATAAAGTTCCACTCCATTTCCATCGGGATCATTGAGGTAAAGTGCTTCCGACACCCCGTGATCTGCCGCGCCTGTTAAGGGATATTCTGCATCAATTAGCCTTTTTAGCACCTGTGCCAGTTCTTTTCTATGTTCATAGACTATGGCCGTGTGGTACAGGCCCACCCCTCTTTTTGAAGCTTCGGGCGCTCCTTTACTGTGCCAGGTGTTTAGGCCTATATGGTGGTGGTAACCGCCTGCCGACAAAAATACAGCTGCATCGCCCATGCGCTGTGTCACCTCAAACCCCAGCAGCCCGTTGTAGAACAACAGCGACCTCTCAAGGTTTGACACCTTGAGGTGTACGTGCCCAATACGGGTTGAAGGCGGAACTTTATAATCTTTATTGTTTGACATCTTTCCATCTTTTTGTCCCGGCCTGCCAAAAGTTTTCCACACTTTGTGCCGCCGGTATAAATTTATAGCCACTAATACTTCCCTAAAGATAAGATACAAAAGTTAAACTCTGCTTCTGCTAAAAGCAGCATAAAGCCTTAACTCTCAAAAATGCCAAAAACTGAAGTTTTTTTTCTGAATAAGATCTCTTCTACTCTTCCTGCTTAAACCTGAAGAAAAGCTGTGACACCGGGATAAAGAGGAGACCGGCAAAAAGGAACAGCAGAAAAGAAACTTTGAGGTTAAAGAGGTGGGCAATGTACCCCACTAAGGGCGGCCCCAGCAACATGCCCACAATTCCGTAGGTAGTAATGATAGAAATAGCCATTCCCGCCGAATATTTTTTGGAAGTTCCCGCCAGGCTAAAGATCATCGGGATGATAGCCGCCACCCCAACCCCTACCAGGCTAAACCCTATAAGTGCCGGCCAAAAGTAAGGGAGCAGGATCATTAAAAGCACTCCCGAAGATATAAGGGAAGAACTTAGCAGGAACATTCGGGGCATTCCCAACTTTTCTATAAGCCTGTCAGAAAAGAAGCGTGAGAGTGCCATAAACGTCATAAAAATGAGGTAGCCCAAAGTGAAAATTTCTTCTTTCACCACTTCTTTAAAATACACGCCACTCCAGTCAAACATCCCGCCCTCGCACAAAGAGGCAAAAAAGATGAGCAGCCCCAGGTACAGTATAAATTTATCGGGTTTTCCCAGCCGCAGTTTATTGCCGCCGGTAGCGCGGTCTTTCCGCAGTAAAAATGAGTAAGAAAAAACTCCCAGTAAGATTCCTATGCCGGCTACTATCCAAAAATGCAGCTGCATGGAAAGGTTCAGTTTAATAAGTAAGGTAGAGAAAAGCACTCCCACGAGTCCGCCGGTGCTCCAAAGGCCGTGAAAGGAGCCCAAAATCTTCCGCGGAAATAATTTTTGGAGCGTGAGCGATTGGGTGTTCATGGAGATGTTCAGGATGCGCATGCTAAATGCAAAAACACAAATCCCCATCACCAGGAGCAGCATATTTGACGCACTTCCTATCATCACCAGCCCTACCGCGAAGAAAAAATAAGCCACAATGAGGGGGTTCCTACTGTCAAACCTGGAAACCAGCCAGCCCGAAATTGGCAGCCCAATGAGCGAACTCACCGGCATGGCCAGCAGGAGGTTGCCCAGCTGGGCTTCGTTCAGGTCAAATTGTGTTTTGATGGTGGGAATGCGGGAAGCCCATGTTGAAAAAGCAAAACCCGACATAAAAAAGAAGGCACTAAGTGCGATGCGTTGCTTTTTGCGGGATTCCATATACCTCTTAAAAAAGGCAAAGATGAGGGGAATTTTTGAATGCTGAAAGCCCCTTCGCACTACTTTTTTCAGGAAAAACCGCTTAACATTTCTTAAGCATAGATTAACAAGAGCTTAACTCGCGAAGCCTTTTATTGGGTTGCCCATATGTGGTTTTCTTTCGAAATTGTAAAAAAACCAAACTATGATTTCTATCCAGGTGGAGCAAAATGTGATTTACACCGTCGCAGAAGAAAAACTCACCAATGAAGATTATGACCGGCTCATCCCGCTGTTACAGGAAAAAGTGAGGAGTTTTGGAGCCATAAGATGGTATTTTGAGATGAACGAATTTGAAGGCTGGAGCCTTGGCGCAATATGGCGCGATATAAAATTCGACTTCAAAAATGCCGAAAACATGGAGCGCATTGCCATGGTAGGAAATAAAGAGTGGGAAAAAGAACTCACCCAGCTCATGAAACCTTTCACAAAGGCCAGGGTTAAATTCTTCGAGCTAACCGAAAAAGACGAAGCTAAAAATTGGATCAGGAAGATAGAAATATGAGCACGGGCGACTCCTACAATGCGTGGGCGGCATCTTATGATGCCATGGAAAACAGGACGCGTGACCTGGAGGCCGAAGTGCTGCAAAATACTTTTTTAAACCCCCACTACGGAAATATCCTGGAGCTGGGCTGCGGCACTGGAAAGAACACCGGATGGCTCTCCCAAAAAGCCGATTTTGTAAAGGCCATAGATCTTTCTTCAGAAATGATGGCGAAAGCCCGGGAAAAGGTCAAGGCCGAAAATGTGGAATTCCTCAACGCAGATATTACTGAAGAGTGGCCTGTAAAACCCGGCTGGGCAAACCTCGTCACCTGCAGCCTTGTGCTCGAACACGTGAAAGACCTTTGCTTTATTTTTGCTGAAGGCTCGCGCAGCTTAAAAAGAAACGGGAAATTCTACATTTGTGAGCTGCATCCCGGCAGGCAATATGCCGGCAGCAGGGCGAAATTTCAAACCAAAAGCGGCTACCAGGCCCCGCCGGCCTTTACGCACCACCTTTCAGATTACCTAGACACGGCAAAAGAGCACAAATTCAAGCTGCTCGACCTCAACGAACACTTTGACGATAACGACAGGTCTAAAGTACCCAGATTGTTATCGCTGGTCTTCGAAAGTGGGGTCTAAGCTGTTCTCAAAATGGGTATCGAAAATGTGCTCAAAGAACCTAAATGTGCCTTTGGCCTTTTCAATGGCCAGTTCTTCTTCGGAAGTGGTAAAATGGCAATTTTCGAGCTCTTCTTTAAAGGCTTTCCAGTCCTGCATGTTGTTTTTATCGCCATTAAAGAAGAAATGACGCGGAACTTCAGCTAAAGCAGTACATTTCTGAAGGTTTTTTGCCAAAACCATCCCTCCAAGGGCAGAACCCTCTACCACATAGGCAGCACCCAGGGCTTCAGCTTTAGAATGACATTCAAAAATGCCATTTTTGGCAGGTATGTTCTCAGAAATGCCCAGCTGTGCAAGATCCTGCCTGAGCTGCCTGTGCTTTTTGCCTTCGTAACCAGGCAGAAATTTTTGAATTTCGGATTCCGTTTCCCGGTAAGCGATATAGTTTTGGAGTAGTAAAATTTTGTAAGTATTGAGGTCAATACTGTGGTCCATGATCTTTCGGGCCAGGTTCTTATCCTCGATTTGTTCGTGCAGTTCGCGGGTTTCAGCCTTAAGTTTCTCTATCATCTTCATCTCTTCCGGTTTTAAAATCTTTAATGGCATCTTTGATCTTGCTGATGTTGTCTTTCTGCTCCCTGTTGTCAAGCCTCAGGTTGTCGAGGTAATCGTTGATCTGGTTTATGGCGATCTTGTTCTGTCTTAGGCGCTCCCTTATTTCCTCTTTTTCACTCATGCGAAAGACCACCTGTTTGAGCAGGGGTTTTAATTTGTCTTCCAGGTTGTTCATGTGCCTTTTCAGAATGAACCCCGAAGCTCCTGCCAAAATGGTATTGGCAGCCAGTTCTTCATCGTGAACCGTTCCGGTAAGGAAGATAAATGGAAGTTTGGGATCTTTTTTCTGAACCAGCTGCAGCACTTCAAGACCGGTGCAGGTTGGAAGGTTATAATCGGAAATCACCACATCGGGGATAAAATTGATGAGCTTGTTCCTGCAGGAAGAAAGGTCTTCAACTACCTCAATATGGGGGTCTTCAACAAGTTTTTTTATAGTGCGCAGGCTAATCAAGACATCAGCTTCATTGTCCTCCACCAGTAAAATTCTCAACGGGATCTTAATCATTTGCGTATGCTCCTACTTTTAGGGGCTCAAGATAGAAATAAAATATAGAACCTTCTCCGGGTTTACTTTCAACCCAAATATCTCCTGCATGTTTTTCCACAATCCTCTTTACAATGGCAAGGCCAATGCCGGTGCCTTTAAACTTACTGCCCACGCCCCGCTGGAAGGTCTCGAATATTTTTTTCTTTAAATTTTCGGCTACTCCAATCCCGTTATCCCTCACGTAAAACGTGCTGCGGTCATTGATGCTGGTTACGCCAACTTCTACCACAGGCTTTTCTTTTCCTGAAGAATATTTCAAAGCATTGTTGAGCAGGTTGGACCACAGCTGGAAGAGCATTCTACGGTTGCCCCACATGACCGGCAGGTTTGACTGGATTGTTATACCTGCCCTGGGGAAATTCACCGGAAGGTTAAACAGTTCAAAGATCTCTTTGAGCATAGCTTCGGTATCAACTTTTTGCTTCTCTACCTTCTCAATATGCCCCAGCCTGGAATACTCCAGGATATCGTCAATAAGATCGTTCATTTTTTGGGTAAGGCCGGTGCTCATATCGAGATATTTCACGCCTTCGCTTCCCAAAACTTCGCTGTAATCTTCGCGGAGTATCTTTAGAAAACCTTCCATCCCCCTTACCGGCGCCCGCAAATCGTGTGACAGCCCGTAGCTGAAGAGTTCCAGCTCCTGGTTGGCTTCTATGAGCTTTGCGTTTAAAGCTTCAATCTCCCGGCGCTGGCGCACAAGCAGCACATGGCTTATATTTTCCCTTAAAGCCCGGGCGGTGTTGCGGTCAAGCTCATGCCAGGGCTCAGAAAAACCGGTGAGTTTCTCACTCCATTTTTCAAAAGATTTACGCGGACTAAGTCTTTGTTCCTTTTCGTTGTAGAACACCTTATTCTGCGGATTCCCTCCCCAGGTCACCACCTGCACTACTTCAGGCTTGAACCATAAAATGTATTTATTATCAGAAATCTTTAAGCTGAAAAGCCCCGAGGCTGTTTTCTTGTATTCTTCGGCTTCAGGAAATAAAGCTGAAAGGTTACGGGTCCAAAAAAGGCTTTTTGGCTGCTGCTTTATAAAGTTGTTAAGCAGGCTGTCCAGCTGCTCTTTCGTGGGCGTGTTGCCGTTGAGCTCCCATTGGTTGATATGGAAAATGGCACCCCCGCCACAGTCGATGAGCTCCAGATATTTCACGCTATCCCTGCTAAGGGCTTCAACAATATTGTCGTGGGATTTCATTTGAGCCACCAGTTTACGCCTGATGCTCTCGGCCTGCTCTGAATGGTTCAAAAGACTGCTGGTCTCGTGCAGCGTGATCTCTGTAGACAGCATTTGCGCCAGGAAACGACAACTCTCCCGCTGGTAAAAATCAAGGTGTTTTGCAGTGTTGTGGTGGCAGGCAATAAGTCCCCACAGTTTTCCCTTTACCACGATGGCGGCAGAAAGGGATGCGCCCACGCCCATATTTTTAAGGTATTCAATATGGATTGGGGAAACTGCCCTTAGCGAAGATCTTGAAATATCGAGAGGTTTCCCGGTAATGGGTGAAATTTCGGGTTTTAGGGGCACGGGTGTATAGTGCACGTTGGCAATGATACGCACCCGGTGTTTTAAAAATAATCTGCGCGACTGCTGCGGAATATCGGTAGCCGGGTAGCGCAGCCCCAGCCACGGCTCCATATCGTCATTCTTTGTTTCGGCAATCACCTCCCCGTTCCATTCTTCATCAAAGCGGTAGATCATCACCCGGTCATAGCCAAACATTTTGCGGGTGAGTTTGGCAGCTTCCGAAGAAAGCTGGGCCAGCGATTGCGCTTCCTGAAATTTATTAAGGATCCCGGTTAACTGCTTCTGAAAAAAGAACGGGTCTCCTACTGTAGAAAGCGGCTCAAAATCGAGCACCAGGCTTTCTTCGGAAGTATGGGAAAGGACAAGGAATTTCTTTCCATTTACTTCCACTTCCTGCGGAAGGCTGCCTTCCTCAAAATCATGTCCCGAAAATGGCATTTTTAGCAGGAAAGAAAGCGGTTTGCCCAGTAATTCGTCTACAGGTATTCCGAAGAATTCGGAAGTATTTTCACCGGCCTGGGTGATGTTCAGGTTTGAGCGGTCACAAACCAACAGAACGCCGTGCGCCTGGGATTTTCCTATAATGTGAATAGGTTCTTTGGCACAGTTATCAAGGTTGACCTGTACAGGGTATTGTGCATCCATAAAACTACGCCTTAAGCTTGAAGTAGAAGGTGCTCCCCACCCCTTCCTGAGAATCTACCCAAATGCTGCCGTTGTGCAAATGCACGATTTTCTCTACATGGGCAAGCCCTACACCTGTACCATCATTGCTATCGTGTTTTTTAACGCGGTTAAAGATCGTGAAGATCTTGTCCTGGTCTTCTTTCGCGATCCCCACCCCGTTATCTACCACCGAAAAAGTCCAGAAATCGCCTTCGCGGTAGGCAGAAATCCGCACCTCGGGATCCCTGTCTTTTGGAGTGTATTTAATGGCGTTGCTAATAAGGTTCTGGAAAAGCAGCCTTAGCTCCACCTCGTAACCTTCAAGCCGCGGCAGGTCTCCAATATGGATCTTCGCCCTGGTATCTTTTATCCTTTTGCCAAGGTCGTATTTCACCACATCAACCAGCTCGCGGGTGTTCACAAGTTTCTTCACGCCCTCACGCCCAATCCTGGAATGCTCCAGCAGTGCCCTTATTTGTTCTGAAAGCCTTGTGGAGGCCTGTTTTATATAAGACACATAGTTTTGTCCTTTTTCATCCAGCTTGGGAGCGTAGATCTTGCCTAAAATGTCAATTCCGAATTTGATGGTAGAAAGCGGCTCCTGCAAATCGTGCGAACAAATGGAAACAAACTGCTCGAGGTCGCGATTTGCCCTTTCGAGATCGGCTTTTTGCTCCCGCAGCTGGTCTTCGGCCTTTTTAAGGGCTTCAATTTCTACAAAAGTATAACGAATGGTAACCACATTGTCATCTTCATCCTTTTCGGCAGTGGCATTGAGAATTACGGGCAGGATCTCGCCGGTTTTGGTGAGTATGTTCTGCTCGAGGTTGACAAGCACCCCGTCTTCAGTAAAATCCTTATTCGATTTTAAAGCTTCCACCTGCGATTCTGCATTGTACAGGTCGTAGATCGATTTGCCTATAAGCTCTTCTTTTGACTCGTATTTGAGCTGTTTTACGGTCATTTTGTTGCAATGCACGATCTTGTAAGACTGCGGGTCAACGCTAATGTGCATCACAGGATCTTCTTCGTAGAAACTCTTAAACCTGCGCTCGCTCGCCTGTAATTTCTCTTTAGATTTTTGGAGGCTCTCAATTTCAATGAAAGTGATCACCACCCCGTCTATCTTCTCATTGGAGTCTATGTAAGGGGATATTCTTCGCAAGTAATGCAACCCATCTTTAGAAACTATGGCCTTCTCTAAAGTCTTACCGGTTTTAAGCACCCTTTTGCAACGCTGTAGCAGGTTGCTCCTTCCAATGCTCCCGGTAAAATGGCTTATTGGCCGCCCCATATCAGAATTAAGAAAACTGAAATGATCTTTTATAGCCGGGGTAAATTTGCGTATGCACAGGGAGCCATCAAGAAATATTGTACCTATTTGCGTACTTTCCAGCAGGTTATTAATATCGGCATTAAGTGCTGCAAGATCATCCATCTTCTGGATGTTCTCGGCATTTACGGTATTGATCTCCTCGTTTACGCTCTGCAGTTCTTCGTTGGTGCTTTGCAGCTCTTCGTTTGAAGCCAGGAGTTCTTCATTGGCCGCCTGCAACTCCTCGTTGCTGGTTTCGATCTCTTCCAGGGAAGTCTGCAGTTCCTCTTTGGTTTGCTTCAGCTCTTCTTCAAGATTGGAAACGTATTCTTTGGTTCGCGTGGTAAGCGTAATATTATCTACACTTTCCACATCGTCAAGGTTGAGCTCCTTCTCCAGGAAGGTGATCATAAAAGTGGTTTCGGAATCTACATGGTTTCGCAGGAAAGGCTTCACTAAGATATCAACTGCTTTCTTCTCTCCGTGGTGCTCAAAAGTGGCATCTTTATAATAAACTTTTTGCTGAAGTTTTCCGGCTCTTTTAAGGCTGTTCTGGATAAGGTACCGCAAATCTGTACCCAGCATGTCGAGCAAATTGGTAGAAAACCCGCTCACCGGAAGGTTGGCGTATTTCCTGAATTCGCCAATAGCCTCAAGAATATTGTAGTCTGAATCTACATAAACGCTTGCCGCCTTAAAGTGGTCGAGCACGGTCTCGTTAAAATCGACAGTGAGCTTGTTAAAGTTTGAATTGGCAGGAGCTTTATATGCCATTCCTTTATGTGCAGGCTTACTGCCAGCAACTTTCCCTGCCGAAGTTGGCGTGTGGGAAAGACCCGCTTCGAGCCTGTTATTTGGCTGAATATTTCTGAAAATTTTCCATTTGCGGTCAATTTCAGAAAAATTCTTTTGTTCGGTATGTACGCTTTCACTTGTTCCCAGCACAAGCACACCATCCTGTTTAAGGCTGTAATGCAGCACACTCAAGGCTTTGGTTTGTATTGCCGGCTGAAAGTAAATCAAAAGATTTCGGCAGGAAACCAGATCCATATTGCTGAACGGCGGATTCTTGATCACGTTATGGCGTGAAAAGATCACGGCCCGTCTTAGCTTCTCCACCACCTCATATTTGTGTGGCTTGCTGGTAAAATATTTAGCCAGGAAATCGGCCGGGACATCGGCGGCAATACTTTCGGGATACAAACCTTTGCTTCCTATTTCAAGATGCTTCTCGGCAATATCGGTCGCAAAGATCTTAAGTTCGATATTTTTCCCCTGGCTTTCAATTTCTTCTATAAAGCACATGGCGAACGAATAAGCTTCTTCGCCCGTGCTGCAGGCCACATCCCAAAGCTTGATAACATCCCCGTCAGACTTTGCACTTACCATTTCGGGGATCACCTTTTTCCGGATCACTTCCCAAACTTTGCTGTCTCTAAAGAACTTGGTGACCCCAATAAGGAATTCCCTGTAAAGGATATCAACCTCGCCTTCGGTCTTAGTGAGGTAAGAATAATATTCAGATAAAGAACGGCATTTACACACACTCACCCTTCGGGCTACCCTTCGGGCAAGGGTAGATCTTTTGTATTCCCTAAAATCGAGACCGGTTTTCTCATCAATAAAATTGAGGATCTTGATAAGTTCAGACTGGTCATAAGCCACATCCCCGTCTTTAAAATGAAAAATAGAGGGCGCGGTAAGATAATTATCCAGCTCATTGCCCATTTCTTTGACTGTGAGCACATAATCTACCAGGCCTGTGCCAATCGCACTGCGGGGCATGCCGTCAAACTGGGCTTCATCCGGCTCCTGCACCATGATCATTCCGTCGCTTTCCTTGATGGCACGCGCCCCGCGGGTTCCGTCACTGCCGGTACCGCTAAGAATAACACCAATCGCTTTCTCCCGGTGTTCCCTCGCCAAAGACTCAAAGAACATATCTATAGGCAGGTTTAGGGTAGGATTTTTAGGTTTATCCAGCAGGTGGAGCCTGCTGTTCTTTACTACCAGGTTGTTGGCCGGCGGAATAAGATAGATATGCCCCGGCATTATTTCCATCCCCTCTGTCACTTCCCGTATAGGCAAACCTGTGCTGCGGGCCAGAAGTTCGCCCATCATGCTTTTATAATCGGAAGATAAATGCTGTATGATCACATAAGCACTCTTTGTACCCTGCGGGATATGCTCAAAAAAGGCTTTAAGAGCCTCAAGGCCACCGGCACTGGCTCCTATGGCCACTATTCGTGTATTGGAAGGAGAAGTGGTAGTTTCAGATTGTAAAGTCGGGGAATTCTTGATTTTCTTACTCATAACGAAAAAAGAGCCATCAAAGAATCCTCACTGTTCAAACAAATCGCAGGTAAACTACAAATCATCTCAAGCAGGAATTTTAATAGCCTGTGTTGGAAAAATTATTCGCGGTGAAAATACTTCTATACTACATTTTTTACTGTTAATAATGTGTTAAGTAACTATTCGAGACACAATTAAACCTGCCGAAGAGCCTGATACTGCATGCTACTTTTATATTCGCCCCATGTGTTTAAGATAAAGATTGGGAATCTGGCAATAAGAAGTACAGGTTTTAACCGAAAGTTCAAAAATTGGAAGAGAGGGAGAAAAACCAGCCTTATTCCCCTATTTAAAGCTAATTCTCCTGCTGCCTCTCTTCTTTTTTGACCATATAAAAATCAGAATTAATTCATTTACAATCAACAATATACATAATTTTTTAAGAGCAAACCCCCTCTTTTCATGGCTTTTGGGCTTTCCCCCCGCCACCATCATAAAATCCTGATACAAAATCTTAATAATCAACTAAAATTCAGTATCTTGTATAAAGTATCCCTATAATAATTACGCCATGAGAAATTCAGTTTCACTTTTCGCAAGGCCCATTGTTATCCTGTTCTTGTTCTTTGCTTTGTCTCCCGAAGTTATGAGCGCGTTTCAGCAAAATCTGCAAGATTACACAGAGTACAAGGGGCAGGTAATTAACAGCCAAAATCAGGATCCGCTGGCCGGTGCCTATCTTTCGGTTCAAAACAACAACATTTCTACGGTAACCAACAATGACGGGGAATTTTCTTTAAAGATTCCGAAGAGGCTCGAAAATGTCAATGTGCAGGTGTCTTTTCTCGGGTTTCAAAGCCGTGTGCTCCCTCTGCAATTCTTTCAGCAGGACGATGTAGTGATAGAACTCCGCGAGTCACTCGAAGAGCTGAACGAAGTAAGCATTTTCACCTATACCGATCCTGCCGCCCTGGTGCAAAATATGCTAAAAACCCGCGGCAGCAACTATTTTACCGATCGCACTACCATGACTGCTTTTTACCGCGAAGCCATCAAAAGGGGGCGCAAAAACGTCTCTCTTTCTGAAGCCGTGGTGAAGATCCATAAACAACCTTACGACTCCAACAGCGAAGATGACATTGCCCTGGTAAAAGCCCGCAAAACTGCCGATTATACCAGGCTTGACACCGTGGCCCTAAAGCTGAGGGGCGGGCCCTACAATCCTTTGAGCATAGACCTCATGAAGAACCCCACGCATATTTTTAATGAGCGCGACCTTTCCAACTTTAAATTTAGTTTTGATGATCCTACAAAAATTGATGATCAATACCTGTATGTGGTGAATTTTGAAGAGCTTGACAAAGGTATGCCCTGGTACTACGGAAAATTATTTATTGACGCCAATACCTTCTCCCTGGTCAAAGCTTCTTTCAACCTCAATGTAGACAACCGCCAGGCTGCGACAGATCTTTTTGTTCAGAAAAAACCCGGCGGCACAAAAGTCTACCCGGTAGAGGTGAATTACGACATCACTTACAGACAAAAAGACGGCCGCTGGTACTTTGGCTACGGCCACACCCAGCTTGAATTTGTGGTGAACTGGAAGCGTAAACTCTTCAATTCGCGCTATAAGGTGAACAGTGAACTCGCCGTGACCAACTGGGAGGTCAATCCCGAAAAGTTCAAAAGAGATGACAATTTTTTAAGCCGAAGGGTGATCATGAACGATGATATCTCTGGCTTTGCCGATCTTTCCTTCTGGGGCGAAAATAATATTATTGAACCCGATGAATCTATTGAAAGCGCGATAGATAAAATTCGTGACAAGCTCGAAAATAATTAAATCAATTTCTTGAAACCCCTCTCAAAAATGTCATTTTTAAAGCACATTTTTGAGAGGACAGGTTTTGTCGCAGAAGTCATTAACTTTGCAGGACATCAAGCTTTCCTTACCTTCGGAAGCTAAAAGTCAAACCCAATGAAGATCCTGCATACGGCCGACTGGCATATTGGAAAAAAACTCCATAAAACCGAGCTGGCCGAAGATTTCGACCTCTTTATCAACTGGCTTTGCAAAACCATTGAAGCAGAAGAAATAGACGTTCTGCTGGTCTCGGGAGATATTTTTGATCTTGCCAACCCTTCTTCCGAAGCAAGGCGCCAGTACTATCGCGCTCTGGTAAAGATGAACCGCTTTGACTGCAAAATCATTCTTACCGGTGGCAATCACGATTCGCCGGCCATGCTCGAAGCGCCAAAAGACATCCTGAAAGCCCTCGACATCGACATTATTGGCGGAATGCCCCAAAACCCGGAAGAACTTATCATTCCCATAAAAAATTCCGAAGTAAATACTGAACTGGTAATTGCGGCCGTTCCTTTTTTGCGCGACGCCGATCTCCGCAAATCGGCTGAACCTGAAACTTACGAAGACCGGGTAGAAGCCCACAAAAAGGGCATCCAAAACACCTTTTTTGAAGCGGCACAAATTTGTGAACGCAAATATCCGGCAGTACCCGCACTGGCTATGGGCCACCTTTTTACCGCAGGTATAGAAACCTCAGAAAGTGAAAGGGACATCCAGATTGGGAACCTCGCAGCATTTGAAGCCTCCAGGTTTGGAAGCTATTTTAAGTACATCGCGCTAGGCCATATTCACAAACCCCAGCGGGTAGCCGCGGCTGTGCCCGCTTTTTACAGCGGCTCTCCCCTGCCCCTGTCCTTTAGTGAACGGCGCGATGAAAAAAGGATACTGGTTATTGATACTGAAGAAAGCTGGGAACCCAGGAGCATCGCTGTTCCCAGCTTTCGTTCCCTGCTGAAAATTAGCGGCAGCCTTGAAGAGCTAAGCCTGAAATTAGAGCAGCTGGAAGAAAAAAAGGATCTGGAAAGTTTTATTGAAGTAGAGCTACAGGAAGAACAATATGATGCCCTGAAGATTTATGCCCTCGATGAGCTGGTCTCGGGCTTTCAGAAAGAAGGTTACCGTATTGTGAAACACCGGGCAGCCTTTAAAAACCAGTTGAAGGGGGCAGGCCAGGCTTTTAGTGCCCAGAGACAACTTCAGGACCTACAGCCAAAAGATGTGTTTTTGGAGCTCATCGCAAAGCACGAATATGATGACGGAACAAAGCAGGACATCCTTTCGGCTTTTGATGAAATTCTCGAAGACCTGCATCGGGATGAAAACGCAGAACTATGAAGATCTTAAAAATAGAATTTCAGAATATAAATTCGCTGAAGGGAAAGCATGAGATCGACTTCAGCAAAGCGCCTTTTACGGTAAGCTCGCTTTTTGCCATTACCGGCCCCACGGGCAGCGGAAAAAGCACGATTCTCGACGTGATCTCCCTGGCACTTTTCAACATGGTGCCGCGCCTGGGGAAGATTAGTAAAAATGACATTATCAACAAAGGGGCGCTGCTTACCCGCAACCAGAAAGAGGCTTATGCAAAGGTTACTTACCAGGCCAAAAAAGGCATTTACGCCAGCCAATGGAGCATTTCTACCAACCGCAACAACAACCTGCGCGATTACGAAATGTACCTGTACGACCTGGCTACAGAAAAACCTTTAGATTACAAAAAGTCTGATGTTCCTTCAAAGAATGAAGAGCTCATAGGGCTTAATTACAACCAGTTCATAAAATCGGTACTGCTGGCGCAGGGGGATTTTGCCCAGTTCTTAAAGGCCAAAAAAGACGAGCGCGGGGAGCTTCTCGAAAAGATCACCGGTACAGGGATCTACAGGCAGGTAGGAATAAAAGCCTATCAAAAATTCAAAAAAGTTAATGCCGAAATTGAAGACCGGCAGCGGGAAATAAATGTGCTTCAAAAAGACCTTTTAGAAGAGGAAGTTTTGCAGGAGCTCACTACAGCTCTTACTCAAAAATCGGGCATGTGTGAGCCGCTCGAGAAGGAAACCCGCGAACTGGAAAGGCTTAAAGAACTCAAAAAGAATATTTCTTCACAGCAGCAACAAATTGCAGCACAGGAGAAACTACAGCTCAATGCCACCCAAAACCTTATTGATTTTGAAAAAGAAAAGGGAGAAAAGCTAAAGCAACACGAGCAGGTACAAGGCTTTGCCGGAGATTTACGCAAATGGCAAAATCTGGATGCCGCCTGCAGGGAAATAAAGGAAGAACTTACCAGGCACGCCCGCAGTGTAGAAGAGAATAGAACAGGAATAAGCCGTTGCCTCGACAACATAAGCAGTTTTTTGAAAAAAGAACCTGCTACCGGCGAGATTGAAAGCAGCCTGCAGGATTTCTCCCGCAAAGTGAGAAAACTTCAGCAGCAACGGGATGAAAAACTGAGCCACTACCGCAACCTGCAGGAGCGCTTTGACCTTGAGCTGAGGGAAGTTCAGTTTAAGCTGAACGGTGACCTCAAAACCGAAGAACTGAAGCTGAAGCAAATGAAAGCTGCGGGTGAACACCGGCTTCAGGAACTTCAAGACCAGCTGAAAGAGATAGACCTCAACAAGCTGGAGGCAGAAAGGTCAAGGCTGCGGGAACTCCTTCAGCAGGGACGAAAAGCACAGCAGGAATGGGCGGCCATAGCGAATCTTTCCGCAGAGATTGAAAGGGCAAAAAAAGAGGAAGAAGAACTGCTGGGGCAGGTTGAAAACCTTCCGCAGGAGTTGGCTTCAGCAAAAAAGGAGATGCAACTTCTTCAAAAAGATGTTGAAAACCTTCAGCTAAGAAGGGAGAATGAGCTGCTAAAGTCCAGCCTTGATGAGCACCGGCATAATCTTAGAAATGGTGAAGCCTGCCCGCTGTGTGGCAGCACCGAACACCCTTATGCGGCCCACTTACCTGCCAAAAATGACACTTTACAGGAAGAACTTTTAAGGCTGAAAAAAGAACTTTCGGCCATGGAGAGGCAGGTGACAAGTCGCGAAACCAGCCTGGCGCACCACCAGAAGAGAATTGGCGAACTTCAGGAGCTCATTCGGAAGAACGGCGAAAAACTGGAGGCTCAAAAAAGGCAATTTGAAGAAGTATTTTTGAAGATCAATCCGAAGGGGAAAGACTGGGAAGAATTCTGTAACAACAATGAAGAAAAGATTGGACTGCTAGAGGCTTTTGAGAAGGAAAACCGGAAGCTGAGGGCAGTTAAGACCGGGCTTCCCATACTTCTCGAGATCCAGGAAGTTTTGGTGGATGGGAAAAAGATCAAAGCCGAGCTGGACGGCCTGTACAGCGGCAAAGATATTGATACCGATTGCCTGGAGCTGCAAAATTCGTGGACTTCGCTGCAACACCAGCAGAATTCGCTCGCCAGCCAGGGAAAAGACCTTAACCAGAAGCTCGTCAATAAAACAGCAGAACTTGAAAACCTTGAAAAACAGCTGCAAGCCCATATTTTGGAAACCGGTTGCAAAGATATTCCTGAAGCCCTTCAAAGACTGCTGCCCGAAGCAGAATATTCGCAACTTAGCAGGAAGCGCGAAGCACTCACCTCTCAAAAAGGGCAAATTGAAGCCTCTTTAAAAACCCTGAAAACCCAGCTTACCCAGCTGCAGCAAAAAGACGTGCCCGGCAGTGAAGAGATCCTTACACAAAAGCTGCAGGAAACAAAATCAAAGCTGAACTCTTTACATGAGGAATGTGAAGAATTAAGGCGCAAACTGCGGAATGACAGGGAGCGAAGGGCACAAATTGCTGCGATTGAAGAGGAATTAAAAGATGTAAAAAACAAGATAAAGCGCTGGGAACTGCTCAACCAGCTCATTGGCGACGCCACAGGAAAGAAATTCAACGATTTTGCACAGGACCTTAGCCTCTCGCAGTTGCTCATCTTAGCAAACCGGCGGTTACAGGACCTAAGCGACCGCTACAGGATTGACAAACCCCTGGAAGACGAAGATGACAGCCTGGTGGCCATAGACGAGCACATGGGTGGCCAAAGACGATCGGTAAAGACACTTTCGGGTGGGGAGACTTTTCTGCTAAGCCTTTCAATGGCACTTGCCTTAAGCGATCTGGCTTCGAGAAATGTGGAGATCAACTCCCTGTTCATCGATGAAGGTTTTGGCACCCTTGACCCTGAAACCCTCGACCAGACTTTAGATACGCTGGAGAAACTACAGGCAGAATCGTCTAAGACCATAGGGATTATTAGCCATGTAGATTCCCTAAAAGAGCGTATTGCCACACAAATAAGACTCAGCAGAAACGGCCAGGGCTACAGTTCCCTGGAAGTAATAGGATAAACCAATGACGGTAGAAGAGAAAATTTCTACATATTCAAAGGAATTCGAGAAGCTCCCGGGCGTGACGGTGATCAATGAAATAGAGGGGTTCAAACCGCTTTTCATGACCACAAACGGCCTGAAATTACTGGGCTTGACGCTCAGGGAGCTCATTGCCACAAAAGAGAATTATCAACATCTCTATTTTAAGCCAAAATTTATGGGCGATTACCTTGAAACGCTGGAATCAATGATTGAGCAGGAAGGAATTGAGGAGACCTACACCTTTTTTCACCAGGTAAAATACCAGGGCAGCTATCACTGGTATGCAGCTTCCATAAAGGTTTTTCATGCCGAAGCTCCTTTAAAACCTACTCACACTATCACCTATGCAGTACCACTTGAAGATTTTGAGTGGACCATGAAAAGGGCCGAGCGATTAATGGAAGAAACAGATTTTGCCCGGCAGAATTTTGAAAAGTTCCATACCTTGAGTCGGCGCGAAGTTGAGATCCTGAGCTTATCGGGAAGAGGGATGAGGATGAATAAAATGGCTGAAAAGCTGAATATTTCTATAGATACGGTGAACTCACACCTAAAATCACTTCGGAAAAAGCTGGAAGTTTCAAATTCGATCGAGCTCATAGAATATGCGAGAGCTTACGACCTTTTGTGATAGAGCGAAAAAAATAGCCCCTTTATCGATTTTTGTTAAGCTTTCTTCAAAAAACCTGTGTTTTGTGCTACTTTTAGTTGGAAAACCACCGGGATTTGGAAACAACTTTTGAACAGAAACTGAACATCTTCACTGAATGTGCCGAATTTATTCCGGGAGTAGTCATAGTTCATGAACTGAGGGAAAAAGACTTCAGGACGGTTTACATGAGCTCCCGAGGGCTCAATCAACTGGGGGTTTCTTTAGAAGAACTTTCGGTAATGGGGCCCAAATATCACGACCGTTTCTTCAACAATGAAGACATGGATGATTTCATGCTAAAACTTCGGAAATTACTTCAGAATAAAGACCCCGAAGAGACCTTCACTTTTTTTCAGCAGGTAAAATTCAAAGACCGGCAGGAGTGGGTTTGGCACATTGGGTCAATACGGATCTTTCACCAGGCCGAAGACGGATCACCCTCGCATCTGGTCACGGTTTCCTTTCCCGTTGACCGCATGAAGCATATTGAAAATAAGGCAGAGCGGCTTTTAAAGGAAAATATGTTCTTCAAAGAAAACCTGAATAAATATCTTGGCCTTGGGAAGAGGGCCAAGGAAGTTTTAAGGCTGGTGGCCCTGGGAAAAAGTTCGGCCGACATTGCAAAGGAACTTCACATCTCTATAGACACTGTGCATACCCACAGGAAAAACATCAAGAAAAAGCTGAATATTTCTACCAGTTTTGAATTTACGGAATACGCCCGGGCTTACGATCTTATTTAAGCGCAAAAAAAAATCGGGGCCCCTACACCCCCGATTTTTTACTCCATTGTTCCCGTATTCATTGCTGAATTGACCGGTACAATTTCACGAGCTAAAAGTAATATTTCAGTCTTCTTTCACCAATACCCACTTTTGGGGATTTTCGAGATTTTTATGTTAAAAATTCAGAGACCAAAGCCTTACTTTTGCCCTTTAAAAGCAGAAAAAAACCTTAGCAGGTAATATTTTATGCACAGACACTTCAAAATATACAAACCCTACGGCTTCTTAAGCCAGTTTATAAGCAATCAACGCACCCGCCGCAAGAAGAAGATGTTGGGGGAACTATGGGATTTCCCGGAAGGCACCATGTCTATTGGACGTTTGGATGAAGATTCTGAAGGACTTTTATTACTCACTACCAACGGCAAACTAAGTGCAGAAATTACCGGAAGACATGTAGAAAAAGAATATTATGTACAGGTAGACGGCCTGATTGGCGAAGCTGAGCTTTCAAAATTAAAGAACGGAATTGAAATTGGGATCAACGGAAAGAAATACCTTACCCAAGCCTGCAAAGCAAAGATCTTAGGCACTCCCCCTAATTTCCCGCCACGGGCAAAACCCATTAGGGATGCCCGGCACGGCCCTACCAGCTGGATCTCAATCACCCTCACAGAAGGAAAGTTCAGGCAGGTGAAAAAAATGACAGCGGCAGCCGGCTTTCCCACCCTAAGGCTGGTAAGAGTGCGCATAGGTCAAGAACAACTTGCGGGCATGAGCGCGGGCGAGGTTGTTGAAGTGGGAAATTTCACCTACTAAAGAATTTGACAAAAATCATATTTTTCGTGGGAATTTTGTGGTAAATTATTATTCTAAATCTTTCGGCCATGAACAATATTCTGATCTCTTCAGATATGTCGTCGCTTCCCCGAAGTGGCCTGCTCTACGCCCTTCATCTTATGAAAGGCCGAAAAACAAATTTTTATTTCGAGACCATTTCTGCTAAACAGAGATTGTTTGAAAGGCCGGATTATGACGAATCCCAATTAAATTGTTTGCAGTTTGCCATTAAACAGGAATTAAATCACCTTCAGAAAAAAATCAGGAACTTTTTCCCGGCTGAAGATTATAAGCTGCACATCCTGAATTCGCCCGAAGATCTTCGCAGAATAAAAGCACAATTCTCCCTGGCCATCCTGGAAGCCGGAAATAAGACCTTAAATAATTTGGCGGCGTTGGCCAAACTGTATGCCGGCTTAAAAATGCCATTTTTGGCACTCCCTGATATTGCAAAGCCCAGGCTTCCCAAAAACCTGCTGCTCATAGCAGAGCCGGGCGTTAGGGTTTCTACTGCCACTCTTGCCCCTGTAAAAAAGATCTTCGGAAACTTCAGCTTTTCTCTTGAAATTCATAAGATCTATCCCGGCAAAGTGAATGCCCAACAGGCAAAAATTGACAGCTTCAGGCTAAAAGAACTGCTTAACATATACCATCCTGCGGTGAAGGCTTTTTCTCAGCAAGAATACCGTTTCTCAACCCTGCATGATGCTCAGAATTTTGATTTACGATTGCTCCCTCAGGATGAGCACAGCCTGCAAAGGAAAATGAACAACCCGGCTTTTGCGAATTTTCTTTCCAGTACAAAAGTTCCGGTTTTGATTAGTCCGAAACCCGAAAATGAGGTTGTGCCTGCCTTTAAACGAACCCGTAACACCACCAAATCATCATTTTTGAAGCCATGAAAGTTTTAATCTCCATTCTACTCCTTACACACGCTATTTTACATCTCATGGGAGTTGTAAAAGCTGTTCATGAAGATTTTTTACCTACACTCTCCAGAAGTATCAATAAACTTGAAGGAATGCTGTGGCTTACGAGTGCCGCACTTATTTTTATAGCAGATGTCTATTTTTTAATGGCTTCAGATTACTGGCCCATTCTTGCCATTATAGGGGCCATCCTGTCTCAGTTCCTTATCACGTTGAACTGGCAGGATGCCAAATACGGTACCATTCTTAACCTGCTGATCTTAGGAATTAGTTTTCCTGCGCTAACCTGACGTTGAGATGTGTGGGTTTGCAGGCATCAGAAGTCTTTAAAAAAGATTTTGGTGACCTGTATAATGAATGTTGGTAAAATGCCGGCACTGGCAATCAAAACCCAGTGATTTACCTGCAAAGGCTGCAGGCTCAATACCCCGGCCACTACAGGGATAAAGTAGGCCAAAAGAACCACAGCCACGCAAAAGCCCACGGCCATCCACACATATTTGTTACGGGTCACCTGGTTGTTGAACAAGGGTTCTTTGCCCTCACGCATATTGAGTACATGCAGGAATTGTGCAAAGGCAAGGCTTAAAAAAGCGATGTTATTGTTGACCTCCTCCGTTTCTTCCCAAACAAAGTGGGAATAGAAGTAAGCTCCCGTAACACTTGCAGCAATGAGCAGCCCGTAAATTCCAATCTGCACCCAATTCCACCGACTGATAATTGGTTCTTTAGGATCTTTTGGGGGTAACTTCATCACGTTAGGGTTGCCTTCGCCTATACCAAGTGCAAGGGCCGGGAAAACATCTGAAAGCAGGTTGAGAAACAGCAACTGCAGGGGTAAAATAGGCAGGGTAAAGAGCGAGAAACTTATAAGGGCGATCAAAATGATCTCTGCAAGGTGGTAAGAAAGCTGATAAAGCACGAACCTCCTGATGTTCCCGAAAATGATGCGCCCCTGCTCAACAGCTTTGACAATAGAGCTAAAGGAGTCATCTTTGAGCACCACATCGGCTACTTCCTGGGCTACCTGCGTACCTCTCTTGCCCATGGCAATGCCAATATTGGCTTTTTTGAGGGCCGGCGCGTCATTCACTCCGTCACCGGTCATCCCCACGATCTCACCCATATCCTGAAAATGGCTGATAAGGCGTAGCTTTTGCTCGGGGTCTACACGTGAAAATACCCGGATGCCCATAAGTTCATCCTGGGAGTTTTCCTCAAACTGTTTGTGCAGGTCTTTGCCATGCACAACCGGGTTATGGTGTTCTTCTTCTGAAAAGATCTTTACCTCACGCCCCACATTAGCGGCTGTTGCAGGGTGATCTCCCGTTACCATGATCACCTTAATGCCCGCTGCTTTACAAGTCTCTATTGCTGTTGCCACTTCTTTTCGCGGAGGATCCATAAATCCGAGTAGCCCCACAAAATTAAGGTCATGCAGAAAATCTTCGGCCTCTTCGCCAGCAGGACATTTTTGACTTGTCTTAAAGGCAAAACCAAGTACGCGCAAACCATCGGCGGCCAAGTCATGATTTCGCTGTTTCCAATTCTCCTTTTCATCTTCAGCAAAACCTTCCGGTTTTCCCTGCCTCAAAATTTGTGTGGAGCGGGAAAGAATGGCATCGGCAGATCCTTTTCCGGCTATATAGAAATGGTCGTTTTCTTTGTAAATGGTTCCCATCACCATTGACTCTGAATCAAAAGGATCATGTAATTCCCGGGGCAACTCCTGTAACTGCTTATAAAGTCCGGGCTTGAAATTGCTTACAAAATCGAGCAGGGCTAACTCGAGAGGGTCTCCCTTAGCCGGTTTTTTCTCCTCTGCTGCTTCCGTTTTTTCTTCAGAATTTTCCGGTTTTCCCAGGGAAGCATCATTGGCAAGCACAGAGATCTTCAGCAACTCGTTTAAATTATTTTTTTGCTGCAGATCAATATCTAAAGTGGGTTTATGCCCCTGCCGGTCAACCTTCAGAAGTCCGTCATCAGGGAGGTAAAAGCTGTGAACTGTAAGCTCATTCTTTGTTAAAGTCCCCGTTTTATCAGTAAAGATCACGGTAGTCTCCCCCAATGTTTCTACCGCGCCCAGGCTCTTGATCAAAACATGCTTTTTTGACAGCCTCACCATTCCGCGTGCTAGTGCGATACTGGCAACAATGGGCAGGCCTTCAGGGATAGCAGCAATAGACCAGGCAATAGAGGTTTGTACCAGTTGGTACAGTTCCTCTCCCGCCAGCCAGCCAAATAAGAAAAAGGCAGCTGCCATCACCAGGATCACCCATATCAGTTTTTTGGTGAGCCTGTTGAGCTTCATATTCAAAGGAGTATCCTCCCTGTCCTGCTCCTCAACCAGGGAAGAAATATTACCCACTTCGGTATCCATCCCGGTGGCAAAAACAAGGGCCGTGGCAGTGCCCGAGGTAACCGCGGTACCTTTGTAGAGGATATTTTTGCGATCGGCCACCTGCAGCTCCTCTTCAATTACTTCGGAATTTTTTTCGACAGGGACAGATTCTCCCGTAAGTGGCGATTCATCGACCTTAAGCTCAACAGCTTCTATAATTCGGGCGTCGGCCGGAACAAGGTCTCCGGCTTCCAGTTTAATAATATCTCCTGAAGTTATATTTTCAGCATCAATATCTATTTCTTCTGAAGACCTCAGCACGAGGGCTCTTGCCTTATCGAGGTTTTTAAGGGCATTCATAGATTTCTGCGCCTGAAATTCCATCCAGAAACCAATAATGGTATTTACGACAAGGACAATGAAAATGGCTATTCCTTCAGCAAAATCGCCAAAAATTAGGGCAAGCACGGCAGCCGCAAATAACAAATAAATTACCGGATTATTGATCTGGGACAGGATAAGGTGCCACAGACTTTTTTCTTTAGCCTCCTTTAATTTGTTAGGGCCGTACTGTTTCAGCCGCTTTTGTGCTTCTTTTTTGGAAAGGCCACGGCGGATATCTGCAGGGAGGTCGCCCGCCACTTCCTCTACCGTTTTGCGATAGGCATTCGTGCTGTTTAACCTCTGTTCCATAACATCCTCTAATTATTCTGTTACACTCTACAAGTTTTCCCTTATTCCACTTTCTACCAAAAGTCTTGTTTCCTTATTATTGATCCTTCAACAAAGATTCTACTTATATTAGCCGAAAACAAGAATTTTGACTGCAAATACCCTTTTTTGGATCATCATAAGTATCATTATTATAGACTTTTTAGTCGATAAGATCCTCGATGCGTTAAATGCCAAACACTATAATGATCCTGTTCCCGATTCGCTTAAAGATGTTTTTGACGAGCAGGAATACGAAAAATCACAACGGTACAAAAAAACAAATTACAAATTCGGGATGGTTTCTTCTACCTTTTCGGTGGTGGTATTGTTGCTGTTCCTCTTCCTTGACGGCTTTGATTTAGTTGACGGCCTGGCAAGGTCGGTTTCAGATAATGCCATTTTGATCGCACTGATCTTCTTTGGTATAATAATGTTGGGAAGCGACCTGTTATCGCTCCCTTTCTCCTGGTACCACACCTTTGGAATAGAAGAAAAATTCGGTTTCAACAAAACGACTCCTAAAACCTTCATTTTAGACAAGTTAAAGAGCTGGGGAATGATGATCGTGCTGGGTGGCGGAATCCTTGCCCTCATCGTGTGGTTCTACCAGCTTGCAGGCAATAACTTCTGGTGGTATGCCTGGATACTGGTTGCCGCTTTCAGCATATTTCTGAATATGTTTTACGCCAGGCTTATAGTGCCGCTTTTCAACAAACAGACTCCCCTGCCTGAAGGCGATTTGAGAAATAAAATTGAAGCTTATGCTCAAAAAGAAGGCTTTACGCTCGAAAAAATCTTCGTGATAGACGGCTCGAAAAGAAGTACTAAGGCCAACGCCTATTTTTCGGGTTTTGGGAACGAGAAAAGAGTAACGCTGTACGATACGTTGATCAACGACCTGCAACACGAAGAGATCGTAGCGGTACTTGCACATGAGGTAGGGCACTACAAAAAGAACCACATCATCATCAACCTCGTGATTAGCATTCTAAGCACCGGCTTTACCCTGTGGATTTTATCTCTTTTTGTAGGAAACCCATTACTTTCAGCAGCACTGGGAGTAGAGAATCAGGGCTTTCATATAGGGCTGGTGGCGTTCGGTATTTTATACAGCCCAATTTCAGAAATAACAGGGATCGTGATGAATTACCTCTCGCGAAAGTTTGAATATCAGGCTGATAATTTTGCAAAACAAACGTATAAGGCACAACCTTTGATTAGCGGATTAAAGAAGCTGTCAAAGAACAGTCTTAGCAACCTCACCCCGCACCCTGCCTATGTTTTTGTACATTATTCCCACCCGCCTTTGTACAAGCGTTTCAGGAATCTTGAGGACTAATTAAATTGCCAGTTTTCAATCTTAATCGTATTTTTAGATCATGACGGAAGCCGCTATAGAAAAAGAAAATAAAGACATTGCCCAGCAGTATAAGGAACTTCTGCGCATAAGCTACCAAACCCTTACCGATGAAGATAAAAAGCTCATTCGGCAGGCGTTTGATGTGGCGGTAGATGCCCATAAGGACCAACGCCGAAAGTCGGGCGAGGCTTATATCTTCCACCCCATTGCCGTGGCCAAAATTGTGGCTTCGGAAATTGGCCTGGACGCGACATCTATTGCCGCTGCCCTGTTGCATGATGTGGTTGAAGATACTTCTTATACCCTCGACGATATCCGGAAGATGTTTGGAGATACCGTAGCTCGAATAGTTGACGGCCTCACCAAGATCTCCAACCTGGAACATGACAAGGATGTTTCCCTGCAGGCAGAGAACTTCAGGAAAATGCTGCTTACGCTGAATGATGATGTGAGGGTGATCATCATCAAGATTGCCGACAGGCTGCACAACATGCAGACGATGGATTCCATGCGGACGGACAAGCAGGAAAAGATCGCTTCAGAAACCCTGTACATCTACGCTCCCCTGGCACATCGCATTGGCCTGTACAACATTAAAACTGAACTTGAAGACCTTGGCCTTAAATATACCGAACCTGATGTCTACAACGAGATCCTTCAGAAAATAAGGGAAAGTAAGGAGGAACAGGATAAATATATTGCTGAATTTACCCGCGTTATTGAAGATTCTCTTGATAAAGAGAACCTGCAGTACACCATTAAAGGCCGGCCAAAATCGATCTATTCGATTCGCCGGAAAATGAAGAACCAAAATGTCACTTTTGACGAGGTGTACGACAAGTTTGCCGTTAGGATCATTTACGGCAGCGATCCTGCCAATGAAAAATTCCTGGCCTGGAAGATCTATTCTATAGTGACCGACCATTTTAGGCCCAACCCCACCCGCCTGCGCGACTGGATCTCTTCACCAAAATCAACAGGCTATGAAGCCCTGCACATTACCGTGATGGGGCCAAAAGGCCGCTGGGTAGAAGTGCAGATTAGGAGTGAGCGTATGAACGAGATCGCCGAGAAAGGCTATGCCGCACACTATAAATACAAACAGGGCAACCAGGAAGACGGGCTTGAAGAGTGGGTGAACAAGCTACAGGAAGCGCTGGAAAATTCGGAAGTAAACGCTGTTGATTTTGTAGAACAGTTTAAGCTGAACCTTTATTCTAAGGAAATCTTTGTGTTCACCCCGCAGGGGGAACTAAAATCCCTTCCGAAGGGAGCTACTCCGTTAGACTTTGCCTTCAGCATACATACCGAAATAGGCTTGAAAACCCGGGGTGCCAGGGTGAACGGAAAGCTGGTACCCCTAAGCTCCACGCTCAAAACCGGCGACCAGGTAGAGATCATAACTTCAGAAAAAGCAAAACCCAACTCCAACTGGCTCGATTATGCCACCACGGCACGGGCACGGGCCAAGATCAAATCTTCTCTAAAAGAGGAAAAAAAGAACATAGCCGAAGAAGGAAAGGCCATCCTCTCAAGAAAACTACGGGCACAAAAAATCCCGTTCAACGAAAAGACCATCAACGAGCTGGTGATCTTTTTCAAACTAAAAACCAGCCTCGATCTTTTTTACCGGGTTGGGGTGGGTACCATAGACAACCAGAAGTTAAAAGATTACGCCGCTTCGCGCAGCAATGCCCTGGTGAGCTTCTTTAAAAGCAAGATCAGGAAACAGGACACCGTTGAGGATATTGACAGGGATGAGATCACTGCTAAATATGACCAGCTGGTGTTTGGCCGCGATGAAGAAGTTCTTGACTACAAACTGGCAAACTGCTGTAATCCTATTCCCGGCGACAGTGTGTTCGGGTTTATTACGGTAAGTGAAGGCATAAAAGTCCACAAAAAAGACTGTCCCAATGCCATTCAGTTGCAGAGCAATTTCGCCTACAGGATCATTCAGGCAAAATGGAAAGATTCTACCCAGGAAGAGTTCAAGGCGGTGATCAAATTAACGGGAATAGACAATATTGGGCTGGTAAATGATGTGACCCGTGAGATCTCCAACAACATGAACGTCAACATCAAGAACATTAATTTTGACAGCCAGGACGGAATTTTTACCGGGAAGGTCACGGTAGTGGTCAAGAACAACAGCCTTTTGAAAAAACTGATTGAACACCTCAAAAAAATAAACGGTATAGATAAGGTGACACGTGAATAATCTTATACCTTTGCACCCATATCATGAGCAAGAAAGTAGTGAACAAAAATGACCAGGCAGTAGTAAAGAATGTCTTTACCAAATACCTGGAAGAGAAGGGGCACCGAAAGACTCCCGAGCGCTTCGCCATCCTGCAGGAGATCTACAACAGCGAAGAACATTTTGACATAGAATCGCTCTACATCAAAATGAAAAATAAAAAGTACCGCGTAAGCCGTGCTACCCTGTACAATACCATTGAACTGCTGTTGGAATGCGGGCTGGTGCGAAAACACCAGTTTGGAAACAACCAGGCCCAGTATGAGAAATCATATTTTGACCGCAACCACGACCATATTATCTTAACCGATACGGGCGAGGTGATCGAGTTTTGTGACCCACGGGTACAGGCGATCAAGCAAACAATAGAAGAAGTTTTTGATATCGAAATAAACAATCATTCCTTATATTTTTACGGAAACAAAAAATCAACCGAATAACCTGAATTTTTATGGCAGTAGACTTACTTCTTGGATTACAATGGGGAGATGAAGGAAAAGGAAAAATAGTAGATGTATTTACCAAAAAATATGACATCATCGCCCGCTTCCAGGGAGGCCCAAACGCCGGGCATACCTTAGAATTTGACGGTCAAAAGCATGTTCTTCACACCATCCCTTCGGGAATCTTTCACCAAAAGGCGGTAAACCTTGTGGGAAATGGGGTGGTTATAGACCCGGTGATCTTTAAAAGAGAACTAGACAACCTTAGCAAAGCCGGGGTTGACTATAAAGACAGGCTGGTGATCTCCAGGAAAGCACATTTGATCTTACCTACCCACCGTTTGCTCGATGCGGCCAGTGAGGCTTCAAAAGGCAAGGCCAAGATTGGCTCTACTTTAAAAGGAATTGGCCCCACTTACATGGATAAGACCGGCCGTAACGGAATTAGAGTTGGAGACCTTGAGCTAAGCGACTGGAAAGAAAGGTATCGCAGCCTTGCCGATAAGCATGAGGCCATGATAAGCTTCTACAACGTAGATGTACAGTACAATCTCGGGGAACTTGAAGCCGAATTCTTTAAGGCTATAGAAACCCTGAAGTCACTGCAATTTATAGATAGTGAAGAATACCTTTACCAGGCTCAAAAAAGCGGAAAAACCATACTTGCTGAAGGTGCCCAGGGATCTTTGCTCGATATAGACTTTGGAACCTACCCCTTTGTTACTTCCTCAAACACTACCGCGGCAGGAGCCTGTACAGGTCTTGGAGTGGCTCCAAACCAGATAGGGGAAGTCTTCGGAATATTTAAGGCATACACCACTCGTGTTGGAAGTGGCCCCTTCCCTACCGAACTTTTTGATGAAGACGGTGAAACTATGGGCCGTGTGGGCAAAGAATTTGGCGCTACCACCGGAAGGGCCCGCCGTTGCGGATGGCTCGATATGGTAGCTCTTAAATATGCAGTTCAGGTAAGCGGCGTCACCCAGCTCATCATGATGAAAGCCGATGTTTTAAGCGGATTTGATACCTTGAAGATCTGTACCGCTTACAATTATCGCGGAGAAGAGATCACCCACCTGCCATACAACATTGAGCACGAGAACGTCACGCCGGTGTACACCCATTTTAAAGGCTGGGAAAAAGACCTTACACAGTTAAGCTCGGCAAACGACCTGCCCTCTGAACTGAAAGATTATATTTCCTTTATTGAAAAGGAACTGGAAATACCGGTGAAGATTGTTTCTGTTGGGCCAGACAGGCTACAGACTATCGAGCTGTAAGAAGTTCCAAAAATGACATTTTTGAAAGGTGTTGCGAAAGCAGCACCTTTTTTTGTGCCTGTATTCAGCATTATTAACGGCTATTTGAATTGAACCATTTATGTGGGTACCGTATTTAAAAAGCTATAGCTCATCCATTTTTCTTCTTGCACATTTAAAACTATTCACTAACTTTGAAATTCAAAGTACTTTATAAATGAAGAAAACTGAAGAAGATTACTTGCAGGACCTTCGGGAGATACGCTCCATCATGGAGCGCTCTACGAAATTCCTTTCCCTTAGCGGAATCTCGGGTGTGCTTGCCGGTCTCTATGCCCTGGCCGGAGTTTACTTTGTGGCCGGTGTCTTTGAGGGTAAACAGCACCTCACCTATCGGTCTGCTTCAGCCGCTGAGATGTGGATTCTTCTGCTCACCGCAATCGTTGTGCTGGTTTTGGCTATGAGTACAGCCGTGATTTTTTCAGTAAAAAAAAGGCGTAAGCGCGGGGAAAAAATATGGAATGCTGCGGCAAAGGCAATGCTCATAAATATGGCTGTTCCGTTGGTCGCCGGCGGGTTTGCAGCCCTCATACTTTTAACCAAAGGCCTGCTCCTGTTCCTGCCACCGGTAACGCTAATATTTTACGGTCTTGCGCTCTACAATGCCGGAAATTACACTTTCAACGATGTAAAGTATTTTGGGGTTGCGCAACTGGTACTTGGGCTCCTGGCCCTGTATTTCACTGCATATTCCTTATTGATATGGGCATTGGGGTTTGGAATATTACATATCATTTACGGCATTTACGTGAATTATAAGTACGAAAGGTGAAGATATCTATCAATGGTTTGCACAAGGCGTTTGAGAGCAGGATTAGGCTTGGCATCATGTCGGCACTGGCAGTGAACAATGCGCTCGATTTCTCTTCGCTGAAGGATTACCTTGAAGTGACCGACGGGAATTTGGCCAGCCATTTAAAAGCACTTGAAAAAGAAGATTTTATTGTAGTAACAAAAGCATTTATAGACCGCAAACCCAACACTAAATACACAATGACCAAACAGGGAAGACAGGCTTTTGAAGAACACCTCACCGCCCTTGAAAACCTGATAAAGTCGCAGAAATAATTTTTTTATTTATATACTTTGAAATTCAAAGTACTTTAAAAAAGCTCATTCGATCCTTCAAGGATCTGTAAGCTGAAAAATATTTTAAACTGAAATATGAATTTTAAACACCTGAGTTATGAAAATCACAAGACTTACAGGAATTATGCTCGCCGCAACAGCAATTTTACTGGTGCCGGCCTTTGCGATGATGTTTACTGAAGAAGTAGACTGGCAGGCAAACGATTTTATTATCGCCGCAATTGGCCTTTTTGGCACCGGTGCTATGATCGAAATGATCTTCAGAAAAATTAAAACTACAAAAAAGCGCATCCTTTACGCCAGCATCGTACTGGGGATGCTCTTCCTGGTTTGGGCCGAACTTGCTGTGGGTGTTTTTGGCACGCCCTTCGCCGGAAGTTAATTTCAGGAAATAAGCAGGCTGTTTATCCTGGCTTCAGGTATTGTTAGATGGCATCAGCTTTGCCTGCGATTTTTCAGTTTAGATTATCCTGAAGATAAAATCTGAAGTTGGAGATTTTCCGCAGAAAACTTTTTCCGAAGTACAGGTTTAAAAATTACTGCGGAAAATGGCATTTTTGAAGCCTCTCCTTCCGTGAGAAATAATTTCAGACCAACAAGTGAAATTCAATGCCTTCGGAATTTGCTGAAATTTTCTCCTAAGAATATAATCGAAACTGGTAAGGAAATTGAGAAAAAACTGAAAAACCCGCAGATATGGAGTATTTTGTGAAGGAAAATTCGATTGTGCGGAAAATTTGGGGAAAAAGTGACACTATTCTGTTCATTTTTGCAGGCGCAGCTGCCGAATTTGCCCTGAACAAAGCCGTAGACTGGCTGTATTTCACCGGAAAACTCCCCGCCAATCCTTTAGGCCGGCTTTTCTCAACAGTGACTTACGCCCGGCAGATTGTATTCTCATCCCGCCCTGCAGCCCTGGCTGCCATTGGGCAGATCAATTCTATACACAGCAAAGTGGAAGAGAGCCGTGGCAGCAAGATTCCGCAGTGGGCTTATAAAGATGTACTGTACATGCTTATTGGCTATTCGATAAGGGCTTACGAGCTTTTGGAGAGGGCTATGACCCCTGCCGAAAAACAGGAAGTTTTTGAAGTATTCACACGCGTTGCAAAAGAAATGCGAATAAAAGATTTACCGCAAGACTACAAAAATTGGCAGGTACGTAGCGCACAGCATTTGGAAGAAAACCTTGAGCGCAGTGAGTACAGTAAAGATCTTTACCGGCAATACAGGAAACGCCTGGGGCCGCTGCGTTACCGGCTGCTTTTGCAGGTACAGGCGCAGGTATGCCCGGCCCGGGTAAAAGAGTTGCTCGGACTAAAGCCCAATCCTTTTATTCCGGTTGCCTTAACCGCATATAAAGTCAGCCGATTCGTACATCTTGACCAGGTTTTAAAATCCCTACTCCTTCCCAGAGATTATAAAGATGATATAAGAGCTTTGGACAGGTTTTAATAGCCCCAACCATTCTCCCTTTCTGCAGTAATTATAAGAAGTACCTATATGGCCGGCTTTTCTATTTCCACCCTGCAAGCATCATGCTGCCAGGCTTTAAAACCACATTATTTAAAAAAGCTACACCTAAAACGAACAGAAAAACCTGTTGTTATCCGGCAATTTTTATATGATAAAAGACTATATTAGTTTTTATATAACGAGTTGCAAACAATGGCTCCTGACCCCACTCAAAACAGATAAAAAAAATAGAAATTCGCTCATCTTCTGGAGATCAAAACGGACAATTACTCAGCCGGATAAAATTAAAAGTGACCGCAGATTTCCACTCAAACGCAAGAATAGTTGTTTTAATTTTCAAGTTTATACTCAAAAAGAATGATTTAGGAACCGATAAAAATAAACGGACTCCACTCAGTCCTAAAATTAATTTTCTCACTGTAGCGGATTAAAAAAACTAATCAAAAAAAAGGCTAAGTACGAGCTCACTCAACTCTGTCGCCACTGATTTGCAACAATAAATAACACAAATTGCGGAATTCCTCTCAAAAATGTCATTTTTGAGTACCTTTAAAATAAAGTCACTAACGGACAAATTTGAATTCCCAAGCCGCAACTTGTGTTATTCGAGACGTTGTACAAAATGCCGCGGACTGAAAATATAAGAGCGGATTTCCAGAAGTAAAATTCAAAAAAAAAGAAAAATTGAATATGCCATTTTTGAGAGGTAAATAAAATTAACTTTTAAATTAAAGATCAGCGGATTCTCACTCTAACGGATTTAATTTAAAAAAAACGAATTTCACCAGATTATTCATCGGAATTACCACTCAGACCGAGGAACTTTGTTCTGAAATAAACAAAAAATATTGAAATTCAATTGAATGATTGGCCTTACTCAGTCGTAATCAGATAAAAATCGAAATTTGAAGAAGTCGAAAATTATTATCTCAAGCAGGAAAATAAAATTTAATATAAATACGGCTTACTCAGACGTGCGGCACATTTGTACAACAATGGTTAACAAAAATGGCTTTTTTGAAGGATAATTTCCTATTTTTAATTCCATAAGAAAGAAATCGTTACGCCGGACAAGTGGAACTTCCCTACTCGCCACTTTCGTTAACCGGGACGTTGTACAAAATGCCGCGGACTGAAAATATAAGAGCGGATTTCCAGAAGTAAAATTCAAAAAAAAAGAAAAATTGAATATGCCATTTTTGAGAGGTAAATAAAATTAACTTTTAAATTAAAGATCAGCGGATTCTCACTCTAACGGATTTAATTTAAAAAAAACGAATTTCACCAGATTATTCATCGGAATTACCACTCAGACCGAGGAACTTTGTTCTGAAATAAACAAAAAATATTGAAATTCAATTGAATGATTGGCCTTACTCAGTCGTAATCAGATAAAAATCGAAATTTGAAGAAGTCGAAAATTATTATCTCAAGCAGGAAAATAAAATTTAATATAAATACGGCTTACTCAGACGTGCGGCACATTTGTACAACAATGGTTAACAAAAATGGCTTTTTTGAAGGATAATTTCCTATTTTTAATTCCATAAGAAAGAAATCGTTACGCCGGACAAGTGGAACTTCCCTACTCGCCACTTTCGTTAACCGGGACGTTAGGCAAAATTTTATAAATGAGCGAAGATTTAAAATTTATAGTTTCAATATTATTAAGCTCCGGAATCGTTTCTTTCGTTATTTGGATATTTAGGAAAAAAATAACGTCAGAAATCGAAAATTCCATTAAGAATAAATATGACTCAAAAATAGAAGGTTTAAAAAATGAATTTGCAACGTCACAATCAATTCTAGCCAATTCCTTAAACACTCAATCAGAAGGAATTAAAGCAACTTATGAGAAAAGATTAAATAGTCTACAGCTTTATTGGGAAGATATACTCCGCATTGAAGAATACATATCACCATTAAACCATTTTGATCCAATAATTTCAAAAAAAGAGTTAGAAAGAATCAAAAAAGAAGGATCGGATTTACCTAAAAAGTTCTTAGGTACAGTTTCATATGCTTTTGAAAAGCTCCAGATAGATAGAACTGTAGTTGAATCAATGGAAAATAAAAAAGAGCTAGAAAAGCTAAGACCATATCTAGGAGAAAAACTATGGTTACTTAGGTTTTATTTCAATTTGTTTGTTCATAGAATAATGCATCTGTATGATACGGATTATCACTCAGGAACAAATTTGACTCATTGGATGAAAGATGAATATTTGAAAAAAAGTTTAAAAGAGATTTTGAGTAAAGAAGAAATTGAATTCATTTATAAGTATGAAAATTCAGGAATCGAGAGAGGTGTAAACATCTTTAAACAAAAGATTTTAAATGAAATATCTCAAACCACTTCGGGAATTTTGGTTGGGAAAAGTACTATAGAAAATGCCATATCATTAAGTAAAATGATAGATAGGGATAAACAAAACTTTGCCTAACACCGCTTCATCGCAAATAACGGGTTTTATCGAAAAAGTGTAATTTTAGAAACCAAGAAATAAAAGGGTTAAGCCGACAAGTTCGCGTTCCTACTCCCGCAACTTGCGATAAGCGAAACCGTTGTAGCCAATGCGAAAAAAAATCAAAATTGTAAATGGAAAAAACAATATTTAAGATAACAAAAATGGATTGTCCTTCAGAGGAAAATCTAATCCGAATGAAATTGGACGGAATTTCGGGCATTAAAAATCTTGATTTTGATATTCCAAATCGAAAATTGACAGTTTTTCATAACGAACAAATCGACCAAATAGAAAAATCGATAAAAGAGTTGAATTTAGGCAGTAAAAGATTAACAACCGAACAAGCCGACCAAATAGAATTTACAGAAAACTCAAATCAAAAGAAGCTTCTTTGGTCTGTTCTCGCAATTAATTTTGTTTTTTTCATAATTGAAATGACGACAGGACTGATTTCAAAATCAATGGGATTAGTTGCTGATAGCTTGGATATGTTGGCGGACTCGCTTGTTTATGGAATTAGTTTATTTGCTGTTGGCGGTACATTAACGAGAAAAAAGAAAGTTGCGAAACTCGCAGGATATTTTCAAATGACATTGGCAATAATTGGTTTTTTGGAGGTAGTCAGAAGATTTATAGCAAATGAAGAATTGCCTGATTTTTCAACTATGATAGTGGTTTCTATTTTAGCACTTTTAGCCAATGCAACTTGTCTATACTTACTGCAAAAATCAAAGAGCAAAGAAGCTCATATGCAGGCAAGTATGATATTTACTTCAAATGATATAATTATAAATTCAGGTGTAATCTTAGCCGGACTTTTGGTAAATTGGTTAAATTCAAGCTTACCGGATTTGATTGTTGGAGCAGTTGTTTTTGTTATTGTAATTCGAGGTGCTATTCAAATTTTAAAACTTGGAAAATAAAAAAGCACTGGCTACAACAATGTATATAAAAAATAGGCGAAATAGTAGTAAATCCAAGGGTTATGACTCTTATCAGACATTGTGCTTAACCGAAAATTTGGTGCTTCGAAATCGCCTACTTTTCATATACGGGACGTTACAAACAAGCTGAAAAAATGAAGAAATTAACAATAGCTGGAATACTGATTTTATTTTTAGGATGTATAATATATCTATTTGCAGTAGATGATATTTCAGGTCTTTCTCGCGCCCTTCTTATCGGTCTAATGATTGGTAGCGCCCTTGCGTTGAGAAGCCAAATAGGAAAAAGTTAATTGTCAGGAAAGGGAACGGACTTATCTTTCCACGTGTTATAAAAAGCCAGTTTGTAACAATGAATAACACAAATTGCGGAATACCTTCCAAAAATGGCATTTTTCCCGATCTTTTAAAGATCGTGTTTAACGGATAAATTCGAGTTCCTAAACCGCAACTTGCGTTATTCGGGACGTTGGCACCAATAAATAACTCAACAAAATCAGCAGATTGACAAGAATGTCGTAAAAATGTCGCAAACAAACCGTTATCAAAAAGACAGCTTCATATATAGTTTTGTCAAAAGATTAAACCAAAACTAACTATGAAAGAAATCGGAAAAAGAATAAGAGAGGTAAGAAAGAAAAAAGGACTATCTCAAGAAGAATTGGCTGAGTCAGCAAAAGTGAATTTAAGAACAATTCAACGAATCGAAAATAATGAAAGTGAACCTCGTGGAAAAACCCTGAATTTAATTTGTGAAGTTCTGGAAATAAATGCTGAGGATATTTTAGATTAGGGAAAACAAACCGACAAGAATTACCTGACTATTTTCCATCTTTCTGTAATAGCATTTTTAGCAATTCCAGTAGGAAATATAATTTTACCTCTTATTTTATGGATGAATAAAAAAGATAAAATTATTGGACTTAAACACATTGGAGCGAACTTATTAAATTTTCAGATAGTTTGGTCTGTTTTCACTTTCATTTCAATTACTGCATTCGCTTTATTTAAGGTTATGCATTACGGATATTACCCAATTCTATTTTACTTATTTATTGGACTTTACACCTTGAATATAATATTGCCCGTAATTTTTGCTATTAAAACAAGTAAAGGAAAAACAGAAAGCTTTTATCCGAACCTAATAAAGTTGATTAAATAACTGGTGCCAACAATGAATAACACAAATTGCGGAAAACCTTCCAAAAATGACATTTTAAATTACCTTTAAAATTAAGTCTTAAACTGACAATTTCGAGTTACCAAGCCGCAACTTGCGTTATTCGAAACGTTGTAGCCAATGCGAAAAAATTACTAACAATTACTCGATAAAATTTTAATTTTTAAATCTAATAAATTACAGAAGTATGGCATTTTTAGGAAAAAAAGACGAAGAAAAAATTCTCTTAGAGATAAGAGGTTTAATTGAAAGTAAACTGACCAATGGATTTACTGACAGGCGTGGCAGACCTGTTGTTGATGTGGAAGCAGTTAATATTATTGAATGGGAAATAGACGAAGACAAATCAAATCGAGATGAATTCATCGTAAAAACTCTTTATTCGCAACCTCGCGTATGGGTAAGTAATGATGATTCTGGCGGAAAAAGCAATGAAAATTTCCAGCTAAAAAATACAAAGCCGATAAAGTTTGTATTTAACGAAGAACACCAAGAATATAAAATTGAAAATGAAGAGGAAATAAATTTTATTAACACTGCCCCATATTAAAGACGACCTAAATAAAGTCCTCCCAGAAACTTATTCAAAAAAGCACTGGCTACAACAATGAATAACACAAATTGCGGAATACTTCTCAAAAATAGCATTTTTGACTACCAATAAAAAGCAGTGTTTATCGGACAAATTCAAGTCGCCAAGCCGCAACTTGCGTTATTCGAGACGTTGTAAACCAGGCAAAAAAATGGCATTTTAGGAAAGTATAAAATTTCTGAAATCTGTTTGAATATTTTTGACGCCGGACAATTGAAACTCACTAAATCCGATCAATCTCTAAAAAATAGATTTTCAAAAGGGAGTTCTTATAAAAACGGAATGATCAGTTTTCAGCGGATTAAAACTAACTAATTACACAACAAGAATAAAAGCCCAGTTTACAACAACGATTAACAAAAATGGCTTTTTTGAGAGATAATTTCCTACTTTTATTTCCATAAGAATGAACTCGTTACGACGGACAAGTGGATCTTCCCTACTCGCCACTTTCGTTAACCGGGAACGTTGCAAACAATGGCTCCTGACCCCACTCAAAACAGATAAAAAAATAGAAATTCGCTCACCTTCTGGAGATCAAAACGGACAATTACTCAGCCGGATAAAATTAAAAGTGACCGCAGATTTCCACTCAAACGCAAGAATAATTGTTTTAATTTTCAAGTTTCTACTCAAAAAGAATGATTTAGGAACCAATAAAAATAAACGGACTCCACTCAGTCCTAAAATTAATTTTCTCACTGTAGCGGATTAAAAGTTAAGAACTGGTAAAAATTAAATAAACCTCACTCAAGGCAAAAAATGATTTTATCACTGTTGCGGATTAAAAAAACTAATCAAGAAAAAGGCTAAGTACGAGCTCACTCAACTCTGTCGCCACTGATTTGCAACAATAAATAACACAAATTGCGGAATACCTCTAAAAAATGGCATTTTTGACTAACTTTAAAGTGAAGTCATTAACTGACAAATTTGAATTCCCAAGCCGCAACTTGTGTTATTCGAGCCGTTGCCAAACATAAGAGAATTATAATGTATAAAATACTTCCTATAATTTCAATATTCTTTTTCAGTCATTTATCATATTCTCAAAAAGATATTTATTTTTTAATAAGTGAAAATGACACGCTCATACACGAACAGATATCAGATAATGCAAATTCTTATACAGGTTACAGAATTTTTTTCGATAAGAAAGTTCGCGTAAAGAAAAACAACACCCCAAGACCTAAAACGAGATCAACTGAAATAATTGAAGTGTGGGAAGAAGATCCTAAATATGATTATTATGTCTTTGAAAATCCTTCTGTCCATTTTAGCTTTATTAAAGAATTGGACAAATTAGTTGACAAAAATGAGCTGAAGGATTTGAATATTATTACTGACCGTAGAGATTTTCTAAAAATAAGTGACTCCGTAAGTTTTGACGGACTGGGGCATACATATTATTTTTTAGAAGAAAGAAAGGACGGCAAATATCTCATGCGCAGAGTTTACCCAGTAATCTTCGAATGAAAATGGAACAAAATACGTTTGGCAACAATGGTAACCGTTGCACAAGCCAATAATTTTTTGAATTCCCGCTACAAATAAGCCGCTTTAAGCGGTTTTTCTTTTATGGATTGGATTGGCTGTGAACGAAATTCAGGTTCCTTAAAATTGAACTGTGAGATTCCTGTAGTAGGTTTTTGGTTGAAGGAGCCAAGCGAGCTGCTCTGCTCCGGATTTCACCTTCTTCGCTTTGAATTTCAGGTATTTTTTGAGGTTGTAAGCAATGGCGGCCAGATGCATACATTTATTTGCTTGCCTGATCCCAATGGTATTCACCTTCCGAAGCCCCAGGAATTCCTTTAGTGTACCAAAAACAGGTTCTACAGTGCTTTGGCGTTTGGCTTTCATATAGCGGCCGCGCCTGGTCTTTACCCGTTCAATGTTCCTATCGTATTCCTCCCGGTAGGCAGTAATGTTGATCCTTTTTTCATGGCTTTTGCCAATGCAGGCCGTTTTTATAGGACAGCCTTTACAATCGGCCCGTGTGGTAAAATAATTGTCCTTTAGATTACCATTTTCCATTTTCTGCTTCCGGAAGGTAACTTTCTTGCCCTGTGGGCACAGCCAGTAATTACCTTCTTTAATATACTCAAATCCTTCAGGCCCGCCTTTGTAGGTCCCGTGCGGCGGGATGTATGTGGTCAGTCCTTTTTTCTCAAAGTATGCGTAATTTTCCCCACTGCTGTAACCGGCATCTGCCAATACATTCTCCCAGATCAAACCTTCCCGGCGCAAGCGCCTGTTGAGTCTTGCGGCAGTATCCTGTAGGTATTTGGTGTCTTTCTTGTCTGCGTGGTATGCCCGTACATCAGTGATAACGTGTGCTTCAATATCTACCGCCAGGTTACACAGGTAGTTCAGTTTTCTGGCCTTCCCGGGTTTGACACTTATCCGGGCATCGGGATCTGTTGGGCTGTAATGGGTTTTGTTGCTGGTGTACTTGCTGCCTTTGTTTTTGGCCCCGGGACGCATGTCCTGGTCCTCGCTCCATTTCTTGTTCCGGCTTTTGATTTCCTGAAGCTCTTTCTTACTTGCTGTGATCTTCTGCTGTTTTTCAGGGGCTTTGTTCCCTTTGGCTTTGCGATCCCTGCTGCTTTGTACACGCACCTTGGAAAGATGCTCCTCCAGGTCTTCTGCCGGGACTTTGATCTCCAGGCTGTCCATGGAAGCATTGGCTTTTACAGGAGCGGAATCAATTGCCTGGGTGTGCCCGGTTACCAATCCGACTTCAATACACAGCTTTAAAACTTTGGTAAAAACTTCCTCAAAGATATCTTCAGGAAAAAGCTGCCGGGTACGGCTGATGGTACTGTGCCAGGGCAGTTCTTCATCCACATCATATCCCAGGAAATAGAGGATGTCCAACCGCATTGCACAATGGTTCATTACCCCACGATCCGTAGTAATGTTCTCTAAATATCCCACCAGGCAGATTTTAAAAAAGACCACCGGATCAATGCTTTTCTGTCCACTATCTCCGTAGAACTTTTGCGTAAGCGGATAAAGAAACTCCAGGTTCAGGGCTTCTTTTAAACGTCGGTAAAAATTTTCTTTTGGGATCCGGTCACTGAGACGGAAGGAAGTGAAGAGTTTTTCCTGATAATTTTTCTTGCCTTGCATATCAGAAAATTAGCATTTTCTGGTATCTTGTGCAACAGGCACAACGTATAAAAACAATGCTTAAATCAGTCTCAAATCAAAACTCCGTGCTCGCTTGCAACGCCTGATTTTCCTGCGGAAAATCATCGCTGGCAATCGCCGCACTGTTTTTATACGGGACGTTCTATGCAATTTTTTACAAAAAAAGTAAATTTACCTTTATTTTCTATTGATTTAAGATATTATAACTATATTTGAGGTAAATTTACCTTTAATGATAAATGATATTTTAAATAAGAGTTTTAATCTTGATGAAGATTTATCGTTTGACAACCTTCTAAAGAAAAAGTTGGAGACAACTGGACTTACAAAAACTCAATTTGAAAGACTTGCGGGCCTGCAAAGGCGAAGTCTTGATGGTATTATAGATAAGACCTCAAAACAAACCGATATAGTAAACCTATTAAAGCTGGGTGAGTTTCTAGGATTAAATCTAGAACAAACTGTTTTGCTGCATTTTAAGGATCGTCCTTCTTTCGAAATTAAAGATTTACAGAATTCTATGGATATAACTTTTATCAATAAATATTTTGACTTAAAAACATTAGCCTCACTAGGTTTTATAGATAAAAAAGATTCCGTAGAGCAACTAAACGAGCGCATTTGCGAATTCTTTGGCTTAGATAGTATTTACGACTATGAACAGGAATTAGGCGAAGCTTTATACAGCAGAACTAAAAGATCTTTCAATGATAAAATGAAAGACTTCTGGATTAAATCGTCCTATAAATACTTTGAGTTAATCGACAATCCGAACGATTATTCTAGAGAAGATTTAATTGATTTAATTCCCAAGATTAAGCCTTATACGCAAAATGTCCAAGATGGATTACTTACAGTCTTCCGTGCACTATACAACATAGGCGTAACCGTGGTGTTCCAACCTATGCTTCCTAAAACACAAATTAGGGGAGCAACTTTTGTCATAAATGATAAACCTTGTATTGTAATTACAGATTTGAATAAGAATTACGCTACCATTTGGTTCGCTTTAATTCACGAACTTCATCACGTATTATTCGACCTAGAATTATTGCAGAAAGTTAAATATCATCTCACTGGCGAGCCTGATCTATTCTTAATACAGGAAGATAAAGCTAATCAATTTGCAAGCGATTATTTGATTTCTCAAGAAAAGATGAGGTATATAGAACCTCTAATAAACAATCACTTGATGGTGACAAGATTCGCTAAAGATTGTCAAGTACATCCATCCATCATTTATTCTCAATTTCAATTTAGACAATCTGAGAAAGGAAACAATTACTGGGGTGCTTTTAAAGATTATTTCCCTGATGTGGAAATGGCGAAGAAGAATCTTTATGTTTCTAATTGGGACGCCCAATCATTAGAGGAAGCTTCAAAAAACATAAAAGAACTATTAACAATCTAAATTTAAAAAATGGCTGATAATCAAAAGAAAAAGGATAGAAAATTATCCAAAGAAGATATTGAAAGATTAGAACTGCTTCAAAAAGCAGATGAAATAAAGGGAGAACAACTTTCGATAGATGTTGACTCGAAAATAAAATTAGAAAATCAAGCAGAACAACTAATTGGACAGCAAATCGATGATCCAGTTCAAAAGTTTCAACTTTATTATAAAGGTTTAAATAAACTTCTCAGAGATAACTTACCTAAAGGTAAGGAGAATGAAGAAGTAAGGAGAATTATCTATGATGAAAAAAACATTTTAATTAACCGTGGGGCAGTAAAAGACGAGAAAGGAATCAGAGGAAGTGATGGAAGAATGGCATATTTAGAAGATTTAGAAATTGCTATTCAGATTGTAGCTGATTGGACAAGAAAAAAAGGAAGCTCTACAGATCTATATATGGCATTTTGGGATAAAAATGAAGAATTAGGATACGGTCATCAACAATAATTCAGCACAAAAACTGCATAGAACAACGCATATCGCAAATGGCGGGTTTTATAGAAAAGAACTAAATTAGTTTCCATAACAAACAAAAACCTTAAGCCGACAAATCCGCATCCATAACTCCGCGCCACTTGTCGTTATGCGAAGCCGTTGCCAAAAATACCACTGACAACCAAGACGTGAAAAAATTTAATCGGATCAATAAAGATTAGATCCCCAAAATTGCCATATTTGAGGTCATTTATAATGGCTCCATAAAAAACATTATTACCAGATTGAATATAAAATGACTGACACGAAAAAATTTCTCCAAAATGAGCCTGTAATCTTGAAAATATTATATGCTTTTGGTTCGGTTTGTTTAATAATATCTTTAATACAAATATTCATTTTTCCAAACTCGATTAAATACGTTCAAGCTATAGGATTTCTGACAATGTTTATATTTATAAGCAGAATGGCATTTAAAAATTTTAAAAGCTAAAAAATAAAGAACATAAATAATGTTGCGGATTTCTCACTCTCACGGAGGAAAAAAGGAGAACGCAGAAATATCCTTTTTGAGAGGTAAGTAAAAAAGACTTTAAAACCGCCCAATGCGTAGCGGATTTGATAAACGGGATCGCTCACTCAGATGGGTGGTACATTTGGCAACAGTGTAAAAAAACAATGCTTAATCCTGTCTCAATTCGAAAGCCCGTGCTCGCTTGCAACGCCTGATTGTCCTGCGAACAATCAAGCTCGCCAGCTCGCACTGTTTTTATACAGGACGTTGTGAACCATAGCTCCGGACACCACTCAAAACGGATAAAAATTAGAAATTTTCAAAACTCCTGGAGATCAAAAAAGGACAATTACTCAGCTGATTAAAAATTAAAAGTGACGGCGGATTTCCACTCAAACGCAAGAATAATTCTTTTAACTTTTAAGTGGATATTCAAAAAGAATGATTTTAGGAACCGATAAAAATAAACGGACTCCGCTCAGTCGCGAAATTAATTTTCTCACTGTTGCGATTAAATATTAAGAACAGATAAAAAGTCAACAAACCTAACCCACTCAAAAACAGATTTTCTACTGTTGCGGATTAAAGAACTAATCAAGAAAAATGCTAAGTACGAGCTCACTCGGCTCTGTCGCTACGGATTCACAACAATAAATAACACAAATTGCGGAATTCCTCTTAAAAATGGCATTTTTGACTACCTTTAAAATAAAGTCATAAACGGACAAATTTAAGTTCCCAAGCCGCAACTTGTGTTATTCGAGCCGTTGTAAACCAGGCAAAAAAATGGCATTTTAGGAAAGCATAAATATCTAAAATCTGTTTGAAAATTTTTGACGCCGGACAATTGAAACTCACTAAATCCAATCTATCTCTAAAAAATAGATTTTCAAAAAAGAGTTCTTAAAAAAACGGAATGATCAGTTTTCAGCGGATAAAAACTAACTAATTACCCAAAAAGAATAAAAGCCCAGTTTACAACAACGATTAACAAAAATGGCTTTTTTTGAGAGATAATTTCCTACTTTTATTTTCATAAGAAAGAACCGTTACGCCGGACAAGTGGATCTTCCCTACTCGCCACTTTCGTTAACCGGGAACGTTGTGAACCATAGCTCCGGACACCACTCAAAACGGATAAAAATTAGAAATTTTCAAAACTCCTGGAGATCAAAAAAGGACAATTACTCAGCTGATTAAAAATTAAAAGTGACGGCGGATTTCCACTCAAACGCAAGAATAATTCTTTTAACTTTTAAGTGGATATTCAAAAAGAATGATTTTAGGAACCGATAAAAATAAACGGACTCCGCTCAGTCGCGAAATTAATTTTCTCACTGTTGCGATTAAATATTAAGAACAGATAAAAAGTCAACAAACCTAACCCACTCAAAAACAGATTTTCTACTGTTGCGGATTAAAGAACTAATCAAGAAAAATGCTAAGTACGAGCTCACTCGGCTCTGTCGCTACGGATTCACAACAATAAATAACACAAATTGCGGAATTCCTCTTAAAAATGGCATTTTTGACTACCTTTAAAATAAAGTCATAAACGGACAAATTTAAGTTCCCAAGCCGCAACTTGTGTTATTCGAGCCGTTGCCCACAAGCTTTAAAAACAAGATTCTAACTCCAAATCAACCATAATGATAACTGAAATTAAAATTGAGAATATTTCTAGTTACAAAGGACCAGTCATTATAGAAGAATTGAAAAAATTAAATTTCTTTTTTGGTAATAATGGTTCGGGAAAATCTACAATAGCTAAATTTCTTTATAATATAAATTCCAATAAATCAACTAATGATGAGTTGAGATTTGAAGATTGTAGCCAATTAGGTTTTAATGGAGAAAATAATGAAGTTTTAGTATTTGATGATGAATTTGTAAAAAGAAACTTCATCAAAGAAGATTTTTTAAAAGGTGTTTTCTCATTGGATGAAGAAAATGATGAGATAGAAAGAAAAATCAAAGAAAAGCAGCTAAAAGTAGAAAAAATTGAAAACTACATTTCTAAAGATCTTAATGATAAAAATGAGAGTTACGAAGTTCAATTAGAAGAACTATACAAAGGCAAGAAAACAGGCATTTTAGACATTTGTTTCCAAAAAAGAGATGTATTTAATCAGTCGTTACCTCTTATAAGGCTAAAATATAAAGGAAGTAAGCCAAATCATTTTAGCCAAGTTGAGAAAGTTTTGAAAGATGAAGAAAACAAAAATTACAAATTTAAAGACCTAAAGAAGGAATATGAGTTGTTTTATGAACAAAACCTAACTAAAGTTCATAACAGCTTCAAATCATCTTCATACCTCAAAATTCGAAGACTAGAAGAAAAAATTAATTACGCCTTAAAACAAATTTTTACTGGAAATAAGGATATCGATATCGCAGAGATGATCGATAGACTGAACCTACAAAAATGGGTAGAAGAGGGACTAGAAAAAATAGACAGATCAGGTAAAAAAGAAAAGTGTCCATTTTGTCAAGAATTTACTATTACCCAAGAACTAATTAAGAAGTTTGACGAATATTTTGATGAATCCTATAAGAAGAAAAAGAAATACATAGAAGGCTTGTTAACTAGATATGAAAGTTTATCCGAGCAAATTATTACTAATTTGAATGCTATTAAAACAGAATTCAATCCAGACAGCCAATTAAGTGATTTAGTTCTGGAATTATCTTCTCATTTTGATTCGCAAAAAGACATAATTCAAAGTAAATTAGATAGAACAAATGAAACATTTGCAATTGATTCTGTTTTCGAATTCAAACCAAAATTATCAAATCTGATTGATGCGGTTAAAACCAACAACGAGATGTTTGATTCGTTGGAGGATAAAAAAGAGAATCTAGATTCTAAAATTTGGAATTATATAAGCTTCAATTCTAAAGATGATATTGAATTCTATTACTCACACAAAAACGAAATTGAATTTAAGAAAGCGGCAATTAACAGATTTAAAACTTATTTATTAGAAAAACTTAGAAATCTAAGACTTGAAATAGAAGGTTTAAGAGACAATACGATTAATACATCTAAAGCAAAGGAGAACATAAACAAAATTCTTAAAGGTGCAGGATTCAAAGGTTTTGAGATTGGTGAAATGCCAAAAAAATCAGAAAAAGAAATTCCAAAATATTACTTGAAGAGAAATGATTCAGAAAGTAATGACGTCTTTAACACCCTTAGTGAGGGGGAAAAGAATTTTATCGCTTTTTTATATTTCAATGAAATATGTAAAGGAACTTTAGAAAAAGACAATAAGGAAAAAAAGAAGATTGTGGTCATAGATGATCCAGTTTCCAGTTTAGATAGCCAAGCATTATTTATCGTTACTACAATAATTAGGGATTTAGCGAAGAAAAAGGGAAGATCCGCCAATGATAAAAAAGAGTTTTATAATCCTCATATAGAGCAAATTTTCGTTTTAACTCACAATATTTATTTCCATAAAGAAGTAACCTTTGCAATGGGAAATAAATTGTGTCAAGAAATTAGTTATTATCAAATTCAAAAAATTTCTGATAAAACAAATATTGAAAAAACTGCAAAAAATGAGATAGATAACGATTACAACTTATTATGGAAAGGTTTACAAAATTTAAAAACAGAAAGAAATCCTGCTAATAATGTTGTTGTAGGTAATTTAATGAGAAGAATTCTTCAAAGTTATTTGAACTTTACAAGAAACACTCCAAAAGAATGGACATTAATAGAAGAACTTGAACAAAATGATCCTAAAAGAATAATTTTTAGCTGCTTAATTTCTCAAATTAATGATGATAGTCACCATTATAATCCTAATGATGATTTTTACTATCAAAGAATGACCCATACAGATATTGAGGACCTCTATGAAGTATTTGAATTAATGTTTAAAGATATTGGTGGTATCGAACATTTTAATATAATGCAGCAATATTCAGAAAATTAAATTTGGTTAGTGACTAATAAAGCCAGTGGGCAACATCGGTTAACAAAAATGTCTTTTTCGAGAGATAATTTCCTACATTTAATTCCATAAGAACAACCCGTTTTGCCGGAAAGTGAAGTCTTCCCTACCCGCCACTTTCGTTAACCGGGAACGTTGTAACACATTATACCAAACTTTACGAAAAATATGTCGAACGAGAAAAATGAAAACAAATTAGTAGGATTATACATTCTTCTTGGAATTGTTTTTATTGTTTGGATTGCTTCTCTTCTTGGTTTAAATCAGCTGATTTCTGACCCTGAAAGAAAAGGTCAATTTGGAGATTCATTCGGGGCTATAAACTCTTTATTTTCGGGGCTTGCTTTAGCTGGAATAATTTATACCATTTATTTACAGAAGAAGGAACTTTCCCTACAGAGAAAAGAATTGAGCGATACAAGAGAAGAATTTAAAACTCAAAATAAAACCCTTTCATTACAAAGGTTCGAAAATACATTCTTTCACCTATTGGAACTACATCATCAAATAGTAAATGCTATTGATATCGATATTTACAAAAACAAACCAATAAGTGCACTGACGTTAAAGTCTGTTGAGCGAAAAGAAAAGATCGAAAAAGACAAAATAACTCTAAAAGGCAGAGACGTTTTCAAATATTCATTTGAACAAGTTAACTATCAGATCAGGAAAGCTGAAAGTGACTTTGATAAGATTTATATGGACTATTGGCCAATAGTTCAAACGGATTTCGGCCATTATTTTAGAAATCTCTACAGAATCATTAAGTTGGTTAATGAATATAAGTTCCACTCACACTCTGAATTAGAGAGTTCGGAAAATCCTCTTAATGATGAGGATAAAACAAACTACACTTTATCAAATTTCAATACCAGATATAAATATACTTCAATCGTTCGTGCTCAACTTTCTGATTTTGAACTTTTGTGGCTTTTTTACAATGGATTGAGTGAAAATGGATTAAAAAAGTTTAAACCTCTAATTGAAGAATATAGTCTATTGAAAAATTTACCTAAGGATAAAATAGGCAATAAAAATCTGAAATTTAGATACAACAAAAAAGCATATAAAGAATAACGTGTTACAACAATGAATAACACAAATTGCGGAATACCTGTCAAAAATGCCATTTTTGACTACCTTTCAAAGACAGTGTTTAACGGAAAGATTTGAGTCACCAAGCCGCAACTTGCGTTATTCGGGACGTTATGTGTTATTAGTATATTTAATTCATGAAATTAAACAAATTATTGTCCTACGGATATTTTCCGAAAGAATTACCACCACCATTCAACTCTAAAGATTTTGGAAAGAAGTCAAGTTATCTGGTAAAAAAATGGGACAAACTTCTTGATGAAAAAAAAGTTAAAAAACCTTCAGAATCTAGAAATGAAGCTAAAAGACGATTCAATAAAGATTATGTCCAAAAATATGGCAGTTCAAAACTAATAGAATACAGTATCGCTAAAGGAATTTTTTCAAGAAGAAAATTAGGAGTTCCTAACCCAAAACAATTTTTAGATTTATCTCAATCTATTTCGGATAATTGGGAAAATATAAAACCAATTTTTGAATTAAGTGAATATTCAGAAAGCTTACCTGTTGAATATAAAGCAAAAAGAACTGTTAGAACTAAAAGTAAAACTTGGAATAATTTCAAGTTTAAACTTATAGAGGAATCGTTCGATAAAAAATTTCAATTAAAATTAGACATTCTAAATTTTTATCCTAGCATTTATACACATTCAATTCCTTGGAGTGTATTAGGAAAAGAAGATGCTAAAAAGTATTTCAAAATAAAAAATAATCGAAAGCATTATTTTGAATCAATTTTAAGTTCTGATCCAAAAGCAAAATTATATAAGTTAAGTGATCAAATTGACACGCTTGTTAGAAATTGCAATGAACGCCAAAGTGTTGGAATACCTATCGGTCCGGATACATCATTTATTTTAGCAGAACTTATAGCATGTAGAATTGATTCTGAAATCAAGAAAAAATTAGAAAATATAGATCATCGAGCATCTAGATACTATGATGATTATTACTTCTATTTTAATAATATAGGTGATGCCGAAACATCTTTAAAAATTATTCAAAAAATAATTTATGATTTTCAATTAGAAACTAATGAAAATAAGGTTGAAATAAATCCACTTCCATTTAGAAATATTGATGATTGGTCAAATTCAATATCTAGTTTTAAATTTGATGAAGCAGATAAATTTGAATTAAGGAACTATTTTTCTCTAATATATTCTCAAATATCTAAGAATAAGAAAAACTCATCATGGATTGTAAGTTATAGTCTGCTCAGATTTGAATACGGAAATGTAAAAATCAAAAAGAAAAATTGGGATATTTTTCTCAACTTCTTACTTCAAACAATCTTGGTTGACCCTTCTAGCATAGATCAAATATTCAAAATCTTACTTTCATATAAAATCTATATAAAGGGCAAAGCAAAAGAAAAAATAAATAGTGTTTTAGAAAAGGTGATTAAAGAACATACTTTGTTAAATCATTCCTTTGAAGTTGCTTGGTCATTGTGGTACTACAAAACTTTTAAAATAAAATGCGATAGAGATACACTCTCGATCGTTCTAAATTCAAATGACAATATTTCCAAATTGATTTGCTTGGATTTAATTAATTCTGGTCTTTACAAAGGTAGAAAACCGGCACTTACAAATTTAATAAAGTCGATAAATGGAAATTCATTATTCGATGATCAATGGTTACTCGCATACGAATCATTTAGAAAAAATTGGTTGAATTTTAAATCCAAAAATATTCTAAGAGATAATGAATTTTTTAAATTTTTAGATTACTATAATATAAGTTTTTATGACCCTGACGAACAAATAAAGATCTCGTTTAGAATCCTAGAATCTAGACCAAGAATATCTGATTTTGATATTGATGAAGAAGAGGATATTTTCGGTTGGTTGATTGATGAAGAAGAGAGTGAGGATGATAGTGATCAAGAAGGTAAAACGAAATACTAACAACACATAACACCGCTTCATCGCAAATAACGGGTTTTATCGAAAAAGTGTAATTTTAGAAACCAAGAAAGAAAATGGTTAAGCCGACAAGTCCGCCTACCTACTCCCGCAACTTGCGATAAGCGAAACCGTTGTGCCTAATTATTAATGAAGAAAAGAGTTTTAAACGATCACAAAAAAGTTGGCAGCAAACTTATACCACCATTGTTGGAGGTTATGGGGGAAAGCTCATATTCCTATGTCAAAAACGGAATACCTGAAATAATCTGGATAAGCTTCTTAAACAAAAATTTAGGACACAGAGAAGGAACACAATTAGCTGTCAATTTTGTTCAAGTAATTGACAAGTTAAAAATCAAAGATAAAGTTCCCTATTTCATTAGCTGGTTTTCAGATTTAAATCCATCTGATATTGATATAATAAAGCAAAAATTGATTGAAGTAAAGCTTTATTCTAAATTAGAAATAGGTTTAGCAGAATTAATCAATGTCTATCCAACTTGCCCTTTAGGAAAATTATTCCCATCCTCTAAACATACTGATAATGACCTTGTGGTGGTCAAAGAAACATTATCATCAATCTATGACAAAAGAAGTAAAGCCGCCGTGTTAACCTTGGCCAATGTTGTCTACTTATTAGCAGTTTGCAATAAAATGAGGATAGCCAAAGGCATTACTACTGATTTATCAAAAGTGTCAGAATATCCTACAACTGAGGAATCAAAAAGGGCTGCAAGTTTTATGAGAGCCACCACTAATGTTTTATTACATAAAGATAATATTCCCAATGGAGAGGAATGGCTTAGAAATTTCTGGAACAGAGGATTAGAATTAGAACCTTGTAACATTTAGATGAAAGAAAAAGAAATTCATATAGGAGAATGTCTTACTACTTACACCAAAAATGTAGATAATGAACTAAGAGATAGATGGAATAGCTGGAAAAAAGATCTTGTTGAAAATCATATTTACGAAGTAATTGGTGGAATACTTGCAAGACAATGTTCGCTAGCTAAAAGTTTTGCATTAAATCTAGGAAATTGGAATGGTGAAATTGGGCCAATCTTATTAAGAACAATGGCAGATAACCATATAAATCTGGAATGGATATTAGTCAATCCTAATGAAAATTCTCAAAAATTTATAATACACGGTTTAGGGCAATTAAAACTTGAACTAGAACACAGAAAAAACAACCTTCCTGACGATAATAAAGAAATTAAAGAGCATTTAAATCATGAGGAACAATTTATTAATTCACAACAATATACCTTTCTTACAGAAGTCAATTTAGGGAGTTGGTCTGGTTTATCAACAAGAAAAATGGCAGAAGAAGCGGGCATTCTTGATTTCTACAATTATGTCTATCAGCCTTTCAGCAATTGTTCACACAGTACCTGGGCTCACATTGTAAAATATAATACTACTTCTAGTCCAAATCCTTTACATAGATTTTTTCGACATCCCGTAATTCATGACAATATTGAACCAGATATAACTTTTCTAAACTTATCAGCAAAATATCTAGAAAAATCTTTTACTGCCTTTGACAAAAAATATGATTTGAACTTAAGTATTGAATCTTCCTATGAAAAATTATTAAAAGATTTAGATGACCTAATGGAGTCATCGAGTAATAACTAGGCACAACATCGGTTAACGAGCAAATAGCGGCAGACCCTCTAAAATGACATTTTTGATTACCTTTAAAAAGATAACTTAACCGGAAAAATCGCGTTTCCCAAGTCCGCTACTTGCGTTAACCGGTGACGTTGTGAGCAATTATTCAGAAAAATTATATTATAAATGAAAGAATTATTAGAAGAAGTTTTTGTTACTGAAGGAGTACCACAATACACTTTTGTAAAACCTCCCAATTACAATGATATATTACTTGATATTAGAAGAAAAGGAAAACCTGTAATTATTGAAGGACAGTCAGGAACTGGTAAAACAACTACTGCAAAAAAAATTATTCATCAATTAGCTGGAGCAATTGATATAACATATTTAACCGCTCGAAATACAACGGATGTAGAAAAAATAGTTGCATTATCTAAAGAAAAAGAAAATGGATATTATATAATCGATGACTTTCATAGACTATCTAATAAATTACAAACTGAGCTTGCTGATATTGCCAAAGTTGCTGCAGAAACACAAGATGAAGAACTACCTAAGTTAATCATTATTGGTATAAATCAAGTTGGCTCATCATTAATTCATATGGTTCATGACATAGCTAAAAGATGTGGAATACATAGAATAGAGCCAGGTAATGAAAAATCTATAACAGAACTAATTCAAATTGGCGCAGAAAAATTAAATGTTCAAATTGAGAGCCCAGAAACTATATATGAAGAAAGTAAAGGAGATTACTGGCTAACCCAATCTTTATGTCAAGCTGTTTGTTCAATTAATGATATCATAGAAGAACAAGAAGATATCAAAATCATTAATTTCGAAATAGAAGAAATTAGAGACAGGATGGTGTCTAAGTTAGCACATTCGTATAAAGAGCCTGTAAAAGAATTTGCTCGAGGTAAAAGATTTAGACCGAGTAATGATCCGTATTTTAAACTATTGAAATTGATTTCTAGTCAGTCTAGTTCAATTGTAGATTTAAATGAATTAGCAAATGCTTATCCGGATTTTAAAGCAAGTATAAATGGAATTAAAGAGAAAAGATTAAATATTCTCTTAGAATCCAAACCTATCTGTAGCAGATATTTCTATTATAATCAAGATAATAAAAATTTTGCTATTGAAGATCCCGCTTTATTTTATTACCTAAAACATGTTGACTGGGAAGAAATACGAAAGGACTGTGGTTTTAGAGAATCGATTGAAGATAAAGAATTTGAGATTGCTATATCCTTTGCAGGAGAAAACCGTGAGTTAGCAAAATATATTGCCGAACAATTAGAGCAAATCGATGTTCCAACCTTCTATGATGAATTATACGAATCGAACTATTTAGGAAAAGCATGGAGTAAAGAATTTGAAAGAATATTTGTACATGATTCTAGATTTGTGGTTTGTCTATTGGACGAAAACCACAAAAATAAAATTTGGCCAACATTTGAAAGAGATTGTTTTCGAAAAAGGGTAGCTCACGGTGAAGTAATTCCAATTTTTTTAGACGATACCGTTTTTGTAGGGATTCCGGATGATATTGTAGGTTTTAAATTTAAATGGAATAGAGATGAAGATTGGCAAAGCGAAGTAGAAGACAAAATTGTTTTTAAAATATGGGAGAGGTTAGAATAACAGCTCACAACAACGTGTAACGCAAATGGCGGGTTTCAAAGAAAAGAACTAAATTAGTTTCCATAACAAACCAACCCGTAAGCCGACAAATTCGCGTCCCCTACTCCGCACCACTTGTCGTTACACGAGACCGTTGCAAACAATGGCTCCTGACCCCACTCAAAACAGATAAAAAAAATAGAAATTCGCTCATCTTCTGGAGATCAAAACGGACAATTACTCAGCCGGATAAAATTAAAAGTGACCGCAGATTTCCACTCAAACGCAAGAATAGTTGTTTTAATTTTCAAGTTTATACTCAAAAAGAATGATTTAGGAACCGATAAAAATAAACGGACTCCACTCAGTCCTAAAATTAATTTTCTCACTGTAGCGGATTAAAAAAACTAATCAAAAAAAAGGCTAAGTACGAGCTCACTCAACTCTGTCGCCACTGATTTGCAACAATAAATAACACAAATTGCGGAATTCCTCTCAAAAATGTCATTTTTGAGTACCTTTAAAATAAAGTCACTAACGGACAAATTTGAATTCCCAAGCCGCAACTTGTGTTATTCGAGACGTTGTGAACCATAGCTCCGGACACCATTCAAAACGGATAAAAATTAGAAATTTTCAAAACTCCTGGAAATCAAAAAAGGACAATTACTCAGCCGATTAAAAATTAAAAGTAACGACGGATTTCCACTCAAACGCAACAATAATTTTTTTAACTTTTAAATGGATATTCAATAAGAAAGATTTAGGAACCGATAAAAAATAAACGGACGCCACTCAGTCGTGAAATCAATTTTCTCACTGTTGCGGATTAAAACTAATCAAGAAAAATTCTAAGTACGAGCTCACTCGGCTCTGTCGCTACGGATTCACAACAATAAATAACACAAATTGCGGAATTCCTCTTAAAAATGGCATTTTTGACTACCTTTAAAGTGAAGTCATTAACGGACAAATTTGAATTCCCAAGCCGCAACTTGTGTTATTCGAGCCGTTGCCAAAAACACCGCTGATAAACAGGACGTAAATAATCAATTTTAAAGAGTTATGAAATTTTTGCCTTACTTAAAGTATCTATTTTTAGTTGTTAGTATTATAATCTTCACCCTTTACATATTTGGCAATAATTATATAAATAAATACACACTTGCATTTGGTTTTATTCTGATTTTCAGTGTGCCAGTTTTACACAGATTTGAAAAGCAGCGGATTTCTCACTCAAGCGAAGAAAAAAAGAAGCACTAAAAATATCATTTTTGAGAGGTAAGAACATCAAAGTTTTAAACTAAAATACAGCGGACTTTCTTACTCAAGCGGAGAAAAAAACGGACGTAAAAATGCCCTTTTTGAGAGGTAAGAAAATATAAACTTTAAAAAGCAAAACGCAGCGGATTCAAGAGCGAAGCGGCTCACTCGGGCGTGCGGTGCATTTGGCAACAATGGTAACCGTTGCACAAGCCAATAATTTTTTGAATTCCCGCTACAAATAAGCCGCTTTAAGCGGTTTTTCTTTTATGGATTGGATTGGCTGTGAACGAAATTCAGGTTCCTTAAAATTGAACTGTGAGATTCCTGTAGTAGGTTTTTGGTTGAAGGAGCCAAGCGAGCTGCTCTGCTCCGGATTTCACCTTCTTCGCTTTGAATTTCAGGTATTTTTTGAGGTTGTAAGCAATGGCGGCCAGATGCATACATTTATTTGCTTGCCTGATCCCAATGGTATTCACCTTCCGAAGCCCCAGGAATTCCTTTAGTGTACCAAAAACAGGTTCTACAGTGCTTTGGCGTTTGGCTTTCATATAGCGGCCGCGCCTGGTCTTTACCCGTTCAATGTTCCTATCGTATTCCTCCCGGTAGGCAGTAATGTTGATCCTTTTTTCATGGCTTTTGCCAATGCAGTCCGTTTTTATAGGACAGCCTTTACAATCGGCCCGTGTGGTAAAATAATTGTCCTTTAGATTACCATTTTCCATTTTCTGCTTCCGGAAGGTAACTTTCTTGCCCTGTGGGCACAGCCAGTAATTACCTTCTTTAATATACTCAAATCCTTCAGGCCCGCCTTTGTAGGTCCCGTGCGGCGGGATGTATGTGGTCAGTCCTTTTTTCTCAAAGTATGCGTAATTTTCCCCACTGCTGTAACCGGCATCTGCCAATACATTCTCCCAGATCAAACCTTCCCGGCGCAAGCGCCTGTTGAGTCTTGCGGCAGTATCCTGTAGGTATTTGGTGTCTTTCTTGTCTGCGTGGTATGCCCGTACATCAGTGATAACGTGTGCTTCAATATCTACCGCCAGGTTACACAGGTAGTTCAGTTTTCTGGCCTTCCCGGGTTTGACACTTATCCTGGCATCGGGATCTGTTGGGCTGTAATGGGTTTTGTTGCTGGTGTACTTGCTGCCTTTGTTTTTGGCCCCGGGGCGCATGTCCTGGTCCTCGCTCCATTTCTTGTTCCGGCTTTTGATTTCCTGAAGCTCTTTCTTACTTGCTGTGATCTTCTGCTGTTTTTCAGGGGCTTTGTTCCCTTTGGCTTTGCGATCCCTGCTGCTTTGTACACGCACCTTGGAAAGATGCTCCTCGAGGTCTTCTGCCGGGACTTTGATCTCCAGGCTGTCCATGGAAGCATTGGCTTTTACAGGAGCGGAATCAATTGCCTGGGTGTGCCCGGTTACCAATCCGACTTCAATACACAGCTTTAAAACTTTGGTAAAAACTTCCTCAAAGATATCTTCAGGAAAAAGCTGCCGGGTACGGCTGATGGTACTGTGCCAGGGCAGTTCTTCATCCACATCATATCCCAGGAAATAGAGGATGTCCAACCGCATTGCACAATGGTTCATTACCCCACGATCCGTAGTAATGTTCTCTAAATATCCCACCAGGCAGATTTTAAAAAAGACCACCGGATCAATGCTTTTCTGTCCACTATCTCCGTAGAACTTTTGCGTAAGCGGATAAAGAAACTCCAGGTTCAGGGCTTCTTTTAAACGTCGGTAAAAATTTTCTTTTGGGATCCGGTCACTGAGACGGAAGGAAGTGAAGAGTTTTTCCTGATAATTTTTCTTGCCTTGCATATCAGAAAATTAGCATTTTCTGGTATCTTGTGCAACAGGCACAATGTATAAAAACAATGCTTAAACCTGTCACGAATCGAAAGTCCGTGCTCGCTTGCAGCGCCTGATTGTCCTGCGGACAATCAATCTCGCCCGCTCGCACTGTTTTTATACGAGACGTTGTAAACCAGGCAAAAAAATGGCATTTTAGGAAAGCATGAATTTCTGAAATGTGTTTGAAGATTGTTGACGCCGGACAATTGAAACTCACTAAATCCGATCTATCTCTAAAAAATAGATTTTCAAAAGCAAGTTCTTAAAAAAACGGAATGATCAGTTTTCAGCGGATTAAAACTAACTAATTACACAAAAAGAATAAAAGCCCAGTTTACAACAACGGTTAACAAAAATGGCTTTTTTGAGAGATAATTTCCTACTTTTATTTCCATAAGAAAGAACCCTTACGCCGGACAAGTGGATCTTCCCTACTCGCCACTTTCGTTAACCGGGAACGTTGGGCACAATTCCCCACATGAAGAAACTCCATTAATTTCTTCGGCTAACGGGGCGCAAAATATCACCTCCTGTATTAAATTTAATGTAGACTCTATTGTGTGGCCGCTTTTTAAATTGGTGCTTGGAATAAAGCCCGTGCACAATTCTGGTCGAAATGTAAAAAAGCCCCTGAATTCATGGTTCAGGAGCTTGTTGATAATTTCAGTGGTGCCCCTTTTTGGAGAGCCCGTTCAGAATATTGTTCAAATCAAAGATACATTTCCTTAGGGTCTTTTTCTAAAATATTTAATTATGGGACGAAAAAAGCTTTCTATGGAAATCATTAATCCCAATGCAGCTGGGATTGATGTTGGCAGTCGTTCACATTATGTGGCGGTTGGGCAGTTTGCTGAGGATGTAAAGGAATTTGGAGTCTATGCCGAAGACCTTACTGCGCTTGGACAGTGGATGAAATCAAAAGAGATTACCACTGTGGCAATGGAATCTACTGGTGATTACTGGCAAAATTTGTTTGCAGAATTGATCAAGCAAGGATTTGAAGTTGTCTTGGTCAATGGGAAATTTACCAAACACGCAAAAGGAAAGAAAACAGATGTAAAGGATTGTCGGTGGATCCAGCAACTGCATACCTTGGGACTTCTCTCTGGGAGTTTTCTTCCAGATGAAACTACAGAGAAATTGCGTACTTACTGCAGGCAGCGTGGCAATTGGGTAGATCAGGCGGCTTCTACCACTCAAAAAATGCAAAAATTCCTCAAGTTTTTAAATTTTCGACTTGATGTAGTGGTTCAGGATATATGTGGCCTTACAGGTCTTGCAATTATAGGAGATATCTGCAAAGGAAATTTAGATCCAGAAAAGCTTGCTAAGCACCGCCATTACAACTGTAGAAAGTCAGAAGAAGAAATAGCCAGAGCATTGCACGGTAATAACAGAGAAGATTATCTTTTTGGTCTAAAGCAGGAATATGAAACTTACCTTTTCCTGCAAAAGAAAATTGATGAGTGTGACAAAGAGATGGAAAAGTTCATCAATGCAGAGCTCAAAAAATTTCCTGCTAAAAGAGCACTTAAGACCACCGAAAAACCACACAAAAGGATCAATAAAAATGCTCCTAAAATTAAAAATCTCAACCAGGTAGCCTACCAATATTTTGAAGGTGTGGACCTGTTAGCCATAGAGGGCTTGAGTCATGCTACAGTAGTGTCTATTATGGGCGAGATAGGACCGGAAGGATTTAAGAAATTTGAATCTGCCAAACACTTCACCTCCTGGTTAAGATTAGCACCTAATAACAAGATATCCGGAGGTAAGATCTTAAGCCACAGAATACCAAAAGGTAGTAACCGCCTGAAAATAGCTTTTCGACAGGCGGCCAATTCAATAGGGAACTTAAAAGACACACATCTGTCTAATTTCTTTAGGAGAGTAGCTTTTAGAAAAGGTAGAACTGCTGCAGTTTCTGCCACAGCCCGTAAACTGGCAGTAATAATCTGGAACATGATGGTAAAAAAGGTGCCTTATCTTCCACCAACTGAATATTTATTCCTTGACCAAAAGCGCAAGTTGAAGATGGTGGCACGGCTAAAGAAAAATATAGCTAAATTGGAACTCAAACCAGAGGATCTGGGGTTTTTACCAACTTTAGTTCCAACCAACTAATTTGACGTTAGTCAGAATTAAAGAACTGGGATTCGATTTTAAATGAATAAAATTAAAATGCAATTTCTTGAAACAGAACTTACTGATTGGAAAGATATATTTAGAATTAATAATACATTTTTAAGTCAATTTTTATTTAGAGGTCAAGCAAACAAAGAGTGGAAATTGACTTCCTCCATTGAAAGATTAGTAGATCGGTTACATCCAATTTTGGTTGACAAAGCTGTTATAGCTTTACAAGAAAAATCGATGATCCAGGAATTCCAATGGAAATTTCAAATTTTCGAAAATTCTAATATTCCCGATGCGAATTATATTGAATGGTTATCTATAATGCAACATTATGGTGCATCTACAAGGTTATTAGATTTTACTGATTCTTTCTTTGTTGCAACTTTTATGGCATTATCCGAGAGTTTTTGTGACTCATCAATTTGGGCAATCAATAACCATATTATTACAAGTGATACATTAGATTTATTCAGAAAAGAGTTTCCAAAAAATTCTGTTTCCAAGAAAGAAATTGATGAATACAGCCTTGAATTAGCGAATAAGGCTATAGATAATTCTCTTACGGAGTCAGAACAAAAGCTATTGTTGATCCGACCAAAGAAATGCAATGAGCGCATTTACCGACAACAAGGATTATTTTTGATGCCTACAAATATTCAAAGGCCATTTATGGATAATTTGAGTCCTTTTTTAAACAACAAAGAATCTCAGAATATTCATTTTGAAGAAATAATTGAATTATCTCAGAATAACTTTCGCTAAAATGAAATCACAATAATTAAGATAAATATTCCAAAAAGACTCCATTTACCTGTAATAAGAAATTTAAGAGAAATGAATATTCATTCAGAGCTACTTTTTCCCGGTATTGAAGGTTTAGCGAAATCTTTAAACTATAGTAAATTTAATCTTTAACTGTGCCTAACAGCGCATAACTCAAATAGCGGGTAGTTTAGTGAAAATGGTTATTTTAGAAACCAATTTAAAATCAACAAGCCGACAACTCCGAGTCCTTTTTCCCGCGACTTGTGTTATGCGCGGCCGTTGTGGCCAATTAAAAATTGATTCCCTTTCAGTTTACTTAAAATGATATTACTTTTGATAATATCAAATGATAGTATCGAGATGAAGCCACCCTATGAAATTACTCCTAATATTTTAAAGATTATTACTTCTATTGCTGAGAAGTTAGGTGCTATTAACGCAACCTATTTAAATAAACCTTCTCCTAAATTAAGAAAGGAAAATAAAATTAAAACAATTCATTCCTCTTTAAAAATTGAGGGAAACACGCTGACTGAGGAACAAATTACTGCCCTCATAGAAAACAAAAGAATCATAGGTCCTAAGAAAGATGTAAAAGAGGTCTTAAACGCCATTGAAATATATGAACATTTAGAAAATTATGATCCACTAGATGAAAAATCATTTTTGAAATGTCATAAAGATTTAATGCAAAACCTGATAAGTGATGCAGGAAAATACAGAAAACAAGGTGTAGGCATTATGAAAGGTTCAGTAGTAGAACACTATGCACCTCCATATCAAAATGTACCTTTTTTAATGAAAGACTTATTCCAATATTTACAGACCTCACAAGAAATTGAACTGGTTAAAAGCTGTGTGTTTCATTATGAAATGGAATTTATTCATCCGTTTTTAGATGGAAATGGAAGAATGGGCAGATTGTGGCAGACTTTAATTTTGATGCAGAAATATCCTGTCTTTGAATATCTACCTTTTGAAACCTTGATTAGCAATGACCAAGAGAAATATTATTCTGCATTATCTGTAAGTGACAAGGCAGGAAATTCAACAGCATTTATAGAATATATGCTTGGGGTAATAAACAGATCATTGGAAGAATTACTCAATTTTACCAATAGAACGCTTACTGAGAAAGACCGACTAGAATATTTTTTATCCTTAAATAAAAATGAGTTCACCAGAAAAGATTATATGGAGGTTTTTAAAGATATTTCAGGAGCAACAGCAAGCAGAGATCTTAAGAAAGGTGTAGAACAAAAATTATTTGAAAAAATTGGAGATAAAAATAAAACTCGTTACAAGATATAACTGGCCACAACAATAAATAACATGAAATAGACACGATAAAATCTGACAGTTAAGGATTATATTTAAAGAGTTGAAACAAAAAACATTAACCCTTAAAACTGTCAGAATGAATACAGAAGCAAAGGTAATTAAATCTAAAGTAGGTTTATTACAGTTAGCAGAACAATTAGGAAACGTGTCCCAGGCTTGTAAACTCTTTGGTTATAGCAGGGATAGTTTTTACCGCTTTAAAGAACTTTATGACCAGGGAGGTGAGTTAGCACTACGAGAGCTCAATAGAAGAAGGCCAAATCTTAAGAATAGGATTGAAGAAGAAACAGAAAAAGCAGCAATCCAGATTGCTTTTGATTATCCTGCTTTTGGACAACTTCGCGCTTCCAATGAACTCAAAAAGAAAGGAATTTTTATCTCACCAGCAGGTGTTCGATGTGTATGGTTACGCAATGATCTGGAGACTTTTAAAAAAAGGCTGAAGTACTTAGAAGCCAGAATGGCCCAGGATGGACTGGTGTTGACTGATGCTCAACTAAATGCCTTGGAGAAAGCGAAAGAAGAAAAGAAAGCCCATGGAGAAATAGAAACCCACCACCCCGGCTATCTTGGAGCTCAGGATACCTATTATGTAGGAACCATCAAAGGAGTTGGAAGAATCTATCAGCAAACATTCATTGACACGTATTGCAAAGTAGCCCATGCTAAACTTTATGATCGTAAAAATGCTCTTGTAGCTGCTGATATGCTAAATGATCGGGTGTTACCCTTCTACGAAGAGCAAGACCTGCGACTTTTAAGAATATTAAGCGATAGAGGCACAGAATTCTGTGGCCATAGAGAGCACCACGAATATCAACTTTACCTGGCTATCGAGGATATAGATCATACAAAGACCAAGGCTAAAAGCCCGCAAACCAACGGAATCTGTGAACGCTTCCACAGGACGATTCAGGATGAGTTTTACGCCATTACCTTTAGGAAAAAGATCTACACCTCCATAGAGGAGATACAAGCTGATCTGGATGATTGGTTAAACTACTATAACAATGAAAGAACCCACTCCGGAAAACATTGTTTTGGAAAAACTCCGATGCAAACTTTGCTCGACAGCAAACATTTGGCTGATGAAAAAATGCTGGATTTACAATCGGAAAAACTCGTACCTTTATTAAAGGCAGGTAAAGCGGAAACAGGCTCTGGTGGAGACCAACCTGTCAGGAATAACTTGCCTGACGACTGGAATGGTCAAGGGGCTCCAAACGAGCCCCTAAATCAGGTTTATTCCAAAAGTCAAAATGCCTAAAAAAACTCTTAACTGTCAGACGAGATCGGAGCTATTACAAATAACACAAATTGCGGAATACCTGGGTCTGTAAATTAAACTCTGTCCGATCTATCAATATCTTTGGGATCAACTTCTGGATATCTGGAGTTTATAGCCAGTGGTATCCTTTTACCAAATTTAATATAAAGTTGGGGTCTGTAAATTAAACTCTGTCCGATCTATCAATATCTTTGGGATCAACTTCTGGATATCTGGAGTTTATAGCCAGTGGTATTCTTTTACCAAATTTAATATAAAGTTGCTGAATTGTAAGACTCCAATTATGTAAAGGAGCTGTCCATTTTTTTTCGATGTTCCTTGTAGCCAGGTAGACCAGCTTTAAAAGGGACATATCATTGGTAAAAGCTCCTTTAGTCTTTGTAACCTTACGAACCTGGCGGTGGAATCCTTCAACGGCATTGGTGGTGTAGATGATCTTTCTGATTGGCTCCGTGTACTGAAAATACTGCGAGAGTTCATTCCAATTGCGTTGCCAGCTTTCGATTACTATTGGATATTTCTGACCCCACTTCTCTTCTAAATTGAGCAGTTCATCTTCAGCTACTTCTTTATTTACTGCCCGATACACCTTCTTAAGATCTCGCATAAATTCTTTCTGATCCTTTGAAGCAATGTATTTAAGAGAGTTTCTTATTTGATGGACAATACAAAGCTGTACCTGTGTCTTAGGAAAAACGCTAAGGATAGCATTGGTGAATCCTTTAAGATTATCGGTACAGGCAATTAATATATCTTCCAGGCCACGATTTTGTAGATCTGTCAATACCTGGAGCAAAAGTTAGCACCTTCGCTCTCAGAAATATACATACCCAGCACTTCCTTGTATCCCTCCTTGTTGATGCCAAGAATATTGTAGAGGGCTTTGTGTTCTATCTTCCCATCTACTTTCACTTTGTAATGCATCGCATCAAGCCATACAATGCAGTACAGTGGATCTAAAGACCAGCTTTGCCAGGCTTTTACATCTGGAATAATCCTATCAGTAATCTGACTCAGGACCGTATGAGAAATGTCTGTGTCATACATCTGCTTTATATGGGAAGATATGTCACGGTAGCTCATTCCAAGGCCGTAGAGACCTATGATCTTCTCCGAGAGATTGTCTGCTAAGATTGTCTGGCGTTTCTTTACCAAGTCAGGTTCAAAGCTGCTATGGCGATCTTGCGGGGTATCAATCTCGAAGGACCCAAAACCGCTCTTTATTTTCTTTTTCCCCTTGCCATTGCGTTTATTGCCTGCGGAACGTTCTTCCTCATTAAGATGAGAATCCATCTCTGCTTCAAGAGCTTTTCGATAAAACTCTTAAGCATAGGTGCAAAGGCACCATCTTTTCCGAAGAGACTCTTGCCCGACATAAACTGCTCCAGGGCTTTCTTCCCTAAATTTTGTTGTTCTTCTGTTGTCATGGGTCTGTCTGAATAAAATTATTTAAAATTCTTTTTCAGACAGAGTTTATTTTACACCCTCTAAAATCCCGATAGTACATCAAATGGTCACAGTTGTAGCGGGAAGTGAAGCCTTTATAAAATTTGGTCTTATGCTGGCCGATCCTTTTAACCAGATTTGAAGTAACTCCCACATACAGGACCGTGTGATTTTTGTTGGTGAGGATATAGACATGGGATGTGCGCATATACTAATTTAGAAAAATTACGGCAGATTGCTTCGCTTCGCTCGCAATTACCTCTCCGGCAGGAATGGGCTTCTTCGCAATGACGTTCCTCAACAACATTTTTACTACTTTAGCCTGAGATCTCATAACCCACAACTGACAATTGTAATGCCTAAACGAAAAATCTGCGTCGTAGTTACCGCACGCCCCTCCTATAGCAGAATAAAATCAGCCCTCACCTCTATTAAAAATCATCCCGACCTGGAATTGCAACTGGTGATCGCAGGTTCTGCCTTACTGGACCGCTACGGAAATGCAGTGGATTTCATTGAAAAGGATGGCTTCCACATCGCAGCGAAGGTATTCATGGTCCTGGAAGGAGAAAATCCAACTACTATGGCAAAGACTACCGGGCTTGGAGTTATGGAGCTTACCAATGTTTTTTACAACCTGCAACCGGACACGGTGATCACGATTGCAGATCGCTTTGAAACCATCGCAACTTCCATCGCAGCATCTTATCAAAACATCCCGCTGGTCCATATCCAGGGCGGGGAAGTTACCGGTAGTATAGATGAGAAAGTAAGACATGCCAATACCAAACTCGCCGATCTGCACCTGGTCTGCACCCACGATGCCCGGGAACGGGTAATAAAGTTAGGAGAAGAGCCCGACAAGGTTATTAACACGGGCTGCCCTTCTATAGACCTTGCAAAACAAATTAGCGACTATCCTTACTTGGATTTTGATCCTTTGGAGAAATATGGTGGTGTAGGTGCCAATCTGGATTGGGAAAAAGGATATATCGTAGTGATGCAGCATCCTGTAACTACAGAATATAAGAAATCCAAACAGCACATCATGGAAACCTTAAGAGCAGTAAAGGAGCTGAATTATCCGGCTTTTTGGTTCTGGCCCAATGTTGATGCCGGCTCCGACGGCACATCAAATGGGATCCGATCTTTCCGTGAACTGGAAAAGCCAGGAAACATTCACTTTTTCAAGAATATGAACCCTATAGACTTCCTTAAACTTTTAAAAAATGCAAAAGCTTTAATAGGAAATTCCAGTGCAGGATTACGTGAATGTGCCTATCTTGGAGTACCTGTTGTAAATATTGGAAACCGTCAACACAGGAGGAGCCGGGCACAAAACGTTACAGATGTAGATTACAATAGAGAGCAGATCCTGAAGGCAACGGAAAATGCTCTTATAAGAGAACATTATCCTTCTTCAGAACTTTATGGAGATGGGAATGCGGGAGAAAAAATAGCGGAGATCCTTGCGACGGTCGAATTGACGTATTCGAAGACGATTACTTATTAGAGTTGTCAGTTGTCAGTTCTCTGTTGTCGGTTAATTTTTTTAAATTGGTGAAAACCAGAAAATGATGAAGCATGAAAAGCCACAAGGATCTTGATATTTACAATTTAGCTTTTGAATATGCTATTGAAGTCCATAAGCTTTCCTTAAAGTTGCCGAAGTTTGAATTATATGAACAGGGAAGTCAAGTAAGAAGATCCTCAAAAAGTATTCAGGATGCTATTGTTGAGGGATATGGTCGAAAAGTATACAAACAGGATTTTCTAAAATTTCTCACCTATGCTCATGCGTCATTGTTGGAATGCATTTCCCAACTGGAAATGATCAATGAATTATATACACTTGAGGGAACCCTTGAACTAATAAAGAAATATGATCTTTTAGGAGGGAAAATATTTTCTTTTATGCTTTATGTCGAAAAGAACTGGAAAACATGATCTTCTGTTTCAGACTGTCAGATACTAAGTGACCGGTTAATTTTACGACTTCATAAATCAATAACCCGACCTGACAAACTGATAACCGATAACCGAACAATGAAAATCCTCGGACTTATCCCCGCCCGCGGCGGCAGTAAAGGAATACCCGGAAAGAATATTAAATCTCTCGGCAGAAAACCTTTGCTGCAATACACTTTTGAATCAGCAAAGAATTCGAAGCTGCTGTCAAAGGTGATCCTGAGTTCAGATGATCCTGAGATCATTGCAGTTGCTGAAGAAATAGGCCTCGAAGTTCCATTTCGAAGACCTACAGCACTTGCGGCAGACGATACTCCAACCCTGGATGTGGTAAAGCATGCGCTGAATTATTTTGCTCAAAAAGGGCAAAATTTTGATGCTGTTTGTCTGCTGCAACCTACCACTCCTTTTCGAAGAACAGGTTTAATTGATGAAGCCATCGGGAAATTTATTTCAGGTAATTTTGATTCTCTCCTCTCAGTGAGGGAAGTTCCTGCAGAATTTAATCCCCACTGGTTGTTTGAAGAGAATGAATCCGGAAGTCTACGATTGGCCACAGGAGAAAAAGAAATTATTTCGCGGCGACAGGAACTACCTGTAGCTTATCATCGCGATGGTGCAATTTATATAACAAAAACAGAAGTTCTTCAGAAACAAAATTCCCTGTACGGAAACAATATTGGATTCATTGACACTACCGGAGACCCATATGTGAATATTGACATCCCGCAGGATTGGGAGAAAGCCGAGAGGCTTTTGACTATGTTATCAGATTTTTCATAGACTGTTTAGCGTTTACTATTGGTTTTTTGTTTTTAGTTTTTTATTTGTTGTTCTGAATTTTCTGAACCCATTTTTGGGCTTTCTTTAGGGTGGGGGGCAAAACCAAAAACGGTTGTGCATATTTCTTGTTGTTATACCAAATACAACACTAAATTAGAATTTGGTGCTTGTTTATTGGTGCTTTTCATAGCTTTGAAAAAATTATACAATATTCATTATACTATATACAATAGCTAATGTGTGGAATTTCCGGAATAATTGGGCCAAACACAAAGGAAGCAGAGCTTCAGAAAATGCTTCAGGCCCAAAAGCATCGTGGCCCGGATCATACCGGCAATTTCATCGATCCCGGGTTTGCAGCAATAGGCCATAACCGACTTTCCATTATTGATCTCTCCCCGGAAGCTAATGAACCCTTTGTGGATAATTCCGAAAGGTACGTGCTAACTTTTAACGGGGAAATCTACAACTACAAAGAGCTGAAAGATGAACTAAAATCCTTTTACGGTTTTAGAACAGCATCAGATACTGAAGTACTGCTGGCGGCATTTATTAAGTGGGGAAAGGAATGTTTGCAAAGATTGAACGGGATGTTCTCCTTCGCCATATGGGATTCTTCGGAAAAAAAACTATTTGCTGCACGGGACAGGTTCGGAGTAAAACCTTTTTATTATTCTGAAGTAAACAAACACCTTTACTTCAGCAGTGAAATAAAGACACTCAAAAATGTCATTTTTGACACCCCACCAAACCTAAAGGTCTGGGCAAATTATTTCAGCTTTGGCTCCTACGGTTTGCCGGAAGAGACTTTTTACAATAACATCAAACAATTACCAGGTGGATATTTATTGGAATATTCTGAAGGTCGGGTAAGGCTTGAAAAATGGTATGATTTTGTTTCAAGAGTCCAAAATAAAAGATCTGGAAGCTCTATTGAACAGGCTAAAGCTGAATATCTCGAACTACTGAAAGACAGCATCAAACTTCGTTTCCGCGCCGATGTGCCTGTAGCATTTAACATTAGCGGCGGAGTGGATAGTTCCCTCCTGCTTGCTCTGGTGAATATGTTTGAAGATAAACAGCAGATGCATGCTTACTCTTTTTACACGGGAGATGAACGCTATGATGAGCTTCCATGGGTAGAACAGATGATCTCAACTACACAAAACCCGCTTCACAAAGTACTTTTTTCGGCTTCCGAAGTTCAAATAAATGCAATAAAAATGAGTCGGGAACAGGATGAACCTTTTGGAGGTATTCCTACCATGGCTTATTCTAAAATTTTTGAACAGGCTCATGCCGACGGTGTAAAGGTGTTACTTGACGGGCAGGGAATGGATGAGCAATGGGCAGGGTATGACTACTATCAAACCTCCGGCTCAATCATCCAGGGCACCGGGAAAAATTCTCCTTTCCGAATGCATGTGCTAAATCCCGAATTTGCCGCTTTGGCACAAAAGACAAAATATCCAGAACCGTTCGACAACAGACTGCAAAATCTGCAGTTTCGGGATCTTTTTTATACGAAACTCCCACGGGCACTACGATTCAATGACAGGGTTTCCATGACTTATAGTACTGAGCTGCGGGAGCCTTTTCTTGATTATCGCCTCGTCGAATTTGCCTTTTCACAACCGGAGGATTACAAAATTAAAAATGGGGTTGGGAAATATATGCTCCGCGAGATCCTGAAACCACTGGTTCCCTCTACTATCTCTTATGCGCCAAAACGTCCTCTCCAAACTCCCCAGCGGGAATGGTTAAGCAAGGAACTCAAAGCATTTGTGGAAAAGCAATTGCTACACCTTAAAATTACTTCGGCAACAGATTGGTTTGATCACGAAGAAATTCAGAAAGAATGGAAAAAATATCTGGCAGGAGATAACACGAGTAGTTTCCATGTGTGGCAATGGGTGAACACAGCATTACTCTTATAACCAATAGACTCTAAAAAAGAGAAACCTCGTAGAAATAAATCTAATTAGTTTTCAGAAAAGTCTTGAAATTCTTTTTAGTAACAGGCCCTTCGTCGTCTTTCGTTTAGACCAGGGCCTCCAATTTTGAAGATCACTCCAACAATTATTTGATTTAGTCTGGAATCTGTGAATTCTGCTTCATTGATTTCATTATAACCTTCACCAAAATCTAAACGCTGAACCTCAGCCGAAGATAAAGATCTTTCATATCGTAGATCTAACCCAAATCTTCCAAATTCAACCTTCACACCAGCCTGAGCATTTATTGGTGTGTCTTGAACAACAATAGGGTTCAGGAATTCTTCTCCTTCCAAAGTAGCATCCAGTATATTCGAATACACAGGTCCGGCATAAATATCAATTGGCCCCCAAATGTTATAACCTACTAATAGGGGGATATCAAATTTTTGAACAGAATATATTGAAGTTTCTTCTATAAAAGTGAATTCTGTATCTATTGAAGTGTAAACTACCTCGGGCCGAACAAAAAATTTACCAAAATCAACCTGTAAGAAGATACCCCCATGAAAGCCAAGATTCCCCTCAGCCTCAGAAGTATTTTTCTGAAATGCATAGTTGTTTTGTAGCCCTACAATCTCACCACCCATAGGATGATTAACTCCGGCTTTTAGGCCATAACTAAGTTCTTGAGAAAAGCAAATTGAAACTGTGGTCAAAATAAAAAACAGGCCTAAAAGATATTTTTTCATAAGATTTGGAATATGCGTCAATTGGTTTACAAATAAAAAGGATTTTTTTATATACCCCAATAAATTTGCATTTATCTAACGGAGAAGCTGGAGAATTATTTCATTTAAGACTAAAAGGAGTGGTCGGTAGCTGGTAACGCGTGCGCTCCAGACTCCGCAGCGGGAATGGCTGAGGCAGGAACTAAAGCCTTTTGTATCAGAACAACTTCAGCAATTAAAAACTTCCCCAGTTGCTGAGTGATTTGATCATGAGGAAATTGATAAGGAATGGAGCAAATATTTAGCCGGAGATAACCACACCAGTTTTAATATTTGGCAATGGGTGAATACTTCCCCTCCTCCTTGCCCGGTAAAGGTTTCCCGTAGACTTAACTTTTAATCAATTAAGAGGTGGCATATAAGCTATTTAGAAACTGTTTTTTTTCGAGTGGAATTGACCTGTTTTGCTATCCATTCATAGGTGCTTTTCATACCCTCTTCCAGTGATTGATTTACCTCCCAGCCAATTTGCTCACGATATAGAGAATTTTCAGAATTTCTTCCCCGAACTCCGGTTGGACATACAAATCCATATTTTCGACTGAATTCTTCTCCCTCCAAATTTTTGATAGAAAGGTTTTTTCCAGATATATCAATGGCTATTTGAGCTAACCTGTTAATGGAAACCATTTCTTCTGAACCAATATTTACAGGCCCTTTGAACTCTGAACTCATCAATCTAAGAAGAGCCTCCACACATTCATCAACATGTAGAAAGCTTCTGGTTTGCTGGCCGTCACCCCACACTTCAATCTCACCTCCGTCCACGGCTTCAGCTACTTTTCTCATCATAGCAGCCGGAGCCTTTTCTTTCCCCCCTGCCAGATACCACGGGCTCCAAAAATGTTGTGAAAACGTGCAATGCGTACATTTAGATTATAGTTGCGGGAAAAAGCAAGAAACATTCTTTCACTGAACAACTTTTCCCAACCATACTCTGAATCTGGTTGGGCAGGATAAGCAGATGATTCTGCACAATTGGGTTTATCCGGATCTAGTTGATTAAATTCAGGGTAAATACAGGCAGAAGAAGAATAGAAGATTTTTTTTACTTTTTTTACAACACATTCCTTTGCTACATGAAGGTTGATCAAAGCAGAATTATGCATAACGTTGGCATCATTGTCCCCGGTGAAGATATATCCTGCCCCTCCCATGTCTGCAGCTAACTGGTACACTTCATCTGCTCCTTCGGTTATAACCAGATCAACTGCTCTGGCATCGGTTAAATCACATTTAATAAATTCATGGCAAATTTCCTGGTGATCCCAAAATTCATGATCCTTAATGTCTGCGATTCTAACGTGACAGTTTTCTTCTTTTAACCTTTTGGCTAAATGACCTCCTATAAAGCCACTTCCTCCCAGAATAATTACTCTTTTCATAATGGATTTTTTTGGGTATGTTACTATATTACTTAATTCCTTAATGATTTGAATGTATGTCTTTTAACATATGAATCATACTTCCCCTCCTTTTAAACTACTTCTTTAAATTTATGAGTACTCTGCAACTGTATATTTTCAGTAAGAAAAGACCACCCTCTCTATATAAAATGAATAAAGAATCTGTAAATCCTTTATCTTGAGTATTATCATTATCCTGATCCTTCGGCTAGAAAAATTCAAAAGGGGCATTCTTTTAGGATAGAAAGTGAGGTTTTATACAATGGAAAAATTCAGAAACATTATAAGCCAAATTTACGAAATTTCAAGATTTGGATTCTTCTGTAGATCGTCAAATGTAAAATTGGTAGTCCAACAGATTTAACTCTATCACAGAAAAGAAGAGCTCAGTATAAAACAACACCCTACCAGTGTACAGAGATTAATACTACCGGCTCAAAATATGACCAACTCCTATTCAAAATTCCGCATTATCTCCCTCCACTTCTTTTTCAGCTTGCCAGTCCTTGTCTCCTGCTGGCCGTAGCCTTTCCCGTACTGCCCATAGCCATAGCCGTAACCATAACCATAGCCGTAACCATAGCCATAACCATACTTGGCCCGGTGAACAAAGTGGTTAAGGACGAATGAAATATTCTTTACTTCACCTTTGTTATACTTCTCATTGATCACCTCCAGCATTCCGCGTTTGGTATAGTCCTGGCGAATGAGGTATAAAGTGGCATCGGCATATTTAATGAGGTTGAGCGCATCGGCAACCACACCCACCGGCGGGGTATCCATGACTATGTAATCATAACGTTCCCGCAGTTCGTTCATCAGATTTTCCATTTGCTCGTTCATCAGCAATTCTGAAGGGTTTGGAGGAATCGGCCCGGCCGTGATCACATCCAGATGCGGCACCATACTGGGCTGTATGATTGACTCCAGGGACTCCTGACCTATAAGATAATTCACCACGCCCACCTCGTTATTGATCTTAAAGTCATCAAAGATCTTAGGTTTACGTAAGTCGGCACCCAGCAGCAGGGTTTTCTTTTCGCTCAAAGCAAAAACCGTGGCCAGGTTCATGGCACAAAAGGTTTTCCCTTCCCCCGAAACCGATGAAGTGATCATCACCGTTTTGGAACCACTCACCCCCTGCTTTTTGTACATAAACTGCAGACTGGACCTCAACCCCCGAAAACCTTCGGCAATAGCCGATTTGGGTTTATTGAAAACGGCAAGATTGGTGTCCATCCTGCTCTTCCCAATCATCCCCAGAATGGGAATGGGTGACAGGCGGGTAACTTCCTGGGCATTGTGAACATTGGTATTCAGAAAAACCAGCAGGAATACAAAAGTAAGCGGGATCATTCCCCCCACCATTAAGGCCATGACATAATTTAGCTGCGTATTTGGGCCAATCTGGCCGCCACCGGTGTCTTTCGCAGTGTCTATCACCATCACATCACTCACGTTTGCCGCTTTGATGAGCCCGGCTTCGCTGCGCTTTTCGAGGAATAAATTATAAGTCTTTTCACTAAGGGAATATTTCCTCTGGATCTTCAGCAGGTCCTGTTCTTCCTGCGGCAGTTTTCTTATTTCGGCTTCTGCCAGTGCAATTTCCCTGTTAATATCGCGCAATTCCTGCCGCAGCAGGTTTTGAGAAGAAGACATATTCTCCAGCAAAACGTCTTTTACGGCATTTATTTGCCGGTCTATATCCTGAAAAACCGGGGAATTTTCCTGAAGGGAATATTCATACTTCCGCCTTTCTTCGGCCAAAGAAACAATTCGCCCCACGCCACTCACTATGCTTGATTCTGAAATTCCGGCTACCGATGGCGCCGGCACATCAGAATAATCATTACGTGTTTGCAGGTAATCCTGTAGTGTTTCATAATAAGCCAGCTGCCGCGAAATATCTTCCTTCCTCACATCAAGACCGGTAAGTTTGGTATTAAGCTGACTGCTTTCCGCAGAAATATCTAAAATGGAATTATTGTTCCTGAACCTGTTCAGCTCATCTTCCACCACCTTAAGCTCCATAGCTTTCACGTTCAAGCTACTGTCTATAAACCTGATGGTCTTGGTGGCAAAAAGGTTCTTTCGCTCGAGCATGTTCTGGCTCAACACCCGCACTGTGCCATTGAGGTAATCAACAATTTCAGCTTTATTATCTCCCGTCATGGAAAGGTTTAAAACCGAAGCTCCCTGCGATTGCGGGCTCACTGAAACCCCACGAAACCTACCAACAGTTCCGTCAAAATGCCTGAACTGCACGTAAAATGGCTTATCAATAACCGAAGCTAGTGGCGTAGGCACCAGCTTAGCATTGAAAAATGGCAAATTTATAGGCTCGTTAAATTTGTATTCCCTGCTAAATTCCCCTTGTTCTACAACCACACTCCCGTATTCTTTGGTAGCGTAATTGAAGACTGAAGCGGTATTTCCGGGAAAAGAAGTAGTAAGTGTAAAGGTTTCGGGATCTTTAAACCGAATGGTAAACGTGGTGCCCTGCGCCTGATAGGCTGAAGAATCGGCTACCACCTTAAAAGGAGTAAAGCCGTAGGCATTCACCCGCTGATATTCCCCATCCTGTTGATAAGCAATATAATACTGAAGGCGCTCTACCACCTCTTCATTGTGCGACCGCGACCTGAGTATGGTCATCGCTGTGTTAACCTTGTCTGAAGTGCCGCCCCAGTTAAAGGTAAGGCTGGTATTACTGGTAAAAAAGGGGTTTTGATCGTCTTTTATGGAAATGGAATTACCAAGTTGGTAAACCGGAAGTTTCCTTACATTGTTGTAATAAGCCACTCCCAGACTTATGGCTACCGACAGCAGAATTAACTGCCAGTAACTAAAAACTTTCAGCACAAAACCTTTAAAATCAAAGGTAGAGCCTACATCACTAATATGATCATCTTCATGTGCCATACATCACCGGGTAATTAATAATATTGTTGAAGTTACAAACGCCAGGATCGTTGTAACGGTGCGAAAAGCTTCAAGGCCGGTAGTACCAAGGCCAAGGGCTTTCTGCGGAAGCGGATTCACTATGATAAGGTCGTTGGGCTGAATATAGTAATACGGCGATTTCATCGCGTCTATGCTGGTAAGGTCAATATGGTGCCTTTTCTCCCCGCCCGGGTACTGTCGCACGATTACCACATCGGTCCTGTCGCCAAATTCAGAAATATCCCCGGCATTGGCAATAGCTTCCATAATGGTCACCTGCTCTTTATAAATTACCTGGCTCCCCGAACCTATCTCACCAATGGTGGTATACCGTATTCCCGCCAGTTTTACCGTGACAAAAATGTTTGCCTGCTCCTTGAAATACTTGTCTAAAAGGGCTTTTTCTATCTTCTCTCTCACCTCCTCTACCGTAAACCCAAGTACATTCACTTCGCCCAAAGTGGGAACCCTGATATTTCCATGGGCATCCACTAAAAATCCGTCATAATACAGCCTTTCTTCACCCGTGGCATTTGGGTTTTGCTCTCCAATGGGATTGAACATGCCCACCACGTCCTGGTCTATGGCCTTGACCCTGATACTCAGCAGGTCATTTACCTGTATCCTGTAAGGCTTCTGAATTCTTTCTACAGAAATTAAACTGTCGGTCTCTTTGGCATCTTCCTGCAGATACATTAAGCGTTTTGTGGGCACGCAGGAAGAAACAAAAAACAAAACACTAACAATAACAAGTAATTGCCTGATACTCATTTGGGACTAATAGTTAGAGACAAATATAGGTCTTGAACGTTAATAATAAAATAATTGCACTACTAGTTTGTTAATTACTGTTAATCAAAGGCAGAAGGCTAAAGTAAGGAGTAAGATTTTATACCGGATAGCCCCGTGTGAGATTGGCAGCCCTCAATTTCCTTTTCAAATCTCCAAATTTTCAAATCCCTCTGCTAATTCTTAATTGTTAATTGATCATCGAAATACCTACTTTTGCCAAAAATAACTGCGTGAATTATTTATCTGTAGAAAATGTAGCCAAGGCTTACGGGGAAAGAGAACTTTTTTCAAATCTTTCCTTCGGAATCAATGAAGGAGACAAGGTGGGTTTTGTAGCCAAGAACGGCACCGGAAAAACTTCCCTTCTAAATATTCTTTCGGGCGACGATACTCCCGATGCAGGCAATGTGGTGTATCGCAAAGACATCACTGTTGCTTTCCTTCCGCAGGAACCTAATCTTGACCCAAAACTCAGCATAGAACAAACCATTTTTGCTTCAGATAATGAGATCCTCAAGGTCATTGAACGCTACGAAAAAGCTCTCGAAAATCCTGAAGATTCCGATGCCTATCAAAAGGCTTTTGAACAGATGGATGCACACCAGGCCTGGGATTTTGAAACTACCTATAAACAGATCCTTTTTAAACTGAAGCTCGAAGATCTTCATGCCCTGGTAGGAAGTCTTAGCGGCGGACAAAAAAAACGCCTCGCCCTGGCATCGATGATCCTCAACAAACCCGACCTTATCATCATGGATGAACCTACCAACCACCTCGACCTCGATATGATCGAGTGGCTGGAGGAATTCTTCCGCAAAGAGAACTTCACCATTTTTATGGTTACTCACGACCGTTATTTCCTGGAACGTGTATGCAATGAAATCGTGGAGCTCGAGGACGGGAACCTTTACACATATAAAGGAAACTACTCCTACTACCTAAGCAAGAAGAATGAACGCATTGCTCTGGAGCAAACCAATACCGATAAGGCCAAACAGCTTTTTAAGAAGGAACTGGACTGGATGCGCCGGCAACCCAAAGCCCGCACCACCAAATCAAAATCGCGTATAGACGATTTTTATGAAATAAAAGACCGTGCCTCAAAACGCCGCAACGACCACCAGGTGCAACTGGAGATCAATATGGAACGGCTGGGAAATAAGATCGTCGAGTTCCATAATGTTTCCAAAAGTTTTGGCGATTTACAGCTGCTGGAAAAATTCGACTACAATTTTCAGCCGGGCGACAGGCTTGGCATTATCGGAAAAAACGGAACCGGAAAATCCACTTTTTTGAACATCCTCACCGGCAGCATTCCTCCAGATTCGGGTAAGATCACTATTGGAGAAACCATAAGGTTTGGATATTACACCCAACGCGGAATTGAAGTTAAAGAAGGACAGAAGGTGATTGATGTGATTAGGGAGTTTGGGGATTTTATTCCCCTGAAGAAAGGCCGGCAGATCTCTGCCCAGCAGCTGCTTGAGCGTTTCCTCTTTGACCGTAAGAAGCAGTACGATTACGTGGAAAAACTGAGTGGAGGAGAAAAGAAGAGGCTTTACCTGTGCACGGTATTAATTCAGAATCCCAATTTTCTTATCCTGGATGAGCCTACAAATGACCTGGATATCGTGACCCTCAACGTGCTGGAAAACTTCCTGCTCGATTTTCCCGGCTGTCTTGTGGTGGTTTCTCACGATCGCTATTTTATGGATAAGATCGTAGATCACCTCTTTGTTTTTAAAGGACAAGCTGAAATTGAGGATTTCCCCGGAAATTATACCGATTACCGGGAGTATGAGGCCAGTTCGATTTCTGAGCCTTCTGAAAAACCCGAAGCTCCTTCCGATAAAAAAGCATGGAAGAAAGAAAGCAGCACCAGCGCCGGACTCACTTATAACGAGCAGAAAGAATACAACAAACTGGAAAAAGAAATCCATAACCTGGAAAAGAAAAAAGAAGAAGTACAGCAAAAATTCCTTAAAGACTTAAGCCCCGATGAGATCACTAAAACTTCGGTAGAACTGAGTAAAATAGAAAACGAGATCGAGCAGAAAACCGAGCGGTGGTTTGAATTGGGAGATAAAGCCGCTGGCTAATTCAAAGTTCAAGATTCAAGGTTCAATGTTCAATGTTCAAGGTTCAAGGTTCAAGGTTCAAGGTTCAAGGTGTACGTCCCTGATATAGGTTGACCATAAAATCAACTTACATGAAGTCAAATATTCGATTGCTCAGTAAACATCGGAAATTCTCCGATGAGTTCAAAAGACAAATTGTGAATGATTATGAAAGTGGCAGGTACAGTGTATTTCAACTGTCTAAGCTTCACGGAATGTCACGGTCTATGATCTATAACTGGATTCATAAATTTTCTACCTTTAACGAGAAAGGTTATAGAGTTGTAGAAATGAAAGACAGTAGCAGTAAAAAGATGCAAGAGCTGGAGGCCAAAAACAAGGAACTGGAAGCAGCTTTAGGGCGTAAACAGATACAGTTGGATTATTTAGAAAAGATGATCGAACTGGCTAAGTCAGAACTCGATATCGACATTAAAAAAAACTACAGCACCCCACAATCAACTGGTTCAGGAAAAACAAAGAAAAAGTGAGTTATTCCATGAATCAATTCTATGAAGGCATTGGGATCAGTAAACAAGCTGTCCATCAATATGCTAGAAGACAAAGAATTTTTGATCATCGTTTGATGGAATTAATGTCTGAAGCTGATGATATTCGTAGAGATCATCCTGGTTGTGGGGTGGAAAAAATGTACTATACTTTAAAGCCTGATTTTATTGGGAGAGATCGTTTTGTAGAGACTTTTATGCAATTAGGTTATCGTCTCAAAAGAAAGAAGAATTATAGACGCACAACCATTGCCGGTAATATCTACTATCCGAATAAAATTAAAGGAATAAAGATCAATGCACCTTCGGTAGTATGGCAAAGCGATATTACTTACTATCGGGTAGGAGACAAATTTTATTATGCAGTATTTATAATTGATGTTTACACCAAGAAAATAGTCGGTTATGAAGTCTCTGATCATATGAGAGGGACAGCAAATTTAAAAGCTTTGAAGATGGCTTTAAAACAAAACAAAGCTCCTAAGATCCATCACTCAGATCGAGGAAGCCAGTATACGTACAAATCTTATACTGAACTCTTACAATCAAATACGACCACTATAAGTATGGCCTTAAGTGCTCAGGACAATGCATATGCCGAGAGGATCAATAGAACAATAAAAGAGGAGTATCTGGATCACTGGAAGCCACAATCCTTTAGCCAACTCAAGAACCAGGTGAACAAAGCAGTAAAAAATTATAACACCAAAAGATCCCATGATCATTTAGAGAAAAGAAACCCTGAAGAGTTCATTAGTTATTGGTCAACCCTCAAAACAGAAGAAAGACCAATTATTACTATTTTTGATAATGAAAATTAATATCTAAAACCGGTCAACACTAATCAGGGAAGTTTAAGGTAATAGCAAGATTGGAATTTGGTGCTTGTAATTTGAAATTTATTGATGCTTCTTAATATTTTTTCCTGATAATTGATAATTGTTTATTGCTAATTGTTCATTGTTTTCGCCTACATAAAGTTTCTCCTCCGCTCCACCAATCAGCATGGAGTGCATTCGCCGTTTGTATACGGCCTTGTGACCAGGTGTTTCTATGACAGGAAGAAATATGCAGCTTATGCCCTTCTGAAAAAACACCGAAACTCCCTGCAGAAAAATACAAGAACAATTCATATTACAGATTTTGGTGCCGGAAGCAGGGTATTTAAAACCAGCGCACGTGAAGTGTCAAAAATGGCAAAAAATACAGGCATTTCCCCCAAACGCGCCCGACTCCTTAATAGGTTGGTGAGGTATTTAAAAGCAGATACGGCACTTGAGCTGGGCACTTCCCTCGGCCTGGGTACAGCAGCTATGGCAGCAGGAAATAAGGTCAAGATCATCACTATTGAAGGATGCGCTGAAACAGCTGCGATAGCAAAGGAGAAATTTGAGGAATTTGGATTAAACAATATTCAGCTGAAGATTGGGAGATTTGAAGAAAATCCAGTGGTCCGTGGGCAGTGGACGGAGGAAAGGCCCAAGCACCAAGCACCAAATCCCAATGCTTCCCACACCAAATATCCCCAAACAGTTGGCGCGGATCCGCAATCCGTGATCCATCAACCGACAACTGAGATCCGACAACTGTCAACCCAACAACAACCACAAACCACAAACCACAAACAACAAACCTCTAACTCCGAACTCCGAACTCCAAACTACGATCTGATTTATATCGACGGCAATCACCAAAAAGAAGCCACTCTTTCTTATTTTAAAAAGTTACTTCCCACAGTTCATAATGATAGCGTCATGATTTTCGACGACATCCACTGGTCAAAAGGCATGGAAGAAGCCTGGGAAGAGATAAAAGCCCATCCAAAAGTGAAGGTTTCTATAGACACTTTTCAATGGGGACTGGTTTTTTTCAGAAGGGAACAGGAGAAGGAACATTTCGTAATTCGGGTATGATAAGTTTGCAGTAGGCAGTATTTAGTAGGCAGGGATTTAAAAAGCTGTTAACTACTGGTTGTTTGCCTTTAACTTTACAAAGAGAGAAACGGAGGACTTAGATAGCAAATGAATTTCCAATCTTCAAATATTCAAATCCCCCTTTTGCTTATTAATAAATGTAACAAACTCCCTTACCTTGCGTCTAATTCTAATGAATTCAGATTTTTTATGAGCAGCGTAATCAAGATCAGGCAAATTACCCGGGATTTTCACCTGGGTCAGGAAATTGTAAAAGTCCTTAAAGGTATCGACCTCGATATTGTCAAAGGAGAATATGTAGCCTTTATGGGGCCTTCAGGTTCGGGAAAATCAACCCTGATGAACATCCTGGGTTGCCTTGACACTCCTACTTCGGGCCAGTATATCCTTAACGGAAAGGACGTGAGCCAGATGAGTGACGACGAACTCGCCGAGATAAGGAATAAGGAGATTGGTTTTGTTTTCCAGACCTTTAACCTCCTGCCGCGCACCAGTGCCCTTGAAAATGTGGCACTCCCAATGATATACGCCGGAGCTACTAAAAGTCAGCGAAAAGAACGCGCCGAAAAAGTTCTTGCAGATGTTGGCCTGGCCGACCGGATGGATCACAAGCCAAACCAGCTTTCGGGAGGGCAGAGGCAAAGGGTTGCTGTGGGACGCGCGCTCGTCAACAAACCTTCCATCATTCTTGCCGATGAGCCTACCGGGAACCTTGATTCCAAAACCTCTGTCGAGATCATGAGCCTTTTTGATGAAATTCATGCCGCAGGCAACACCGTAATTCTGGTAACCCACGAAGAAGATATTGCCCGGCACGCCCATCGCGTTATACGCCTTCGCGACGGAATGATTGAAAGCGACGAACGGAAAGAAGTTCTTAGTGTTTAATAATTAGTTGTCAAAAAAAATACCCGGTACCCGAACTCTTAACTAACAAAAAATGTCATTTTTCGATAGCGATACTCTACTCTACATCATCCTTATCGCAGTGTTTCTCGCTTTCTTTTTGTGGAACAGGAATCAGTCGAAAAAGAGACGGGAGCACAAGAAACACCGAAGTTTCAGGAACCGCTACCACGAAAGAAAGAACAGGGAGAAATAGCATCTGCAGCTAACGAATTAACAGTTTGTAAGTACAGGCTAAAGAGATGATTTGGTAAATTATCATCTGAAAACTGTGCGCCATGAATGAATTCTGGAATAACGAACTCTTTTTGTACCTGGCACTGCTATGTGTTTGTGTGGCCTTTTTCCTGTGGATTAGAAGCCGAAAACGTAGAAAAAAAGAGCTGGAATGGCGGCGTTCTCTGGGCAAAAACATTCGGAAGAAATTCGGCAGGAAAAGAAAAGACAAACTTCAGAATTCTTCAGCAGAAAAAAACTAAAACCTTCAGCCTTTATTTTCAATATATTCCCATTGTGTATTAAGGAAAACATCTTAAGGAATACCTGTCAAAAATGCCATTTTTGGAACCTCTTCAGAAAAAAAATCCTAAAGTTTTACTTCTGCCAATCCAATTTTTAAAGCCCTCTTTATTTTCTTACTTTAGGCTCCCTTCAAACAGGAAGCTTTTAAACCAAAAAAGATGAAGATTTATACCAAAACAGGCGACAAGGGAACCACTGCGTTATTTGGCGGCACCCGGGTCCCAAAACACCATATTCGCATTGACAGTTACGGCACCGTAGATGAGCTCAACTCTCACCTGGGCCTTATGCGAGACCAGCAGGTAGATGAACACAGCCGCGAGATCATTATTAAGATACAAGACCGTTTGTTCACTCTTGGGGCCATACTTGCCACCGATCCTGAAAAAGCGGTGCTCAAAAATGGCAAAGAACGCCTTAATATTCCGCGAATTTCTTCGGAAGATATCGAGCTCCTGGAGCAGGAAATTGATAAGATGAACGAAGAATTGCCGCCCATGACACACTTTATACTTCCGGGCGGACACCAAACCGTGTCAGTTTGTCACGTAGCCCGCTGTGTGTGCCGCAGGGCCGAGCGTTTGGCCACAGCTCTCTATGAAATTGAACCTTTTGAGGAGCAGGTGCTGCAGTATCTCAACCGCCTAAGTGACTACCTTTTTGTGCTGGCACGAAAGTTGTCTCATGATTTACAGGTGAAAGAAATCAAATGGATCCCACAGAAGGAATCCTAAATTGATCTGAATCCAATTTCTGCACAAATCCTCTATTTTTAAAGGAATTACAGTAGATAAAACGTTCTTAAAATTAGTGATAAAAAGATGATTTTTTTCTTGACTATCTCGTCAAAAAAATTATTTTTGCAAAAATTTAAACCGATTAACCGATGTATTGGACATTAGAATTAGCATCCTATCTTAGCGATGCACCATGGCCCGCCACAAAAGATGAGTTAATTGATTACGCCATCAGGACGGGTGCTCCCCTGGAGGTGGTCGAAAACCTGCAGGCGATTGAAGATGAAGGGGATTCCTATGATTCAATAGAGGAAATCTGGCCAGATTACCCTACAGATGAGGACTACCTCTGGAATGAAGATGAATATTAAAAGCATACCACAATAAAAGCAGAAAAAAGTCTCAGATTTGAGGCTTTTTTTTTGCTTAACTTTGAAATAATAAAAACCACAAAAACATATGAGTTTTTTAGATACCGTATTGAAAGTTTTTGTCGGCGACAAGTCTAAAAAAGACATAAAGGAAATTCAGCCTATAGTCAACAAGATCCTCGCTCTCGAAAAAGAATTTGAAGCGCTAAGCCTGGATGAGCTACGCGCAAAGACAGCAACTTTCAAGACCAAGATCAAAGATGCACTCCAGGAGGTGAATGAACAGATCACAAATCTTAATGCTGAAGCCGATGCATCTGAAGACATTACCCGAAAAGAAGATATCTACGCCGAAATAGACGCTTTAAAAGAAAAATCTTACGAAATTTCTGAAGGCGTTCTCAACGAGATCCTTCCCGAAGCCTTTGCCACTGTAAAGGAAACTGCCAAACGTTTTAAAGATAACCCCGAACTTAAGGTCACCGCCCTTGCGTATGACCGTGAACTTTCGGCTGAAAAAGATTACGTGAGCCTCGATGGCGACCACGCCATTTGGAAGAACTCCTGGGATGCGGCGGGTAAAGCCGTGACCTGGGATATGGTGCACTACGATGTGCAGCTTATTGGCGGGGTGGCCATGCACCAGGGTAAAATTGCCGAGATGCAAACCGGGGAAGGTAAAACCCTTGTTGCCACGCTCCCAATGTACTTAAATGCTTTAACCGGCAATGGCGTGCACCTGGTAACCGTCAACGATTACCTGGCAAAAAGGGATAGCGCCTGGATGGCTCCGCTCTTCCAGTTCCACGGTCTTAGTGTTGACTGTATAGATTACCACCGGCCAAACTCTGCTTCCCGCAGAAAAGCTTACAACGCCGATATCACCTACGGAACCAATAACGAGTTCGGGTTTGACTATTTAAGGGATAATATGTCCCACTCTCCCGATGATCTTGTACAGCGCCCCCACAACTACGCCATTGTAGATGAGGTAGATTCGGTATTGGTGGATGATGCCCGAACTCCGTTGATCATTTCAGGACCAATTCCCAAGGGGGACGTTCATGAATTTGATCAGTTAAAACCTGCTGTATCCAATATTGTTGAAGTACAGCGAAAATACCTGACCGGGGTTCTTGCTGAAGCTAAAAAACTCATCTCCGCCGGAGATACCGAAGAAGGCGGGTTGAAATTGCTTCGTGTGTACCGCGGACTTCCGAAGAATAAAGCCCTCATTAAATATTTGAGTGAAGAAGGTGTCAAGGCCCTACTTCAAAAAACAGAGAACAAATACATGGCCGACAACAACCGGGAAATGCCGAAGGTTGACGCCGAACTGTACTTTGTGATCGAAGAGAAAAATAACCAGATCGACCTTACCGATAAAGGGATTGAGTTCCTTTCTGGTAAAGATGATCCGGACTTCTTCGTAATGCCCGAAATTGGAATGGAGATCGCCAAGATCGAAAAAGAAGGCCTTTCCAAAGAAGAAGAAGCCGAGAAGAAAGAAGAGCTTTTCCGTGATTACAGCGTAAAAAGTGAACGCATTCACACGATGCGCCAGCTCCTTAAAGCCTACACCCTGTTTGAAAAAGACACAGAATACGTGGTGATGGACAATAAGGTGAAGATCGTAGACGAGCAAACCGGTCGAATCATGGAAGGCCGCCGTTACAGCGACGGGCTCCACCAGGCGATTGAAGCCAAGGAGAACGTGAAGATCGAAGATGCTACACAAACCTTCGCTACGGTTACGCTACAAAACTACTTCAGGATGTACAGCAAACTTTCAGGAATGACGGGTACTGCTGTGACCGAAGCCGGTGAATTCTGGGAGATCTACAAACTTGATGTGGTAGAAATTCCTACCAACCGCCCTATCGCAAGACAGGATAAAGAAGATCTTGTTTACAAGACAAAACGTGAAAAATACAATGCCGTAATTGATCACGTGACCGAACTTTCGCGCGCCGGAAGACCAGTGCTTATTGGTACGACTTCCGTAGAAATTTCAGAATTGCTCAGCAGGATGCTTACCCTTCGAAAAGTACCTCACAACGTTCTTAACGCGAAACTTCACAAAAAAGAGGCCGATATTGTTGCAGAAGCCGGAAACAGCGGCGTTGTGACCATTGCCACTAACATGGCCGGTCGTGGTACCGATATTAAATTGTCGCCCGAAGTTAAGGAAGCCGGCGGTCTTGCCATTGTAGGTACAGAGCGCCACGATTCTCGTCGTGTAGACAGGCAGTTGAGAGGTCGTGCGGGTCGACAGGGAGATCCGGGTAGTTCGCAGTTCTACGTCTCTCTCGAAGATAATTTGATGCGCCTGTTTGGCTCAGAAAAAATTGCGAAGCTGATGGACCGTATGGGGCTGGAAGAAGGAGAAGTGATCCAGCATTCCATGATTTCAAAATCTATTGAGCGCGCTCAGAAAAAAGTGGAAGAGAACAACTTTGGGGTGCGTAAACGCCTTCTTGAGTACGATGATGTGATGAACGCCCAGCGGGAAGTGGTTTACAAGCGCCGTTACCATGCCCTTTTTGGTGACCGTTTGCGAGTGGATATCGCTAATATGATCTATGATACTTCGGAAAATATTGCCGAAACAAATAAAATGGCGAGCGACTTTAAGAACTTCGAGTTTGAGTTGATCCGCTATTTCTCCATGAGTTCTCCTATTTCTGAAGAAGAGTTCGATAAAATGGACGTTCAGAAAATCGCACAGGTGATTTACAAGGCTGCTTATGAACACTATCGCAACAAGATGAAGAACAATGCCGATGCTGCCTACCCTGTGATCAAGCAGGTTTGGGAAGACAAAGGCAACAACTTTGAAAGAATTGCGGTACCGTTTACAGACGGGGTGAAGACCCTGCAGGTGGTAACCAATCTTGAAAAGGCTTATGAAACCGAAGGAAAACAGTTAATTACCGATTTTGAAAAGAACATCAGTTTAGCCATTATAGACGATGCGTGGAAAACCCATCTTCGCAAAATGGATGAACTTAAGCAGAGCGTTCAGCTGGCGGTACACGAACAGAAAGACCCGTTATTGATCTACAAGTTTGAAGCCTTTGAACTGTTTAAGGTGATGCTCGACCAGGTGAACAAAGATGTGATTTCCTTCCTTTTCAAAGGGGAGCTTCCGGCACCAAACCCAGAACAGATACGCGAAGCGAGACAAACCCGAAGAAGGGAAAATGTAGAGACCTCAAAAGAAGAGATCCCGAATATGGACGAAAGGGCTGCACAAAGCAGGGCTGCAGGCCAGGCACAGCAGCGACGCCCACAGGTAACCGAAACCATCACCCGTGAACGCCCTAAAATCGGTCGTAATGATAAGGTGACCATTAAGAATGTAATGACCGGCGAGAACAAGAGCATGAAGTTCAAACAGGCCATTCCGCTTCTTGATAAAGGTGACTGGGTACTTGTTGATGAATAGTGTTTGCTAATTGATTATTGTATCCCGGGAGATTTAGTTAAAACCGTTTTTACCGGTTAACATTAAAACCAGGAATAAAAATGAAGCCGCCTCATTATGGTAAATGAGGCGGCTTCTCTTTTATTTTTCACTCTCTTGATCCCTTTCAAAAGTCATGTAAAGATCTACGTGGGGCCAACATCAAAAGGATTTATGTATCCACTACTCTAGCTTTTCGAGGCAGAAAAAAATCTAATTTGTGATTATGGGAGTCATCAATAACAGCCCCAGTGATCTCAAATACTCAGCCTAAACCCTAGATCCTCTTCGCCTCTTCCCAGTAGACATCCATCTCGGCCAGGCTCATATCCTTCAGGCTTTTGTTCTGTTCTTTGGCTTTAGCTTCGAGATACTGAAACCTCCTGATAAATTTTTTGTTGGTTCGCTCCAGGGCATCTTCAGGATTTACTTTTAAGAACCGGGCGTAATTGATCATACTGAACAGCACATCGCCAAATTCCTCTTCTATTTTCAGCTGATTTTCAGAATGAATCTCGTGCTGCAGTTCTTCCAGCTCTTCCTGTAACTTTTCGAATACCTGCCGTGGCTCTTCCCAATCGAAGCCCACGCCCGCAACTTTATCCTGAACGCGACTGGCCTTCACCAGTGCAGGTAAAGATGCAGGCACACCTTCTAAAACGCTCTTTTTGCCCTCCTTTAACTTGAGCTGTTCCCAATTGCGCTTTACGTCTTCCTCATCATCTACCTTGGTATCGCTGTAAATATGAGGGTGTCTACTTATCAGTTTTTCGCAGATGCTGTTGGCCACATCGGCAATATCAAAATCTTTGGTCTCGCTGCCTATTTTTGAGTAAAAAACAATGTGCAGCAAAAGATCGCCCAATTCCTTTTTCACCTCCTGCAAATCGTTGTCGAGAATCGCATCCCCTAACTCGTAAGTTTCTTCAATAGTGAGGTGCCGCAGGCTCTGCATGGTTTGTTTGCGATCCCAGGGGCATTGCTCCCTAAGTTCATCCATAATAGTAAGTAGGCGGTCAAAAGCTTTAAGCTGTTCCTGTCGTGAATTCATAATGCGATCTTTAAAAAAGGAAAGGTAAGTTTTACACAAATAAAAAACCAACTGCTTTCAGTTGGTTTTTTGTAAATTATTGAAGGTCTATTCCTCTTCGCCGCCTGTATCTTTTGGGGTCTTTTCAGTTTCAGGGTTTTCTTCGGAAGCATTTTCGTCTCCTTTAGAAAAATCGGTAACCCCTTTGCTCACCAGTAAATTGTACCACTGAATGATCTTTTTGATATCGCTGATATACACACGGTCTTCATCATATTCGGGCAAAACCTCGCTGAAGTATTCTTCCAGTTTGGCCTTAGATTCTTTGTGGCTTATAGCTTCCGTCCCGTTCTCTTTATCGTAGATCTTTTGAAAGACCTCACGCAGGGGGATCTCTTCGCTGTAAGTATATATGGCAATCTCGCTGAGCAGGCTCACATTATGGCGCATGCTTACAGATATCTTTTTTCCGTCTAACATAGATTCGGCTACAAATCCGCCTCGGGTTTGGGCCTTAAGTTCATACAATCCAGGTTTTCCTGAAATTGACAACACTTTATCTAACTTCATATTTTTTTAATTTTTGGATGGCAAATATCTTACCTCCTTGCCTAGAAAACAAAAATAATTAACGGCCTTTTTTTAACTCCGGAAACTTCATGCGGTAATCTACCTGTATCTTGCCTTTGGAGATACTGGTGAGTTTTCCTTTTATGAGCCTCTTTTTAAGGCTACTTAGCTTATCGGTAAACAAAATTCCTTCTATATGGTCGAACTCATGCTGAATTACACGAGCAGCAAGGCCTTTGTAATTTTCGGTGTGCTTATTGAAATCTTCATCATAGTATTCAATGCTGATTTCAGGTTTCCTGAAGACATCTTCCCTGATATCAGGAATGCTTAGGCAACCCTCATTAAAAGCCCATTCGTCGCCGTTTTCTTCAAGAATTCTGGCATTGATAAAGACCTTTTTCAGAGAAGCCAGTTCTTCCCGCTCTTCTTCAGTAAGATCTTCGTCTTCGGCAAAAGGAGAGGTATCTACCATAAAAATACGTATGGGAAGCCCCACCTGTGGCGCAGCCAGCCCAACACCATAGGCGCCGTACATGGTCTCCCACATATTTTCGATCAATTCTTTTAATTTAGGATAATCGGCCGAAATATCTTTAGCTTTCTTTCTTAACACCGGATCTCCGTAAGCGGTTATTGGAAGTATCATTTTACTGTCTAAGGTTTAAGGTCTAATGTTTAATATTTGAGCCTGTTTCACGACTCATCGTTATCTCCTTCTGGATTTTTACTCAATGATCTCTGAGCTGTTCTCCTTGAGGCTACAAAAATGGCAGTTAATTCTCTGGCTTCAGCAAGAACCTCTTCATAAGTTCCAATTTTTAGAACCTCTTCTTGCTCAAGAAACTCAATCCAAAAAATGCATTCATCTGCTTCTTCAATTACTATGCTCAATTTAGAGATAAACCCCTTTTTCGTCTGTCCCAAATTTGCCGCCCGGTAATTTGTAGCAATTGAGGTTGAAGCTCGTATTAACTGCTTTTGAACATGCCATTCAAGAGGTCCTTTTGGCAAAGACAGGACCAGTTTCACACACTGATGTGCAAATTTATTTGAACGCTTCTTAAGATCTCTTTCCATATCAACACTAAATTAATCTTTATTCCTTAGACCTTAATCATCTATAAAGGTAACTTTGCAGGATAATTGTGGCGCTTATCTCGTCTACAAGGGCTTTGTTTTGCCTTTGTTTTTTTTTGAGTCCGCTGTCAATCATTGACTGGAAAGCCATTTTAGAGGTGAAACGTTCGTCTACCCTTTCAAGCTTCATCTCGGGGAAATTCTCTCTGAACTTCTTCAGGAATTCCTGGATATTTACTTCGCTCTGCGAGGCGCTGCTGTCCATTTGTTTTGGTTCGCCCAGCAGTACCAGCTCTACATCTTCTTCAGAAAAATATTTTTTCAGAAAAGACAGAAGATCGGCCGTGGGAACTGTGGTAAGCCCCGAAGCTATTATTTTAAGCTCATCGGAAACCGCAACCCCCGTGCGTTTGGTACCATAATCAAGTGCGAGTATCCTTCCCATAATTTGCGGGCAAAGATACGCCTTAATTCGAGAACCCAAAAACCATCAACTCCTTCCCCATCGCTAAAGGCTTCAGCTAATTTGAGTTAAATGTATTACCTTCGCGCAGCTAATAACAGGCACAAAAGACTTTTCAAAAATGCCATTTTTGAAAGATATTTCTACCCGGAATTTGATTCCGGGTAGTGCCAATGAAACAATTCAGGAAAAAATATTGACCATGGAACATTTAAAAGAAATCATAGAAAAAGCCTGGAACGACAGGGAACTTCTCAATACTTCTGAAACCACCAATGCCATAAGAGAGGTGATAGACCTGCTGGACAGCGGGAAATTGCGCGTGGCCGAACCTGCAACCGATGGGTGGCAGGTAAACGAATGGGTGAAAAAAGCCGTGGTGCTTTACTTCCCAATTCAGAAGATGGAGACCCTTGAAGCCGGGATCTTTGAATATCACGATAAAATCCCCCTTAAAACAGGTTATAAAGAAAAAGGGATCCGCGTGGTTCCAAATGCCGTTGCCCGTCACGGTGCTTACATTTCCAGCGGAGTGATCATGATGCCAAGCTACGTAAATATTGGGGCTTATGTTGACGAAGGTACCATGGTAGACACCTGGGCTACGGTAGGCAGCTGCGCCCAGATTGGAAAAAATGTACATTTGAGTGGCGGAGTTGGAATTGGAGGAGTTCTGGAACCATTACAGGCCGCCCCGGTAATCATTGAAGACAATGCATTCTTAGGTTCCAGGAGCATAGTGGTTGAAGGCGTAAAAGTAGAAAAAGAAGCTGTTCTGGGCGCCAATGTGGTTCTTACCGCTTCTACAAAGATAATTGACGTTACCGGCGATGAACCCGTGGAAATGAAAGGAGTTGTTTCTGCACGTTCTGTGGTAATTCCGGGAAGCTACACCAAAAAATTCCCTGCAGGAGAATACCAGGTGCCATGTGCCCTAATCATTGGAAAAAGAAAAGAAAGCACCAACAAGAAAACTTCTCTTAACGATGCACTAAGAGAGCATAACGTGGCGGTATAACCTGATTTTGGAAACGGTTAAAGCAGTTTACAGCAATTAAAAATCCTAACGCAGGAGCCTGCATACAGAGTTCATGAAAATACTTATCATCCAGAACAAAAGAATTGGAGATGTGCTTTTAGCTTCTATTATCCCCAATAATATAAAGAAGAGCTACCCCAATTCTCATATTACTTTCTTTTGCTATGATAATGCAGCTCCTGTTTTGGAAAACAATCCAAACATAGACAGCGTAATTGCGGTTAAGGAAAAGGAACTGAAAAAACTCAAAACCCTGGCCCGTTACGTCCTTTTTATTCGAAAAGAAAAATTCGATCTCATTATAGATCCTTATGTAAAGTTTCAGAGCCAGGTGTTAAGCCTTATAAGCGGGGCAGTAAATAGAGTGAGCTATAAGAAATTAACCCTTCCGTTTGCCTACACCAAACAAATTCCTATACTTAAAGAAAATACTTCAGTATACGGAAAGGCCATTGATGACAGGCTGAACCTCATCACATCTATAGACAGCTCGATCAAGCCCGATCCTTATCCCAAATTATTTTTAACACCTGCGGAAGTTGAGCATGGAAAACAACTGCTGTCCAAGCTCGATGCTTCCCGAAAAACCATGATGATTGGCGTGTTGGGCAGTAACGTGTCAAAATCTCTGCCAATTGAATACACCGTAGAGATCATCGACTTTCTTGTGGCTCACTACAACCTCAATATCCTGCTGAATTACATTCCTTCACAGCAGCCTATTGTAGATGACATTTTGGGCAGGATCAAAGATTCGGATAAGGTCTACCCTGAAATTGTGGGAAAAAATATCAGGGAGTTCATCCAGATCATGCAGCACTGCGATTTGCTCATCGCTAATGAAGGCGGAAGCGTTCACATTGCCAAAGCCCTCAAAAAAGCCACTTTTACCATCTTTTCTCCGTATATCGTCAAAGATTTTTGGGCAACTTTTGAAAATGAACCTCAAAACCGGTCGATACATTTAAAGGAAGTGCGGCCCGATCTTTTTGAAGATCAAAGCCGAAAAGAGATCTCTGCTAAAAGTGAAGAGTTGTACCGGGAATTCACACCCGCTCTTATCCTCCCCCGCCTGAAAACCTTTATGACCGAGAACGGATTTTAAGCTTTTTTAATTCCGTAAGCTGTAGTAGTACGTTTTTCGTCGCGGGTTGTTTTTCGAATGGCCAGGTTCTTATCTATAGATTCCTGGTTTTTATATCCGCGTGCGTGATCAAGGTGAAGGCAAATTGCGCTGTACCTTATCTGTTTTGGCTTGATGCCCAGGTTTACCAGCCTTTCCCCCAGTTCCCTGTCCTGCCCCCCATATTGCATCCTTTCATCAAAACCATTGACTTTCAGGATATCTTCTTTCCAGCCCGAAGAGTTATGGCCATTCCAGGTTGCAGAGGTGGGAGTGAGCTTATTCAGCAAAAAACTTTTGAATCCGCTGGCATCGATCTTGTTGTTCTTAAAAGAAGGTTTTAAGCCATTCTCTTTTAACCATCGCAGGTTGAAACACCTTCCGGTAAGAATATCTTCCTTTTGAATCTTATGAGAAAGGTCCATGGGTAATTTATGATAGCCACCGCTTAAAAAGTAGCCGTAACTGCGGTACTCCACATGCTTCTCGATAAAATCATTTCTCACGATACAATCCCCGTCGCTCATAATAATATAATCGGTTTGGGTAGCGACAATGGCTTTGTTGAGGATTTCAGATTTCTGGAAGCCGCGATCGGGGTGCCACACATGTTTTACGGGGATCTCTGTCTTTGACTTAAAATCTTGAATAAGCTGCCTTGTCTCTTCCCGCGATCCGTCATCGGCAATGACAATTTCAAAGTTCCTGTAGCTTTGAACCGTATAGCTCCACAAGGTTTTTTCAAGCCATTCTTCAGCATTATAAGTACTAAGGATAACCGAGCTGTCTATTGCCTTCATTTCAACTTTATTTTGCGCAAAATTACTTAATTTTGACAACTTCTAAATTGATTCCTAAGAATAGATGCAGGTTCCTATTACCGTTTTAATCCCGACCTTTAATGAAGAGAATCTTATTGCCCAGGCCATCACCTGTGCTAGTTTTGCCGATGAGGTTCTGGTGATAGATTCATTTAGTTCAGACAAGACGGTTGAAATTGCTGAAAGCCTGGGCTGCACCATCCTTAAACGCAGGTTTGATAATTTTTCAAATCAGAAGAACTATGCCATTTCCAAAGCCCGGCATGACTGGATCCTGGTGCTTGATGCCGACGAGTACCTCACCTACGAACTTCGCGAAGAATTAATTGCTGCCGTAAAGAACCCCAGGCATAATTCTTATAAAATGCCATTTAAGAACTACTTTATAAACAGGTTTATAGATTATGGCAGCAACGGGAAGAAAATAAAATCGAGGTTCTTTAACAGGAAAAACTGCAAGTACACCGGCCTGGTACACGAACAATTATTATGCGAAGGTTCTACCGGCGTGTTTAAAGGCAAGATCCTGCATTACACCTACAAAGACCTAAGGCACTTTTTTGAGAAGAAAAATCAGTATTCACAACTACAGGCCCAGCAACTATATCAGAAAAAGAAAAAAACGGGCTATTTTCATCTCGTCTTCAAACCGGCTTACAGGTTCTTGAACGAGTATTTGCTCAGGCTAGGCTTTCTGGATGGTATTCCCGGCCTCACCTCAACAGCAATGAACGGCTACGGCGTGTTGAGCCGTTACGTGAAATTACTTGTCTTAAAAGGAGAAGTTGATAACCCGGAACTGACCGATTACAACAACTTCACCCGCAGCCTTATGAACAGGGCCAAAGAAAAAGGTTTTGCACTCCCAAAAGATAAAAAGATCTATTCCATCAGCTTTTTTACGGCTCCCCTGGGAAGCTTTTTTAAGGAATTCCTTCTGAAAGGCAGGATCTTGAAGGGAAAAGAAGGCTATATCATTAGTTACCTCATGGGCTTTAAGACCTTCAACACGAAGCTGTACCACTGGCTTCACAAGAGGAATATGGAATAACCTATTTTTTGATCTTCAGCACTTTTTTTAGGTTTTGTTTTTTCCGGGCTTTTTCCTGAAATCGCTGAATATGAAACCACATTCTTTCAAAAACTTCTGCTTCACCCTCGGGGACCAGTTTTGAGTATTCATTTGCCATGATCCTTACCATATCTTCATAGGAAGTGATTCGGTGAAAATTCCGCATTCGCTCTTCAAAATCCATTTTTTGAAAGTTCATGCGGTTAAGGTCTACCAGAAAGAATTTATACTCTCCATTGTTTAGCTGAATAAGCGTATTTCCCGGGGAATGGTCCCTGAACAAAATATCATGCTCATGAAGCTGAAATGTAAACCGGGTAAACGCCCGAAGGATCTCTTCCCGCTGCGGGTAATCGGGCTCATGTATGAGTTCCCTGTACGTGAGGTCATACGGAATTTGCAGGCTGAAATAATAACTCCTGCCGTACAGTAACCCCGATTCTTCGGCATATGCTATGGGCGCGGGCGTACCTATACCCCGCTCCAGAAGATAATTTGCATTTTCAAAAGAACGCTTAGCTTTAGATTTAAGAAAATACCTGTAAAGAACCTTGTTAACAGGATTGGGAACTTTAAAAGATTTGACATTCACCACTTCCCCGTTTACCGTAAAGAGTTTTAATTGATTGCGTTTATCTTTGATGGTCTCCCCCTTTTTCCCGAAGTTTTCGATAATCTCGAGCAGTTTATTTACCCAGGAGCGGAATTTTGGAGACAGGATGAGTTTCATAGGTCAGGAATTCTGCTGCAAATTTAAAATTAAATTTCTATCCCCTCTAGTTGACAAATCGGTTTTGTGGCTTCTCCTCTGGACAACTGAATCCTGAAGTTTCAAAAATGCCTTTCTCATAAAACATTTTAGCCGGCTTTTTAAAAAACTTACCTTTAACCCAAAAGAGCTGTTTTAACGTGAAGAAAAAATACAAGGTTGCTTTCCTGTTTTTGGATGAAATCCATCACCTCTACCATTTTATTACTGTGGCAACAGAGCTTGCCAAAGAGCAGGAGGTGCATGTACTCACTCATCCGCAAGTAAATTCACTTTTGTACAGCTCCCTGCAGAGCCTTGAGGCTGGAGAAAAAGTAAAGGTAGAGGAATTAAAGACTTCTGCTTTCAGGGCAATTACCGATAAGCTTAAGGGCAGGGACCTACCGCGGAAAGGTTTCTGGCTCAAGAAGAACATGAAGTACCTGCTGCAGTTTGATGCCCTTGTATTTACCGATTATTTTCACCATTACCTCCTTAAATCACGTCAAAACAGCACTCCCAAGCTTATAAAATTTCCGCATGGCGCACCGGGGCGGGCTTACATTTTCAATAAGAATCAGCTGGACTTCGATTTCCAGTTGTTGTCGGGGAAATTTCAGTTTGAAGAGTATCAAAAAAGAAATTTGCTGGGAAACCACCCAGCCGTGGTGGGATATCCGAAAGCAGACTTCTTAAAGAACAGGACTTCCAAAGATATTTTCAGCAATAACAAGCCTACAGTGCTTTACAATCCGCACTTTGATCCCGCCCTTTCTTCCTGGAAGAAAACGGGTCTCGATGTGCTGGAATTCTTTTACCAGAACAAAGAGTACAATGTAATTTTTGCACCCCACCTGCATTTGTTCCAGAAGAAAAAAGGCGGCGAAGACAGCAGTACAATTCCTGAAAAGTTCTTTAAAAGCGAAAACATTCACATAGACCTGGGCAGTGAAGCCAGCGTTGATATGAGCTACGTCTCCAATGCCGATATATATTTAGGAGATGTTTCTAGCCAGGTCTTTGAATTCATCATCAACCCGCGGCCGTGCATTTTTCTAAATCCGTATGACTTCGCTTATGAAGACGATATCGCCTTTAGGTTTTGGCAGGCCGGGCAGGTAATACAAAGTGCAAATGAACTGGAACAGGCCTTACGTAAGGCCACCACACAATTTGATAGGTTTAAACCTGTTCAGGAGCGCATGAATGAGGAAAATTTCTACAGCGAAGACAATTCTACCGCTACGCAAAGAGCAGCCAGGGCCATCACAGAATTTCTTGATAAAGAAATCAGCTAAAAAATCAAAGATATTTATCGATCCCGTTTTTACAGAAGGTAAGGCCTTTGTCAATGGTCTCCTGCTGTATCTCTTCATTGATACACTTTTTTGACCTGGAACATTCCTTGTGCCAAATATGGTAAATAATCCCGCCGTAGCGCAAACGTTTTCCGTTAACGCCCCTGTTAAGCAACCTTACCACCATTTCAGAATCTTCTTTCCCCCAGCCAGTCATGTCTTCATTGTACCCGTTAATAGCCAGGAAATCCTTTCTCCAGAATGACAAATTACACCCGCGCACCTTCTTTGAAAGCTGGGCAGTTTCCTTATAGAAAGCAGTTAGAAAAGGCAGGTGCAAATTTCGGGTGCGCCTGGAAATACTTCGGGAAAAGAAGCCTATTTCGGTATTTTTCAGCTTAAAGAGCTGCTCAAGGGCTTCTTCCCTGATATTCACCCTGCTCCCAAACAAAAACCTGTTTTCCTTTAGATTATTCAGGTGATCGAGCAAAAAATTGGGGTGCAACATGCAGTCACCATCAATTTGTACGATGTAATCTGCTTCCGATTTTGCCACTGCTTTATTCAGGATACTTGTTCTTCTAAACCCCTGGTCTTCCTGCCAAACGTGTTTGATAGGCAGGTCTTTTTCAATAAATGATTTTATAAGCACGGCCGTTTCTTCGCCCGAACCGTCGTCGGCAAGCAGGATTTCATCGGGCATTTTTATTTGTTCCTGAACACTTCTCAGAACAAGTTCAAGGGCCTGCGGCCAGTTATATGTGGAAATAAGTAAAGAAGTTCTCATACTACACTAGATCAAGAAATGTCATTTTTGTACCTTTCCTGGCGGTAAAGGTAAAATTTTTCCCGTCATACCAGAATCTATAAAAAATTATATATAATCCCGTGCTCCAAGTGCAGTTTCGATAGTTCCCGGGGTTTCAGAAATGGCAATTTTGATGAAGGTCCTTCATTTATCTACTGTTAAAAGCCGGGGCGGCGGTGAAAACCACATTGAAAATTTATGTCTTGAATTAGCTGAAATTTCTTCGGAAGTTAGTAATGTGATCTTGTGTAGAAAAGGCAGCCTTTTCGAAAAAAGCCTCAAAAAAGGCAATTTCAACTATTATTCTTCGGCTGTATCGGGCAGTTTTGACTTCAGGTATATTCAAAAGATAATCCAGTTGTCAAAAAATGAAAAAATCGACCTCATCCACATTCATGATCCCAAGGCGCTCTCTCTTGCCGTAGTTGCCGACCATTTTTTTGCCCTTCCTCCATTTATTTTCAGCAAAAAAACCAGTTTTCCAATCAGGCCGCGTCGCCAGACCCTCCTTAAGTACAATTACCCCAAAATAAAACACATTTTGTGTGTTTCAGAAGAAACAAAACGCGTGAGTTTAGAAACTTTGAAGGATCATGACAGGCTGGAAGTAATTTATCACGGCACAAGCCTCAAAAATAAGGATCAAATATGCCCTTTTTGGATACGCAGGGAATATACACTTCCGGAAACTGCCAAAATTATTGGCAACATTGGGAATCATATCGCTGCCAAAGACCTGAAAACTTTTATTCGCACCGCCGATTTTCTCGTAAATAAAAAAAAACAGAAACACCTGTATTTTCTCCAGGTGGGCAATTTCAGCGAGCTCACCCCTGCCCTTAAGGCGCTTGTGCAGGAATGTAATCTCCAAAACCACCTCTTCTTTACCGGCTTTATTCCAGATGCTTCAGCTTTAATCCCGCAATTTGACATTATGCTTATCTCTTCGGAAAGCGAAGGGGTTCCGCAGGTGATCTACGAATCTTTTTACTATGAAGTGCCTGTGGTGAGCACCAGGGTGGGTGGAATTCCCGAAGTTATTAATGATAAAATCAACGGCCTGTTGAGCGCTGCTTATGACTTTAAAGGCCTGGGCGAAAACCTGCTGTTTTTACTTGAAAATCCGCAGTTAATCCCGAACTTTGCAAAAATTTCCAGGGAAAGATTATTTAAATCCTTCACCAGTCAGATCATGGCTGTGAAAACCCTGGAAGCTTATAAAAACGCACTAAATGGGAGATTACACTGAAGAACTCAACAATGCTTTTAACGTTTTGAAAAGAGGCGGACTAATTCTATACCCTACCGATACGGTGTGGGGAATTGGTTGTGACGCCACCAACCCCGAGGCTATAGACAAGATCTACGCCCTGAAAAAACGCAGTGAGGAAAAGGCATTGATTTGTTTGGTTTCTGATTTTAAAATGCTCAACCAGTTTGTTGAAGAAGTACCCGAAGTGGCATACGACATCCTGAAGTACGCTGCCAAGCCCACAACCATTATCTACGACAAACCCATAAGGGTTGCCGAAAATCTGGTAGGTGAAGACAACACCCTGGGAATACGGGTGACCAAAGATAAATTTTGCCAGCAACTGGTAAGAAAACTGAAGCGCCCGCTGGTATCGACCTCGGCAAACCTTAGCGGCCAGCCTACCCCTGATTGTTTTAAAGAAATTAACCAGGAGATTATAGACGGCGTTGATTATGTGGTGAATTTACAGCAGGCAATTAAAACCCCCAAACCCTCGGCTATTATTAAGCTTGGGAACGACGGGAAAGTACAGGTGATTAGAAAGTAAGATTTTGAAAAGTTTAGACCTAACAGGCTTTAAAAACATTTAGGTCTTTTGAGACTCTTTGCCTTAATCTTTTGGTGAAGTTGAAAAAAGAATAAAAAAGTGAACAATTATAAACAGGCCTTAACCAATAACATTTTTAAAGTAATCTCTCTTGCTGCCAAAGAACTGGAGCTTGAAAGTTACGTTATAGGTGGCTTTGTAAGGGATTACATCCTGCAACGCGGGGAGCACAAGGATATTGATATAGTGGCTGTGGGCAGCGGAATTGAACTGGCGCAGAAAGTTTCTGAGCTGCTTCCGCACAAGCCTAAAGTACAAATCTTTAAAAACTACGGAACGGCCATGCTACGGGCTTATGACATGGAAGTGGAATTTGTAGGTGCCCGCAGGGAAAGCTATTCCGAAGAAAGCAGAAATCCGGAAGTTGAAAGCGGCAGCCTTGAAGATGACCAGAACCGTAGGGATTTTACCATAAATGCCCTGGCGCTTAGCCTGAATGAAGATACTTACGGAGACCTGCTCGATCCCTTTAATGGGCTCCAGGACCTAAGTGCGGGCCTTATTCGCACCCCGTTAGATCCCGATATTACTTATTCTGATGATCCTCTAAGGATGTTAAGGGCAGTGCGTTTCGCCTCTCAATTGCAGTTCAGGATTGAGAAGGAATCGCTGCAGGCAATTATTCGCAACAAGGGGCGGCTCAAGATCATTTCGAGGGAAAGGATTGTGGATGAACTTCACAAGATCCTGCTTTCCCCCAAACCTTCAGTAGGCCTGGCGCTTCTTCACAAAACCGGACTCTTAAGGCTCATCCTTCCGGAGCTCACTGCACTTGAGGGAATAGATGAAATTGAAGGGCAACGCCACAAGGACAATTTTTGGCATACCCTGGAAGTAGTCGATAATATTTCAGAAAACACAAATGACCTCTGGCTTCGCTGGGCTGCATTGCTGCACGACATTGGCAAAGCCCCCACCAAGAAATTTGATGAGAAACTGGGCTGGACCTTTCACGGCCATGAGTTTGTAGGTTCAAAAATGGTATTCAGGCTCTTTAAAAGGCTGCGCATGCCCCTGAACGAAAAGATGAAGTTTGTTCAGAAAATGGTCTACATGAGCTCCCGCCCTATTGTCTTGTCGCAAGATGTGACCGACTCGGCTGTACGCCGACTCATCTTTGATGCCGGTGAAGACATTGAAGCCCTGATGACGCTGTGCGAGGCCGATATTACCACCAAGAACCCGAGACGGTTCAGAAAATACCACAACAATTTTAAGCTTGTACGGCAAAAGATCAAAGAAGTTGAAGAACGAGACCATGTGCGCAACTTCCAGCCGCCGGTATCGGGCGAAGAGATCATGGAAACTTTTAATTTAAAGCCATCCCGAGAGATTGGGATCATAAAAGACGCCATTAAAGAAGCCATTTTAGAGGGGGAAATCCCCAATGATTATGAGGCTGCAAAAGCTTATATGCTTCAAAAAGGAAAGGAAATAGGTTTATCTCCAAATTAAGACATGCTTTACCTTCACATTTACCCCCATGAAAGACAATAAAAAAGTAGTTTACTGGCTGTACACCGGCTGTTTTTTAATCTTTGTAATGGTAGTGGTTGGGGGAATTACCCGCCTTACCAATTCCGGATTATCAATATCCGATTATAAACTAATTACCGGCACTATCCCGCCACTTACAGAAGAGCAATGGATAGAGGAATTTGAGTTCTACAAGCAGTTCCCCGAATACCAGAAACTGCATTACCACTTCACGCTCGAAGATTTTAAAGGAATTTACTTTTGGGAGTGGCTGCACAGGCTTATTGGCCGTTTAATAGGCCTGGTTTTCATCATTCCGTTCCTGTACTTTCTCATCACAAAACAACTTACCAAACCTACAATTTACAAATCTATAGTACTGCTCTTTCTTGGCGGCTTCCAGGGATTTTTGGGCTGGTACATGGTAAAGAGCGGGCTGGTAGACATGCCGGCCGTGAGCCATTACCGCCTGGCTGCCCATTTAACCACGGCATTCCTCACTTTTGCCTACTGTTTCTGGGTGGCTATGGACCTGGTCTATCCGAAGAAAAAAGAGATCAACAAAGGCTTCCGGAACCTGGTTTGGGCCGGAATGGCAGTGCTGCTTTTACAGATCATCTGGGGCGCGTTTGTAGCGGGGCTCGATGCAGGCTGGATCCACAATTTCTGGCCTAAAATGACTGGCGGCGAATGGGTGCACGAGACCGTATACATTGAGCAAAATCCGTTGTGGCGCAATTTCATTGAGGGAAAAAGTGGCGTTCAGTTTGTACACCGCTACCTCGCCTACGGGGTGGTAGCCATCATCTTGTTTATATGGTACAAATCAAGAAATTTACAGCTCACCATTCCGCAGCAAAAAGGTATTAACTGGCTGGTAGGGCTTGTGTTCCTGCAATTCCTGCTGGGGGTGTTAACGCTCATCTATGCCGTGCCTTTGTGGCTGGGCGTGGCGCACCAGGTGGGGGCGTTTTTCCTGCTCACCGCAATGACTTTTACGCTGCATAGATTTAGCCGCTAACTGTAATTTGTCATCTAAAAATGTATCTTTGCAATCCAATTTTTTGACTTATGCTGTATAGATTTAGAATTATCCTTGATGCCGAAGAAGATGTATTTAGGGACATAGAAATTATGGCCGACAATACGCTTGAAGATTTACACAATACCATTTTACAATCTTTCGGGTTTGACGGCACCGAGATGGCTTCTTTCTACATTAGTGACGATAATTGGAACCAGGGCGAGGAGATCTCCCAGTTTGATGTGACCGAAGGTACAGGTTCTGTAAGGGTCATGAACGAAACCACTCTTGATGATGTGGTTTCTGAAGACCAGACCAAGCTCATCTATGTCTACGACTTTCTGAGCATGTGGACTTTCCTTGTAGAATTGGCCGAAATTGCAGAACCCGATCCGCAAATGGATTACCCTAACCTGCTTTTTGTTCACGGACAACTCCCAATGAGCGCTCCCGAAAAAGATTTCCAGGCCGAAGATGATGACCTTGGACTGGATTATGATGACGATTTTGATGTAGACGACTACGACGATCTTTCGTTTGACGAAAACTGGAACTAGACCAGTATTTCCTGTTTCTCAGCTTTTTTTTATTCCGGTAACTTAACCGCATTTTTTCAATATGATCAATCTATATAACGCTCACATTGACTCCCTTTCTATTCACAGGGTTGGCAATAAAAGCCGAAATGAAAACATTTTTCTTTCTGCCCAGCCTTTTCACCTCAACGATGAGATCACGCCACTCATAAAAGAGTATTTCCTGAAGCCTTTTAGGGACAAGGAGGAGAATTACTTCCAGTTTGCAAATGATGTAGATGTAGAATTCAATCCCCTGTACGACATTGCCTGCAAGGTCTTTGATGCCCCGCAAAGCATTCATGAGCAGTCAAAAAAGATCACCACTTTGCTCTTTGAACAATCGGCACACCCGCATATTAAAAGTGGGGAGGTTTATGTTGTATTTTTCGACAACATGATGCTCGACAATGAAAAGACCACAGCCATCGGGATCTTTAAATCTGAATTAAAGCACGATTTCCTTCAGTTCCAGGAAAAAGAAAGCATTCTTGAAATGATCATCCAGCAGGGAATCAACCTGAACAAGCTGGATAAAGGGGCAATTATCTTCAATAAAAATCGCGAGGAAGGTTTCAAGATCCTTTCAGTAGATTCTAATAAATATGACACCAAGTACTGGCTCGAAAATTTTCTGGGAGTTGATGTGCTGGCCGATGAGAATTTTCACACAAAAAAATATTTGAAGTTCTGCCAGAATTTCGCCAAAGACGTGGTACTTCCTGCGGAAGACAAAAAGGAAGAAGTGATGTTCATGAACCGAAGCGTGGATTATTTTGCCAAAAATGATGAATTTGAAGAGACTGCCTTCCTGAATTCGGTGATAGACAACCCGGCTCTCGTACCAGAATTTCAGAATTACAAGACCGAGAAGGCACCAAAATACAAGATTGAAGACCTCACCAGTTTCCCAATCTCTAACACAGCCGTAACTGCCGCGAGAAAATCAATAAAGAACACCATTAATCTCGATACCAACATCCAGATTAAAATGGATTTCATCAACCCCGAATCTGCCGAAAAGTTTGTGGAAAAAGGCTGGGATGAAGAGCGACAAATGTATTATTACCTGGTCTACTTCAATAAGGAACAAAAAAGCTAAGGCTTTCGCCGGTTCAAAGTTCAAAATTTAAGATTCAAAATTAGGATCTTTACTGTTTATAAATCGAAGGAGCTTCAAAATGTCATTTTTGAAGCTCCTCTTTTTTATTATACATTATTCCTTAGTCCTTAGACCTTTAAACGAGTCTTTTCATGTTCACATTCTCGTAATTTCTCTTCACAAAGTCCAGGGCCGTCCTTAAGATCTGGCCCATGTTACGCGCTCTTTTGAACTTCATGTCATTAGAAAAATCATAAAGTTCTTTTCTCAGTTGCTTTACGTTGGCTTCGTTAGAGATTTGATCGTTGAGAATGCAGCGCATTAATTCTTTGTAACGCGATTGGGAGTTAATGATCCTCTTTGCCAGTAATGACCTCTCTTCCCTCCTGTACTGTTCTATCGAATTTTCCTGAAGCTTGTCTGCAACCAGCTGTACCATTTTAAAGTTCTCTTTAAAGAACTGCGGCCTGTAGACTTTCAGGTTTCCTTCAAAGCACTGCTGGTCAAAATCTATAGCCCTTATGGTATAATCTACATGATCAAAATCGTGGGTGGGAATGATCACATAGTTATATGATCGCATATCTCCCAAAAGCCTAACCGTACAACGTTCATTAAACTTTACAAACTGCTTGGCTATCTGGGTTTTCGCCCTGTCATCACAGGCAGGCAGTTCATCTTCAATAAAAACATCTCCGGGAATTCCGGCGATATGCTCTTCAATGAGCGTATCCCGATAGATGAGGAAGTTGATCCTGTGCGGGGAAAGCAAATGTTCAAATTCAAGCCCATAGATACGGGAAGCATCGGCTTTTTTGACGTAGAAATAGGTGAAACTGTCATTCAGGATATTTCTGACCTTAATTCTGAAAGGCTTTGAATTTCCGAAGGTACAGTAATCGATCGCATCAACATTGAGGAATTCCAGGGAATCGTCACTTCCATCGGAATGCAGGATGGTATAGACCTGTTTCAGGCTGTTGTCAATATCGTCCCGTTCATGATCGGGATAGTAGCAGCGGACCCAGAAAGTATCTTCTTCATGCTGATCATAAACCACGATAGAGCCCGAAAACCTTAGCAGATCATCATAAAATACCGGAATTTTTGTGTTGCGATTGTACTTTGCGAGATATTTATGGAACCGGTCGCTAACCGGAAAGCTTGGTTTCTTTTTTGACATTAATTTTTCCCGCATACCCTGAATTTCCTCAAAAATAAGACTTCTTTTTATTTCGCCGTGTAACAAAACGTTAACTTAGTCGTCGAATGTTAAAACGCTTTACTTTGAAGACAATCCTTCGCCTGAATAATCTCACTAAAAGATTTGGTCCCGTTACGGCGGTTAAAGACCTTTCATTCACCATTGAAAAGGGCAATGTTTATGGCATTTTAGGGCCTAATGGCAGCGGAAAATCCACCACCCTGGGGATCATTTTAAACGTGGTAAACAAATCTGCAGGTGACTTTCAGTGGTTTGATGGTTCGCAGAGTACGCATGAAGCTCTTAAAAAAGTAGGTGCCATTATTGAGCGTCCTAACTTTTATCCCTACATGACCGCGGCCCAAAACCTGGAACTGGTGTGCAAGATCAAAAATGTTTCAGCAAAAAATATCGATGAAAAGCTGGAAATGGTGGGCTTACTGGACAGAAGGAACAGTAAATTCCGCACATTTTCCCTGGGAATGAAACAAAGGCTGGCAATTGCTTCAGCTTTGCTCAACGACCCCGAGATCCTCATCCTCGATGAACCCACTAACGGACTAGACCCGCAGGGAATTCACCAGATAAGGGAGATCATCACCCGGATTGCTGCTACCGGAACCACCATTCTCCTGGCCTCCCACCTGCTGGACGAGGTTGAAAAAGTATGCACCCATGTGGTGATCATCCGCAAAGGGGAAAAACTTTACAGCGGCCCGGTAGACCAGATGAACGCCAGCTTCGGATTTTTTGAGCTGAAGGCGACCAATCAGGAAAAGTTACTGGCCCTGCTCAACTCCCACCCTGCTTTTGGCAAGGTGGTCCAAAAAGGGGAAATTATAACGGCATTTTTGGAAGAACCGCTGGAAGCTGAAGCCCTGAACACTTACCTCTTCGAGAACGGCCTTAGCCTCTCCCAGCTCGTAAAACGAAAAGAGAGCCTGGAAGAACAGTTCTTATTGTTAACCAACCAAATTTCTGCCTAATGCTACGTTTACTCAATATAGAATATCACAAACTCAGGTTTAGTAAATCTTCACGGGTTCTAATCACCACCTATTTTATCCTTATTACCTTCATTGCCCTGATTGCTTCCATAGAATTCAATTTCGGAAATGTGAATTTCAGGCTGGCCGATCAGGGGATCTTTAATTTTCCGTACATCTGGCATTTTAACAGCTACATCGCGGCGACTTTAAAGCTATTCCTGGCGATAGTGATCGTTTCTATGATGTCTAACGAATACAGCAACCGCACGATCAAACAAAACCTCATAGACGGCCTGAGCAAAAAGGAATTCGTGCTCTCCAAGTTCCTCACGGTGGTCTCTTTTGCCCTTTTATCAACCCTTTTCCTATTCGTGGTCTCGCTAATTCTGGGGCTTTCCTTTTCTGATTATACCGAAATTTCGATCATCTTTTCAGATATGGAGTACCTGCTGGCCTATTTCATTAAACTTACAGGATTTTTCGCCTTTTGTATGTTCCTTGGAATTCTGGTGAAAAGATCGGCTTTTGCACTGGGTTTCCTGTTCATCTGGTGGATCATGGAAAGCATTGTGAGAGGCGTGATGGAATATAAGATCTTCAGGGATTCCAACATTGCTGAAAACATTGCACAGTTCTTTCCTCTAGAATCTATGGCCCTGCTGGTAAGAGAACCTTTCTCCCGGCTCAACGCGGTACAATCGGCTGCCACGCAGCTGGGTTCAGAGATCACAAAAGATTATTCCATTCACTGGTACCAGCTTCTTATTGTGATCTTGTGGATTGTGATTTTCGTTTACCTTTCCTTTTTACTTCTGAAGAAAAGGGACCTTTAATTAACCTGATTTTAAACTTTTTAGAAACCGCCATTATTTGTTGGTAGCTCCAAATTGGCTATTTTTGCAGGTCAGCAAAAAAGCCTATGAAATTCAAAGTAAAGTCTGAGTTCAAACCTACCGGCGATCAGCCACAAGCAATAAAGCAACTGGTTGGCGGCATCAACAATAATGAAAGGTACCAGACCCTGCTTGGGGTCACGGGATCCGGAAAAACTTTTACGGTCGCCAACGTGATCCAAGAGGTACAAAAACCCACTCTGGTACTCGCCCACAATAAAACGCTTGCAGCCCAGCTGTATTCGGAATTCAAGCAATTTTTTCCCGACAATGCAGTGGAGTATTTTGTGAGCTACTACGATTATTACCAGCCCGAAGCTTTTATTCCATCCTCGGGAACTTATATTGAAAAAGATCTTTCAATTAACGAAGAGATTGAAAAATTGCGGCTCAGTACCACTTCTTCCCTGCTCTCGGGAAGAAGGGACGTGATTGTTGTGGCTTCGGTTTCCTGTCTCTACGGAATCGGGAATCCTGTGGAATTTAAAAAGAACGTGGTCTCTATAGAAAGGGATATGGTGATCTCACGGACAAAGCTGCTCCACAAACTGGTACAAAGTCTTTATTCAAGAACTGAAGCAGAGTTCACCCACGGAAACTTCCGCATTAAAGGTGACACTGTGGATATTTTCCCAAGTTATGCCGATAATGCTTTCAGAATTCACTTTTTTGGGGACGAAATTGAAGAAATAGAAGCTTTTGATCCCGCCACCAATGATGTGATTGAAAAATATGACCGGCTCAACATTTACCCGGCCAACATGTTTGTTACCTCGCCTGATGTCTTACAGGGCGCCATAAAAGAGATCCAGGATGATTTGGTGAAACAGGTGGGCTACTTTCAGGAAATTGGGAAACACCTTGAGGCAAAAAGGCTGGACGAGCGCACCAACTTTGACCTTGAGATGATCAGGGAACTTGGGTATTGCTCGGGTATTGAGAACTATTCCCGTTATCTTGACGGAAGACCCCCGGGAACGCGACCTTTCTGCCTGCTCGATTATTTTCCCGATGATTACCTTATGGTGGTTGATGAAAGCCACGTCACCATTCCGCAGGTGCATGCGATGTATGGTGGTGACCGCTCAAGAAAGGAAACCCTTGTAGATTACGGCTTCAGGCTTCCGGCAGCTATGGATAACCGCCCGTTAAAGTTTGAAGAGTTTGAAGTGCTCCAGAACCAGGTGATCTACGTAAGTGCCACCCCTGCCGATTATGAGCTTCAGAAGACAGAGGGAATGTATATTGAACAGGTGATTAGGCCCACCGGCTTACTGGATCCCGTAATTGAAGTCCGCCCCAGTCTTAACCAGATCGATGACCTTATTGAAGAGATGCAGCTAAGGATTGACAAGGATCAGCGGATTCTCGTTACCACCCTCACCAAGCGCATGGCCGAAGAACTCACCAAATATCTTACCCGTATCAATATTCGGTGCCGCTATATTCACAGTGACGTAGACACCCTGGAGCGGGTTGAAATTATGCAGGACCTCCGAAAAGGCCTTTTTGACGTACTGGTGGGAGTAAACCTTCTAAGGGAAGGGCTCGACCTACCGGAAGTTTCTCTTGTTGCCATTCTTGATGCCGATAAAGAAGGATTTTTGAGAAGTAATCGTTCCCTGACCCAGACCATTGGCCGCGCGGCACGTCACCTGGAAGGTAAGGCCATTATGTATGCCGATAAGATTACCGACAGCATGCAGAAAACCATAGACGAAACCAACTACAGGCGTGAGAAACAGCTGAAGTACAACGAAAAGAACAACATTACCCCCACGGCCCTTAAGAAGTCTTTCGAAAATATGCTGGTGCGTAAAAAACCTGAACCTTACACTTATGAAGTTGCCCCCGATCTCAAAGCAGCCGAAGAAGAAACTGAATACTTCAGCAAACCTCAGTTAGAAAAGCGCATCAGGGAAAAGAGAAAAGCTATGGAAGCTGCAGCCAAAGAGCTGGATTTCATGACGGCTGCCAAACTAAGGGATGAAATAAAAATGCTTCAGGAGAAAGTTAAAGAGGCCTCATAATTTTTTTTACATAACCTTGTAAACCAGTGAGATAATTATTTATATTTATTCCCAATAGTGTCTCCCCGATTTAAAATTTTAACTTGTGTACAAGCTTCTAATTTTGGGGTTCTTCCTGATGCTTTGCTGCGGACAAATAAATGCCCAGGTAGGGATCAACACTTATGAGCCTAAAGCTCAGCTGGACATCTACACCGAAAATCCGAATTCCCCTGAACCTACCGACGGTATTCTTATCCCGCGGATCTCAAATTTCCCTGCGACCAATCCCGGCGCCGAGCAGCACGGGATGCTCGTATTTCTAAGCTCTCAAAAAGGGCAGTTTTCACCCGGTTTTTACTGGTGGGATTCGGTTACCGGCAGCTGGCAGGCTGTGGGAGGCAAGGCTACTTCAGATTTTTACAAAACAGGGACCACCTCCCCCTCCACCAGCCCCGATGAAGCCGTATTTAGAAAAGGTAATGTGAGCATTGGCGGGTCTTCCGCCAATGTGAAGCTAAAAGTGATGATAGACAATATCGAAGATCACAACATTCGCACACCCCTGGAAGTAGAAAATGCCAGCGCTACCACAAAGAACGTGACTTATGGCATTTTAAGCAGTAACAACACAGCCACACAGGATAAGAAATACGGGATAAAAAACTCGGTGAGTGGCGCCGGAATAGGAATTCATTACGGGATTTTTAACGAGGTGAACCAAAACACCAATGAAGATATCTACGGAATTTACAACGACGTGGGGAAGACTTTTGGATCTACAAAAAACCATTACGGCATCTATAATGAAATTGGCACCGAACAGGGCAACGGCTTTGTCTACGGCATTTACAGCACTGCCTTTGGCAATGATCCAAAAAAGGTCTTTGCAGGCTACTTTGCCGGAAGGCTGGGCATAGGCACTGCCGGAAACGATTACGTTCTGCCCGATACGCGCGGGGCAGCAGACCAGGTGCTTACCACAGACGCCAACGGACTGGTCACCTGGAAATACCCCAACTCGGGGACTTATGCTTCAACCGCCTCGGGCACCGGAGCATTTCCCATCCCTCCCGAAGCCTATTCTTTACGCATCAACAACCAGGTGAGCAGTGTTTTAATTCCCGATGCCGCCACTAATAAAGGCAGGCTTATTTACCTGCTCAACTGGCCGGGGAATACAAGAAAAACTTTGGATTTTACAGGGACCAATGATTTATTTGATATTACTACAAACAGCTCGGTGAACAGCATTGAGCCCGGCCAGAAGTACCTCATTCAAAGTGCCGGCAACAGATGGATCCTGCTTGATAAGTAAAAAGCGCCCCCTCAGGGCGCTTTTTAAAAAATCTATTAAACTATGTTCGAGAATTATCCAATCTCGATCATTCTCTTGGGCTGTACCTTCGCGTCTTCACGTTTTGGAAGGTTGATCATCAATACCCCTTCTTTGTACTCGGCCGAAATTTTGTCGGCTTCTACAGTATCAGGAAGGCTAAAGGCCCTTTTGAAGCTGGTATAGCTAAATTCGCGGCGGGTAAACCTTCCCCCGTTTTCCTTTTTCTCATTTTCCTTCTGTTCTTCCGCAGAAATGGTAAGCACTCCATTATCAAGCTCAAGGTTAAAATCTTGTTTTGCCATTCCGGGAGCTGCAAGTTCCAGCCTGAAAGCCTCATCATTTTCAGAGATATTCACAGCAGGAACGCTGGTACCAATACGGTTTATCCCTGAGTTTCCATTGTCCATCCAGTCTGCTTTAAACATATCATCAAAAATAGATGGAAGCCAGTTGTCGGTGTTTCTTTTAATAAGGTTCATAACTTTAATATTTTGAGATTAAACTATTTTAAATTTTCATTCGGTGTAAGTCAAATTAAATACCAATTGCATATTTAAGACTTTATGGCGCATTCTCAATAAAATTATATGTCATTTTGTCATTTTAAGAGGTTCAGGGCTGTTATTTATCTTACAGTTTATACCTCTCAAACTTCATTTTTAAATTCAGGTTGCTTACTTTTACAGCTCAAAATTCACCTATGCCTTTATCGAATAATGATATCTTCAAAAAGCTAAGAGTTGCTTTAAAACTACGGGATGAAGATATTGTTCACATCTGCTCCCTTGTTGATTTCAAGGTTACAAAAAGTGAAATTGGTGCGATCTTTCGAAGTGAAGACCACCCAAAATACATGGAGTGTGGAGACCAGTTTCTGCGGAATTTTTTGAACGGCCTGGTGATCTATAAACGCGGGCCAATGCCCAAAAAGGAAGACAAAAAATAGCCGATGGAAATTGTTGCGGAAAAAAGAATAGTTACGGCTGCCGAAGTTGACAGACTGAATCAAAAATACCGGAAACTCGACCTTCACGAAAGGATCGAGGAACTATACAAGGATTTTAACCTTGCCGAGGTGATGCTTACCAGCTCTTTTGCTGCCACGTCGGCTTTCCTTTTAAAATTATTTTCAGATGTTAACCGAGACCAGCTGGTATATTTTATTGATACCGGATACCACTTCGAGGAAACCCTGCAATACAGGCAAAAACTTACCGATCTATACGGACTCAATGTAAAATCTGTTAGCGCGCTAAAAGAAGAACACGAGTTTACACAAAGAGACAAAACCTGGGAAAAAGATCCCGATTTTTGCTGTCATATCAACAAGGTAAAACCCCTTGACCTGGTCAAGGCAAAGTATACTGTATGGGTGAGCGGACTCATGGAATGGCAAAGTGAACACCGCGCCAGCCTTAACATCTTTGAAAATCGCGGGGATATTTTGAAGTTCTATCCGCTCCTGGATGTTACCAAACAGGAAAGGGATGCGTTTATAGAAAAACACGATCTGCCTTTTCACCCGCTGGTGAAACAGGGATATCATTCCATTGGCTGTTCCCACTGTACTTCGCCGGGGGTTGAACGCTCGGGCCGCTGGAACAACAACCCAAAAACCGAATGCGGCTTACATTTATAAATAAATAACCCGGAGCGATTACTTCCGGGTTATTTATTTAAAATTCAGGAATTTGCTTAGCTCATCCTCTTCACTACAGTGAGTTCGTAGATCTTACCTTTCATCCAGGCTTCGGGCAATTGTTCATTAGACAACTCCTTTAAAATGTACGAATTCACCTCCTCATTAGAAGAAGACACCTGGAGACTCTGGAACTTTTGATCTTCAGAAACAGAAAAGAAAATTGTGACTTCAAGCGGTTCACATTGATTGGCTAATTCCAGGTTCTCAAGCATTCTTTCAATTTCAACAGAAACAGAATCGGGATTTGCGAGGTTCCTGATCTCTTTTGCTGAAACAGATGAAGAAATAACTAAGGCAAACATTACTAGCAACAGATTTAATTTTTTCATGACGTTCGTTTTTAGATTAATTGATGGTTTTTGATGATTGATGATTTACTATAAAGACTTCCTAAAATCCTGATTGTTACAGGTTAGAATAATTTTAACAAAATTTTGGCTGTTCTAAATGTAAGGTCTCTAATTTTGCTGCTCTTCAAAATTTGAAAGTGCATTCATAAAAAAATCCGGGCATATACCCGGATTTTTTTTATCTCGTTGCCTGAACTTTTACCGGCAACTCGTAGACCTTTTCAGAGTCCCACGAATCACCGTGCAGCTTTTGATTGGTAAGGCGCTTCTTCAGGAAAGCATTGACCTCTTCGTTAGGGGATTCAATGAGGAGGATTCTTATCTTTCTGGATTCGGTTACTTCAAAGATCACGGTGGCGGTAAAATCTTCTTCAATGACGAGGCCCGAATCGGAGAGCATGCGTTCAATCTGGTAACTTATTGAACCTGTCTTTGCTTCAAAATCTACAGCAGAGTTGGCACCCGCAAAGGCAAAAGTCGATAAGCTTAGGGCAATAGCGGCTAAAAATAATTTACAAGTTTTCATAGTTGTTCGTTTTAAAGATTAATATTAATGGATTGATTGATGATTGTACTTTAAAGACTGTGAGTCAACTCATTTGTTACAGCTTTTTTTTATTTCTCTTCTTTTATGTGGCTTCGAAGTACTTCGGTTATGCAAAAACCTGCTTTAAAGTTCTTCTCCCCTCCCGCAATTTCTTCTGAAATAATCCCATATAAGCTCGTGATGACCACCGCAGCTTTAGTTTGTTTTCCGGAATAAAAGTATTTAAATTGCCATTCCTGAAGAAAGAAATCGGGTTATGGAAATGTTGCAGAATGTTTATCAAATCTGCAATCTGGAAAGTCTGAAGATTTTTTTCCGCAGGCGATATAAACGAAAAGACCCCGGAAATTTCCGGGGTCTTTCTATTTTAAGTTGCAGTTCTTTTAGGCAAGAACTTCCTGCACTTTATCTGCTGCTTCCTGGAATTCAACCGCACTGTAAACATCAAGCCCACTGTTGTCGATCAATTCTTTGGCAATATCGGCATTGGTTCCCTGCAGGCGAACAATGATAGGCACGTTTATAGTGTCTCCCATGTTCTTGTATGCGTCTACAATTCCCTGAGCCACACGGTCACATCTCACAATTCCTCCAAAGATGTTTACCAAAATCGCTTTTACTTTCTCATCTTTTAAGATAAGCCTAAAAGCCTCTTCCACTCTCTTTGCATCGGCAGTACCACCAACATCAAGGAAGTTTGCGGGTTCACCCCCGGCCTGCTTGATAAGGTCCATGGTCGCCATTGCGAGCCCTGCACCGTTAACCATGCATCCCACGTTTCCGTCGAGATCAACATAGTTAAGGCCAACTTTACGGGCTTCAACTTCAACCGGACTTTCTTCACGCACATCGCGCATCTCTGCGTAATCTTTATGGCGAAAAAGGGCATTATCATCAAGCGTTACCTTGGCGTCAACCGCCATGATCTTGTCGTCACTGGTCTTAAGTACCGGGTTGATCTCGAAAAGAGAAGAATCTGATTTTGCAAATGCTTCATAAAGTGCCATTACAAATTTGGTCATTTCTTTAAAAGCATTTCCGCTAAGGCCTAGGTTAAAAGCGATCCTTCTGGCCTGGAAAGGCAACAGTCCCGTAGCGGGATCAATCTCTTCATTAAATATCAGGTGAGGGGTTTCTTCAGCCACAGTTTCAATATCCATACCTCCTTCGGTAGAATACATGATCATGTTCTTACCTGTAGAACGGTTAAGAAGTACAGACATGTAGTATTCTTCAGGCTCGCTATCGCCGGGATAATAAACATCTTCGGCCACCAAAACCTGGTGTACTTTTTTACCTTCTGCAGAAGTTTGTGGCGTTACCAGGTTCATTCCAATAATCTGACCTGCAATTTCTTCCACTTCCTGTAGGTTCTTGGCAAGCTTTACCCCCCCGCCTTTTCCACGTCCACCTGCGTGCACCTGGGCTTTAATGACATGCCATCCAGTACCGGTTTGTTCGGTAAGTTTTTTTGCAGCCTCAACTGCCTCTTTTGCGTCCTGGGCAACAATCCCGCGCTGAGTGCGGACACCAAAGCTGCTCAAGATCTCTTTTCCCTGATATTCGTGTATGTTCATAATTAGGTGTTTCTTCAGTGTTCGTTAAGGTGCACAAAAGTAACAAATGTTAGAGGAATCTGCCAATCTTTTTAATTTCCCTCTCAAAAAGGGCAATTTTCCCTTATTTTTTTGTCCGCAGCCTGAATTCCCGAAAATCCAGCGGGTCATAATTCCTGAAGTGCCCGTTAAGCTCAATGACCTGTTTTGCCCGGTTCATTTCCTGAAGGATGGGGATGGTAATAGTGAGGTGGTTGATCAAAAATTCCTGCCTTGCCCTTTCTGAAGCAAGTTTCAGCAAAGCGTATTCCTGCTGAAGGGAAAGCCCTATTTTATGAGCCAGCGTATAGCTTTTGAAAGCCGCGACATCCACTTTGGGACGCGGCACTTCCAGGTGAACATAGAGTTCAAAAATGAGGTTTAGGAGCTGCTTTTTTAAGGCTTCGGAAGTATCTTCGCGCTCCGCCACAAATTCCACATTACCACCAGCATACATCTTTCCCGGCTCCTGCTGAAGAAACTCTTTGATCCTGAAAACCCTCGTTCCTTTACAAATAACATCCCTGGCACCGGTTTCATAACGCCGCACCGTTTCCACAAGCTCCATCTCTGTTCCGTAATCGAGCTGGTTTTCAATATAGGTGGGAATTCCAAACTTAATGCCTGTTGCCTCACAATCATCCAGAAGTTCCTTGTAACGGGGTTCAAAAATATGCAGGGGCAGGACCTCACCGGGATACACTACACTCTGTAAAGGAAAAAGGGCCAGCCTGGAAACCATAAATCATTGATTAACAATTGGAAATTACGAAAAAACTTTTTCTCGTCCCTGCTCAAACCTGCTAAATTTGCTGCATTTCTTCCTTTTATAAATAACAATTTGTTAGAATTGGTTAATTTTAGACAGGCGATAGACAAAAGCCGAAAATCCATTTTACTTTTGCGCCCTTAATATTGAATTTATGAACAACCAGGACCTTTTAGAAATTTCAGAAAAATTTGGCAGCCCTGTATATGTATATGATGCCGAAAAGATCATTTCACAGTACAACAGACTTACCAATGCTTTTAGCGGCGTAAAGAACCTTAGGGTGCACTACGCAGTAAAGGCGCTTTCTAACATTTCGGTGCTAGGCTTGTTCCGCCAGTTGGGTGCCGGGCTGGATACCGTTTCCATACAGGAGGTCAGACTAGGCCTGGAGGCCGGCGTAGAGCCCGAAAAAATAATTTACACCCCAAACGGGGTTTCTCTTGAAGAAATTGAAGCAGTGGCAAAGCTTGGCGTACAAATCAATATTGACAACCTCTCCATACTCGAACAATTTGGCACCCGTAATCCGGAAGTGCCGGTTTGTGTAAGGATCAACCCGCACGTCATGGCCGGCGGAAACACCAATATCTCTGTAGGCCATATAGATTCAAAATTCGGCGTTTCCATCCACCAGATACCGCACCTGCTGCGTATTGTAGAAAACACCGGGATGCACATTAACGGCATACATATGCACACCGGCAGCGATATACTGGATATTGAAGTATTTTTATATGCTTCGGAAATCCTTTTTGAAACTGCCCGCAATTTCAAAGACCTGGAATTTATGGATTTTGGCAGTGGCTTTAAAGTGCCTTATAAAGAAGGGGATATTGAGACGAATATTGAAGAATTGGGCGAAAAACTCACAGCAAAATTCAAATCTTTCTGTAAGGAATACGGCCGGGAGCTTACTTTAGCCTTTGAACCCGGAAAGTTCCTGGTAAGTGAAGCCGGAAAATTCCTGGCCAAAGTAAATGTCATCAAGCAAACCACTTCTACGGTTTTCGCAGGTGTAGACAGCGGTTTCAACCATCTTATTCGCCCCATGTTCTACGGCTCCAGGCACGAGATTCACAATCTTTCAAACCCCAATGGCAAAGAGAGATTCTACTCGGTAGTGGGTTACATTTGCGAAACCGACACTTTTGCGAGCAACCGCAGGATTTCCGAGATCAAAGAAGGAGATATTCTGGTTTTCAGCAACGCAGGGGCTTACTGCTATTCTATGGCCAGCAACTTCAATTCCCGCTACCGCCCGCCCGAAGTATTGTGGTATAAGGGCGAAGCTCACCTCATCAGAAAAAGGGAGGATTTTGAAGATATTTTGCGCGGGCAGGTAAAACTTGATCTTTCAGCATTACAAGAAACTGTTCAGGAATAACTTCAAGAAAAAAGCTGTCATTTTTTGCCATTTTTGAGAGAAAAGTGCGATTTTTCTTCAGAATAACCCGAAAAAGAGGTCTTTTTTTGCCTTTTTAAATCATTACTTTTAGGTTTGTGCTAAACCTAATTGAAAAACTATGATTTTACGTAAAATGAAGATTTTTAGCCTTCTATTCTTTATGATGCTGGGCACCTCAACTTTAATGGCACAAACTAATGTGACTGACCAGGAAATAGCGCAATTTGCGGTTACTTTTCAAAAGATGCGCATGATCAACCAGGAAGCCCAGAAGGATCTTAGCGAGCTGATCACCAAAGAAGGGATGGAAATAGCCAGGTTTAATACCATTCACCAGGCTCAAATGAATCCGGAAGCAAAAGCCGCCGACATTTCACCTGAAGAAAAGAAACAATACGATGCCATTATCGCACAGCTCAACGAAATGCAGGCAGGTTTCCGCCAGGAAATGGAAAGTATGATCAAAGAAAGCGGACTTTCATTGGAACGATATGAAGAAATTGCAAACCAGTTGCAAACTGACGCCCAGCTCCAGGAAAGAGTGAGGCAGGAACTTACCAACTAATTTCCGTTAAATATTAAATTCTAAAGCTGCTCAAAAATGACATTTTTGAGCAGCTTTTTTTATTCCTCCTCCTTCAGCTTATACACCTCTTTCCAATTCCAGCCGGCATATTTAAGGCTTGATGAAAACTGCTCGTCTACGGCTTTTTCATTCTTGAAGTAGTATCCGTGCTTCATCCAGTAGCTCCTGTAGGTTTTGAGCTCTTCTTCATTATGCTTTGCAGCCCCGGCATCTTCTAGCCCAAGTTCCAGGTACTTTTTGATCCCATTGAGAATTGCAGTTAGCTTTTTATATTGAACAGACTCCTGCCGCCAGTCGAGCCGAATGATCATAATTACTTCGTGAAGCCTTGCCAGTTGTAAAATAAGGGCCGACTCATGATTCTTGGAAAGAAAATAATTCGCCATGGGAAAGGCCAGGTAACTACTGGCATTTTGCAAAATTTGCTGCCTGAGGTCGCCGGCATTGGAAATAAGGTTTTCCAGATCTTCCTGTTGCTTATAAAAATTAAAGATCTCTTCCACATCTTTCCCCATGGTAGAAATGAGAAAGGAAAGCTGCTTCTTTTCGAGTACCGCATTGATCACGCTCAATAAATAAGTAAGCCCCGTAGTAATTAAGATGAAACCTGAAAAAGACAAAATTCCGGTGAGCACCCTGCTGGTATCGGTGCCCGGTACAAAATCCCCCACGCCCAAAGTAGAGAGAACGTAACCGGTGTAGTAGAACCTTTCGGGGACTGTGGCAGGCACCCCGGTGGTGCCATTCACCACCATGGAATCTTCGGCACTAAAAACCGCGTAGGTTCCTATGAAGAGCAGCAGCATCCAGAGAAAAGTGGTCAATAACAAATGTGTAATTCCGGAAAATTTAAAAATTGACCGGCTGCGGTTTTGAATCATGATACGGTTCAGGATCTGGTTTATAATTCTGGAGAAAATACCAAACCCGTTTCCGGAAAGGGTGGTGTGAAAAAAATCCAGGTAAGTAAATAAAATTATGGCGAGACCAATTACAATTTGAACTGTTTGCATGGTTTCTAAATTAATTAAAACGACCTTAAAAAAGTTTAATTCCGACTTAAACTTTTCTAAAGCCCCTGCTTATTTTTCTATCCGGCCGTTCATTTTCGTAAATTATTGTACAAAATACTGGAGATATGAAACTGGATAAGGAAAAAGAATACATCAAACCTCTGGAAAATGTGCAGCACCTGGACCCGCTCCTGGAGAAAATTGGAAATTCAAGATATGTGCTGTTGGGAGAGGCCAGCCACGGCACCCATGAGTACTACACCTGGAGAGCCGAAATTTCCAAACGGCTCATCAAAGAAAAAGGCTTCGATTTTGTGGCTGTTGAAGGTGACTGGCCAGATTGTTTTGAGATCAACCGCTGGGTAAAAGATTTTCCCGGCACGCCAGATCATATTGCCGATGTGCTGAAAGAGTTCAGGCGCTGGCCAACCTGGATGTGGGCCAACTGGGAAATTGCCGCATTTGCCCAATGGATGAAGAACCACAACAAAGACCTGGATCAAAAAAATAAAATCGGTTTCTACGGCCTTGATGTTTACAGCCTCTGGGAATCTATGGAGATCATAGTGAACTACCTCGAAAAAGAAGATCCTGAAGTTGCCGCCCTCGCACGGCGTACAGCCGATTGTTTTGAACCCTACCGAAAGAACGATTCGTATGTCACAGCCTACCGCGGACTTCAGCAAAAATGCCGCAATGAAGTAGTGCAGCTGCTGAAGGAAGTGAGGCAAAAAGCCTCGCAGTACGAGAATGAACCCGAAGCAGGCCTCAATGCCGAACTTAATTCCCTCGTCCTCAAAAATGCCGAAAAATACTACGAGGCCATGGCTCAATTTGACCATTCTTCCTGGAACGTGCGTGACAGCCACATGGTAGAAACCCTCAACAGGCTAACAGATTATCATGGGAAAGACGCTAAAGTGGTCGTTTGGGAACACAATACACACATTGGGGATGCCAGGGCTACTACTATGGCCGCACAAGGCCTGCACAACGTAGGGCAGCTGGTGAGGCAGCAGCACAGCGAGCAAGGGGTTTACCTGGTGGGTTTCGGCTCTTATGAAGGCAGCGTGGTTGCCGGGGATTTTTGGGGCGCCCCCATGAAAAGTATGGACCTGCCAAAAGGGATTGAAGGCAGTATAGAACGAAAGCTGCATACGCTGGGGGCCGAAAACAAATTGCTGCTTTTTGAGGAAGGCACCCATTTGCACAAAAAACTGCAGGACAAAATTGGACACCGTGCCGTGGGCGTGGTGTACGACCCACACCGAGAGCGGGGCAACTACGTTCCCTCAAAAATATCAAAAAGATATGACGCTTTTCTGTACATTGACAAAACCCGGGGGCTTCACCCGCTGCACCTGCAACCCAATGGCGCTAAAACTCCTGAAACCTATCCCTTCGGAATTTAATTTGTAACTATGAAGATAAAAATTTTAGGCACCCGAGGAAAAATAGAACCTAAAGCGGAAGGACACAGCCGCCATACAGGCTACCTGCTTGATGAAAAGATCTTAATAGACCTGGGCGAAGAAGCCTATCTGGAACATCATCCCGAAGCCATAATCTTCACCCATTTTCATCCCGATCATGCTTTTTTTGTTCCTGAAAAAGAAAAATTCACTCCCAAAATTGCCCTTTTTGGGCCCGAAGCTCACGAACTTATCCCAAATCTAAATGTCATTTCAGGAAAGTTTGAAGTCGAAGGTTATAGCTTCACCCCCATCCCCGTCATTCATGCACTTAAACTGAAATCCCTTGGCTACCTCATTGAAAAAGACGGAAAAAGGATCTTTATCACCGGAGATGTAGCCTGGATAGAAAAAGCACACCTGGCAGGTTTACCGCCCATAGATCTCGTGATCACTGAAGCCACTTTTATGAAGAAAGGCGGGCGCATCAACCGTAAAAAGGACAAAATCTTTGGCCATACCGGCGTGCCCGATCTTATTCGCTTACTATCTCCGCACGCTAAAAAAATAGCATTTTGCCACTATGGCGAATGGTTCTTTGAAAATCCTTCCGAAGAGAGCAGGAAAAAGATCAAAGCCCTCGAAGAAGAGGTAGAACTTATCCCGGCGCATGACGGGATGGAGTTGGAGGTCTAATTTGCCTGTTCAAAGAGTGCTTTTAGCTGCTGTGCATTTTTAGGCGCATGGGCGTGAATATCATTGTTGAAAAAGATATACACCTCATCAACACTGCTGTTGGTGATCTTTTTATGCCATGCCTCGAGTTCAGATCTTGAATAGAGGTGGTCGTACCAGTTTTTTCCCGTTCCGTGGAAACGCAGGTAACCGGTCTTCGCTGTGCTAATGAAATCATCGGGGAACTCGGGGCTGGAAATGGAACTAAAGATGATGTTGTGCTCCTTCAGAATTTCGTAGACTCCATCGTCATACCAGGAATCGTGGCGGAATTCAAGCACATTTTTAAGGCCGGGATCAAGGGTCTTACAGAATTCCCTGAGCTTGTCGTCATTGCGGTGCAGGTTTGGCGGCAACTGCCACAAGATGCAGCCCAGGTTTTTCTTCAGAAGCTTTGCCAGCTCTTCAAAATCTTTCACACTTTCGGAAACTTCCTTCAGCTTTTTGCGGTGTGTGATATAACGATGCCCTTTCAGGGTAAATTGAAAAGCTTTTTCTACAGTCTCTTTCCAGGATTTTAAAGTCTTTTCCCGCGGAAACCTGTAAAAAGTATTGTTGATCTCCACGCTGTCAAAAATGGAGGAATAGTACTCCAACCATTGGCGCTGAGGCATTTTTTCGGGATAAAAAGCCCCCCGCCATTCTTTATAATTATACCCGGAACAACCTATATGCAGCTTCATTTTTGCTCTTTTTGACAGGATGGGCAAAAGTAAGTGCTGCGGCCGGAGACCTTGATCTTTTTGACCTTCCCGTCACAGGCAGGGCAGCCGTCACCTTCTTTTCGGTGTTTGATAAGGTAGGAATCGGGAAAATCCTTTCGCACTCCCTCCTTTTCAATGGCAGTTTCAAGCACCTGCCTCATCTTCTTATACATTTGCTTCTTATTTGCTGCCGTAAGTGTGTTGGTTTTGGTCTTAGGGTGGATCTTACACTGGTACAGCATTTCGTCAGAATACAAATTGCCGATTCCGGCCAGTACATGTTGATCGGTTAACACTCCTTTAATGCTTCCGGTTTTACCTTCAAACAATTCAAGGAATTCGCCTTCTGATAGTTCAAGCGCATCCCGCCCCAGTTCCTTCTCCTGCCTGAAACCTTCAAAACTTTCAGCAATAAAGATCTTGCCCAGCTTCCTTTTGCATATAAACGCCAGGTGATCATTATCTTCAAAAGAAAAGACTATTTCTGAATATTTTGGCGGCTCCTGATTTTTGAAATACTCCAGTTTTCCTGTCATTCCAAAATGCAGCACCAGGGCCTTATCTCCCGTAGTTTCAATAAATAGGTACTTCCCCAACCTGCGGCTACACTTCAATCTTTTTCCTTTAAAAGCCTCTGTAAAGGCCTTTTTTGACGCCTGTAATCCGCCGGTATGTAAAAAATCGATTGCAGTGATTTTTTTGTTGAGCGATGTAGCATCGAGGTAATCTTTGTACAGCGTGATCTCGGGTAGTTCTGGCATAATGCATGATTTTTTACAGTTCCTTCAAATTAGCCAAAATCTGTAAAAGCACCCATCTTTTAAGAAATATTTCAAAGTATTTGATTGGGGATATTATAACTTATCACGGCAGGCTTAAGGAAATACCATGTATAAACCGCTCAAAAAATTACTTGCTTTACTGCTCCTGCTGTCTATATTGGCAGGAAATTGGGGCTGTGCCGCAAAAAAAGACATGAAAGAAGAAAAGATCGTTTACCAGGGCAATAAGATTATCCCAAAAAGTATACTACACGAGGCAAAAGTAGCGCTCTCCTACTACCCCGAACTCAAAGGTGTGGAAATTGAATTTAAATACAAGGAAAGCATCAAAAAATCTTTCATGCAGGCGCAGCCTAAAATTGCCAACCTTTTTAAAGGAAAGAACGACAGGAGCTACAACATCTTTATGAGCAGCAGGTTTCTTATTGAAAAAGAAGAGTTCTCTATGGCCGATGTGCCTTCCGAAGTCTTAATTGGCTGGCTGGGACATGAGCTGGGGCATGTTATGGACTACCGTGATAAATCGGCTATGGGGCTGGTGATTTTCGGGTTTAGGTATATTACTTCGGAAAACTACATCAAACAGGCCGAACGTGCTGCCGATACCTACGCCGTAAATGCCGGAATGAGCGAATACATTCTTGCTACCAAAGATTTTATCCTGAATAACTCCCACTTATCTGACACTTACAAAGAAAGGATCGCCCGCCTCTACCTTTCCCCCGAAGAGATCCTGGTACTTGTAAACAAACTCGAAGAAGAACAGCTGTAAAGGAGTAAGGATTATTGAATATTGAATATTGTTTATTGATTACTCTTGATTTATTGGTAATGGTTCATTGCTTACTGACAAATTCTTCCCAGGCTGCGAATTTTTCTTCATTCATCACCTTTTCCATTTTTACCTGTCCGCCTTTCTTTTTATTGGCTGCGCTCCAGGAAGTAAAAGTATCGGGAGAGGTCTTTACCACCTCAACGCCTTTTAAAGCTTTGTTCCTGGCCACAGCATAGTTTTTATTGGCTTCCTGCAGGGCCTTATCGAGGGCTGCTGCCAGTTCATTTTCATCAACTTCAGCTTCGGTGCCCAGGTACCACTTATGGATGTATTCCCCGTCCTTTTTAACTGCGGCCACAGTAAATTCGGGGATGGTGATGTTGAATTTTTGTTCCATTTCTTTAATGGCATCATTCATTTTGTTGACCGAAAGCTGGGAACCCACCACATTAAGGAAGAATTTTGTTCTACCCGTGATCCTTATTTCAAGACGGTCTACATCGGTGAATTTTATGGTATCGCCAATCACATACCGCCAGGCTCCCGAAACCGTACTAATCAACAGCACATAATCTTTTTCGGGCTCCACTTCTTCCAGCGGGAGTACAGGCGCACCGGCTTTTACGGAACCATCTTCTCCTATGTATTCAGGTTTAAAAGGCACAAATTCAAAGTAAATACCATTGTCTACCACCAGTTGCATGGAATGTGTTTGGGGCCGGGACTGGAATGCCATAAATCCTTCCGAAGCCAGGTAAGTATCTATCACCACCAGCGGCCGGGCCACAAGTTTATCGAAAGCTTTTTCGTAAGGTTCAAAAGCAACCCCGCCCGTAGAATATACCAGCAGGTTGGGCCAGATCTCATGAATATTGGAGGCCCCGTGGTATTCAATAATCTTTTTGAGCATGAGCTCTGTCCAGGATGGGATGCCGGTGAGGGCGCCAATATCCCAGTTTCTGGCCTCTTTTGCGATTTCCAGTACCCGCTCATCCCAATCTTCAATCTGGGAAATCTCCATACCGGGTTTGTAAAAATTACGAAACCAGAAAGGAATGTTGCTGGCACTAATCCCGCTTATTTCGCCTTCTTCGTGGTCTTCCACCTGCTTAAGGTCGGTTGAGCTGCCCAGCATCATGATCTCCTTCTGAAAAAAGTCGGAAGGCAGGTCGTAATTTGCCAGAGAAGCCACCTGCTTGATCCCGGTCTGGCGAATGGCCTCCACCATATCATCGGTAACGGGAATTCTCTTGCTCGATTTACCCGTGGTACCCGAACTAAGCGCAAAATAAGGTGGTTTGCCGGGCCAGGTCACATTTTCCTGGCCTTCGTGCATTTTGCCCCACCACTCGGCGTTGATTTTGTTGTAGTCAAAAATGGGAATTCGGCGGGCAAATTCTGCCTTTATATCATTGGCATCAAGAATCTCTTCAAAACCGTAATGCTGCCCAAAAGCAGTATTTTTGGCCCGGTTCAAAAGGTTTTTCAACACTTCGGCCTGCGCTTCATACGGTTTGGGGTCTGAAGTAACTGCATCGGTTACCTGTATAAGCCCTTTTATTATTGATCCTATTACTGCCATTGATTTCTTTTTGGCTGAAATTACTCAAAAGCTCAAAATTTGCCAGAAAATACAGGCGGAATTACCAAGATTTTAACCTTTAAGAAGGTTGGGGTTACTGCTGAATTTCTTCGGAAAAACTTCAGAAAAAAAGCTTTTCAATTTTGCCATTTTTGAGACCTTAGCGGCATGGACCTCAAACCAGATTACAAAGCCCTTCTCGATCTCGCCCATGCGAAGATGCATTTTGGCAAATACAAAGGCCGCTATCTTTCAGAACTACCTGAATTTTACCTGGTCTGGTTCAGGCAACAGGGATTTCCGAAGGGAAAAACCGGCGATCAACTACAGCAGGTACTGGACCTTAAGGTGAACGGGATGGAAGATATCCTGCGAAGCATTCGGAAAAAATACCCGCGATAATGCCATTTTTGAGGAGTTTCTGAAACATTTTATTCCTTAAAGTTTTGCTAACATATTATCCTGCAAATGGTTTCTTTTTCTTTTCTTCTTTGTAATTTAGCGCCCTGAATAAAAAGACGCACAAACATCTCTCTACAATGGCTGAAACCAAGTATATCTTTGTCACCGGCGGCGTTTCCTCATCGCTTGGAAAAGGCATTATTGCTGCTTCCCTGGCAAAATTACTGCAAGCGCGTGGGTACAAAACCACTATTCAGAAACTGGATCCTTACATCAACGTTGATCCCGGCACCCTCAACCCTTACGAACACGGCGAATGCTACGTGACCGAAGACGGGGCCGAAACCGATCTCGATTTGGGGCACTATGAACGCTTTCTCAACGTAAATACCTCCCAGGCCAATAATGTTACCACCGGCCGAATTTACCAGAGTGTGATTGAAAAAGAACGCCGCGGGGAATTTTTGGGGAAAACGGTGCAGGTCATTCCGCATATCACCAACGAGATCAAAGAGCGTGTGCAGCTACTTGGCAAGAACCACGAGTATGATATTGTGATCACCGAGATTGGCGGTACTGTGGGAGATATAGAATCGCTGCCATACATTGAGGCAGTGAGGCAGCTAAAGTGGGAACTGGGAGATGACAATGCGCTGGTGATTCACCTTACGCTGGTTCCGTTTCTTTCGGCAGCGGGCGAACTTAAAACAAAACCTACCCAGCACAGTGTAAAAACACTAATGGAAAGCGGACTGAGAGCCGATATCCTGGTATGCCGTACCGAACACGAACTCTCTGACGACATAAGGCGCAAGCTCGCACTTTTCTGCAACGTAAAACAGGAAGCCGTTATTCAATCTATAGACGCTTCTACCATTTACGACGTGCCTAACATGATGCTGCACGAAGGCCTGGATACGGTAACTTTGAAGAAGCTAAACCTTCCCGATGATACCACGCCCAACCTCACGCAGTGGAACGAATTTTTGAAGCGCCACAAAAACCCAAAACATGAAGTGACCATTGGCCTTATAGGCAAGTATGTGGAACTTCAGGATTCCTATAAATCTATACTGGAAGCTTTTATTCACGCAGGTGCCGCCAATGAGGTGAAGGTAAATGTGGAGAGCATACATTCAGAATTTATCAACCAAAGCACGATCCAGAACAAGATCTCCCACCTGGACGGGATTCTCGTGGCCCCGGGGTTTGGAGAACGCGGTGTGGAAGGCAAGATTGACGCCGTGCGTTTTGCAAGAGAGAACAAACTGCCATTTTTGGGAATTTGCCTGGGGATGCAAATGGCAGTGATCGAATTCGCCCGAAACGTGCTGCAACTTAAAAAAGCGAATTCTACTGAAATGGATCCCAACACTCCCCACCCGGTCATTGACCTTATGGAAGAGCAAAAGGATATCACCCATCTTGGAGGCACCATGAGATTGGGTTCATGGGAATGTAGCGTTAAAGATAACTCTACAGCGAAAGAAGTTTACGGCAGCAACCAGATCTTTGAGAGACACCGCCACCGCTACGAGTACAACAACCAGTACAGCACCCAGATGGAGTCTCACGGACTAAAAAGCACGGGGGTGAACCCCAAGACCAACCTGGTGGAAATTGTAGAAATAGAAGACCACCCATGGTTTGTGGGCGTACAGTACCACCCCGAATACAAGAGTACGGTAGCCAGCCCGCATCCTCTTTTTATAGCCTTTATTAAAGCTGCAAAAGAATATTCACAGAAAAAAAAGAATGCCAGCCTGGCACAGTAGCCTTTTTTGGCCACAATTTTGACAGGCAATGACTGCGGAAAGATCCGCGTTTATTAATTTTTATAATGGAAGAAAAAAAATTAGATATCAATTCCTTAATCGGTTTCCTGCTTATTGGGGGAATCCTGTTGTGGATGTTGTACATGAATCCTTCGGCTCCCGAAGTGGTGGAAGAACCGGCTAACGATGAGGTTGTAGTAACTCCCGATGCACAGGAAGAAGTACTGCCTTACAATGATGCAGTACAGGAGACAGATTCGGCAGCGGTAGCGCGGGCAGCAGCAAGGCTGGGCGCTTTTGGGTATTCGGCCACCCTGCCTTCGGCTTCAGAAAATACCACTTCGGTTGAAAACGATGTTCTCGCCCTGAGCTTCTCAAACAAAGGCGGATATCTTTCCGAAGCAAAAATGAAGAATTACAAGACCTTCGATTCTATACCTGTATACCTGGTAAAAGATGACAATGCCTCTTTTAACCTGAGTTTTTCAACTACTGACGGGAGAGTTCTAAATACTAAAGACCTTTATTTTGAGCCTACGGTAACCAAAAACGGGGAGAACACCATAGTTTCTATGAAACTAAAGGTTTCTCCGGAAGAATTCCTTGAGTACCGTTACGTGCTGAAACCCGGTGAGTACATGATGGATTTCACCGTACGCTCACAGGGCTTAAATGACGTACTGAATTCTTCGGCCCCTATAGTTCTCGACTGGAAACTGAAGGGTTACAGGCACGCAAAGAGTATTACTTATGAAAACAGGTACACAAAACTTGTTTACGAGTACGATGGCGGGGATGATTCATCTGTAACCGATGGTGAAGACGAAGAAAAGGATATTTCTTATGTCGCTTACAAGCAGCACTTCTTTACCTCTATCCTGCTTACCGACACCCCTTTTGAAACCGGAACTTTCAGGTCTGAAGACCTGGTAGAAGATGAGGAAGTAGACACCCTCTACACCAAGGCCTTTGCCTCAACCATGCCATTGCAGCTAGAGGGGGGAGAACTTAACTATAACATGAACTGGTACTATGGCCCAAGTGATTACAAGATCCTGAATGATTACGACAGGAACCTTGATGAGATCATGCCCTTGGGCTGGGGGATTTTTGGCTGGATAAACAGGTATTTCTTTATCCCTTTCTTTGCCTTTATCACCAACTACATGGGCTACGGGATTGCCATTATTGTAATGACCATTGCCATAAAGCTTTTGCTATCTCCCGTACAGTACAAACAGTACCTGTCTCAGGCAAAAATGAAGGTGCTAAGACCCGAGATCAACGAGCTCAACGAGAAGTACAAGGATAACCCAATGAAGAAGCAGCAGGAAACCATGAAGCTGTACAGTAAAGCCGGTGCCAGCCCTATGAGTGGTTGTTTGCCAGCTTTGATGCAGCTCCCGGTGTTCTATGCGCTTTTTATGTTCTTTCCCAGTGCGTTCCAGCTAAGGCAAAAAGGCTTCCTTTGGGCAGATGACCTTTCAAGTTACGATAAGATTGCAGAACTTCCGTTTTACATCCCGTTCTATGGAGACCATGTGAGTTTGTTCCCAATCCTGGCTTCTATCGCCATCTTCATTTATATGATGATGACTACCGGGCAGACCATGCAGAATGCACAACAGCCGGGAATGCCCAACATGAAATTCATCATGTACCTTTCCCCGCTCTTTATGTTGATCTTCTTCAACAACTATGCGAGCGGACTTTCCCTGTACTATCTAACCTCAAACCTTATCACTATTGGCATCATGCTGGTAATCAAGAACTTCATCATAGATGAAGACAAGATTCACGCACAGATCCAGGAGAATAAGAAGAAACCTAAAAAACAGGGGAAATTTGCACGTAAAATGCAGGAAATGATGGAACAGGCCGAAGAACAACAGAAGAAAAGCAAAAAGTAATTGACCTGGTATATAAATAAGAAGAGCCCGAAAATTTCGGGCTCTTCTGCATTAACTAAACCTATCAACAAATCACTAAATTACATAGCGGGTAATAAAACGGTGTCAATTACATGAACAACACCGTTATTGGCCTGTACATCTGTCACTATTATTTCTGAAGTTCTTCCGTTAGCATCTGTGACCACGGCACCATTGTCAAGATCAATGGTGAATGATTGTCCTGCAAGCGTGGCAACTTCCATATCGTCTGTAAGTGCCGATGATCTTACATTAGCACCGGCAACCACGTGGTAGCTTAAAACCGAAGCCAGGCCATCAGCCGGAATATCAGCTAATGAATTTAATTCAAGTTCTCCCAGCAAAGCTGCAAAAGCTTCATTGGTAGGGGCAAATACTGTAAATGGTGCAGGCTCATCTGTGCCCATTAAAGTACTTACAAAAGTAAAGTCATCTTCACGGGTAAGAGCGGCTACCAAATTGCTGAAAGTAGGGTCGGCAAGTGCAAAAGTCACCACGCTTGGCAAACCAATTACCTCGTCTACTGCATGTATCACCCCGTTGTCTACTTCAACATCTGCAGTAGTCACAGTGGCCACTCCGTTGATCATTACTCCGTTTTCTGTACTAATGTACATGGAAAGGTTTTCTTCGGAAGCACTTCCGGTGGCCATACTTTCAATATAACCAGTAGTAAGATCGGCAGCCATAATTTCCCCCATTTGCACATGGTTAAGCAATACCTGGGTAAGCAAATCTACCGGGACCTGAGAAAGGGAAGAAAATCCGTTGTCTTCAAGAAATGCAGCAAATGCATCATTGTCTGGAGCAAAAACGGTATAATTTTGAGTTCCATCCAGCGTTGAAGTAAGACCGGTAACCTCGAGCGCAGCCTCAAGGGAAGAATAATTGTCATTTGACGCTACAAAGTCGGCTATGGTGTTGGTCTCCACAACCGGAACGGCAGTATCATCGTCATCATCGCTACAGGCTGTAAAAGCCAGCACAAAAAACAGGCCTGCTGTTATTTTTTTTAAGTTCAATAAATGTTTCATTTGTAGTTATTTTTAAGTTACAAATCAAATGTAGAATAAAAGAAGAAACAATAATGTTTAAGTTTAGTTAATTTTTTTTAAACAAAAAATATGAAAGGAATTATAAGAGAAATCAGCCTGTGGTCATTATGCCTCCTGTTTACATTGATAAGCAGGGCTCAGGATGCGCTTAACACCTATGACAGCAATGGAAAAAAGCATGGAAGATGGGTAGAATATTATAACAACAACAAATCCCAACCCAAATATGAGGGCAGATTTGAACATGGAAAAAGAACAGGTTTGTTTAAATATTATCAAGAAGGATTAAAACAACCCGTAGCCGTGATGAACTTTGATCGCGGCTCCGGGTCGGTAAAAGCAAAATACCTGGCACAGGATGGCAGTACCATTAGTGAAGGTGAATTCACAGACCAAAAGCGCACCGGCCTATGGACTTACTACCACAAAGGATCTGATGCCGTTATGATGACCGAAAATTATGTTGCGGGAAAATTACATGGGCAGAAAAAGGTCTATTACGAGAATGGGCAGCTCGCCGAAGAAGCTGCTTACAGCAAAGGAGAACTCAACGGCCCCCGAAAACTGTACTCAGTAAAGGGCGTAGTGCTGGAAGACCTTCTCTATGAAAACGGAAAACTTCACGGCCCGGCAAAGATTTACAACGGCAAGGGAGAACTTTTAAGCGAAGGCCTCTATCGCAATGACAAACACCACGGCACCTGGAAATATTATGAAAACGGATCGTTTAAAGAAGAAAAAGAATTTTAGGCATACCCAGCTCTTTTAAGATTTAATATATTTACACAAACCCAAAAAGAACATTTATGAAAAAGTACCTATTTCTATTATCGGCATTTGCATTGATATTTTTCACCTCCTGTAGCAGCGATGACGACGGCGGCGGAGCTGACGACCCAATCATAGGCACCTGGACTCTCGTTGAAGCCAGCGCCTTTGAGATAGGAGGCTGCACAGAAGAATCTTTTGTTACTCTAAAAAAAGGAAATACCGGAAGTGCCACATTTTATCTCCCCCAGGCTAACTGCACGCCTCAGAGCTCCTCAGGGGAATGGCAAAATCTGGGTAACTCACGTTACAAACTGGCCGTACCGGTTATTGGAGCTGTTGAAGGCGACGTGACCTTTACCGGTGATGATAGCTTTACATTCCAAACTTCCTCAACAGGCAGTTTTTCTTTCGAAAAACAGTAGTAAATTTCTATGCTACCATAAATCAAGCGGCTTACCTAAGTCGCTTTTTTTATATGATGGACCTTAACCTGCAAGTTCTCAAAAGTGACAAATTTTCCGTATTTTTGCGCCCTAATTGAAGACCTTTAAAAGGGAGGAAAAGCGTATGAAAAGAGTAGTTGTAGGTCTATCGGGCGGGGTAGATTCAAGTGTTGCAGCCTATCTTTTAAAAGAGCAGGGCTATGAAGTGATTGGCTTGTTCATGAAGAACTGGCATGATGAAGGCGTAACCATCTCTAAAGAATGCCCGTGGCTCGATGATTCCAACGATGCAATGCTGGTGGCCGAAAAACTCGGAATTCCATTCCAGACTGTAGACCTTAGTGCCGAATACAAAGAGCGCATCGTAGACTACATGTTCAATGAATACGAACGTGGCCGCACGCCAAACCCTGATGTGCTTTGTAACCGGGAGATCAAGTTTGATGTCTTTATGAAGATCGCCCTTTCCCTGGGGGCCGATTTTGTAGCTACCGGCCACTATTGCCGCAAAGCAGAGACCGCAGTTGATGGCAAACCTGTTTACAGGCTGCTTTCGGGAAAGGACAAAAATAAAGACCAGTCTTATTTTCTTTGCCAGCTTTCACAGGAGCAGCTGGCAAAAACGCTGTTTCCTATTGGCGAACTTCAAAAAAGCGAGGTGCGAAAAATTGCTGCGGAACAGGATCTTGTCACTGCGGAAAAAAAGGATTCACAAGGCCTTTGCTTCATCGGAAAAGTAAGGCTCCCTGAATTCCTTCAGCAGAAGTTGCAGCCTAAAGAAGGTGATATCGTGGAAATCCCGGCTTCAGAAGAAAAATTTCAGTTAGAAACTAAAGAATTTCAGAATAAACAGGAAGAACTGGAATTCATGTCCAGAAAATACACTTACCAGCCTTCCGAAGGTAAAAAAGTAGGCCGCCACCAGGGGGCACATTATTTTACCAAAGGTCAGCGTAAAGGACTCGCCGTGGGCGGTACTCCCGAACCTTTGTTCGTGATTGAAACCGATGTGGATGAAAACGTGATCTACACCGGGCAGGGCAAAGATCACCCCGGAATTTACCGGCGCGGACTTTTCATTTCTCCCGATGAAATTCACTGGGTGCGCCCAGATTTGAAGCTGGAAGCCGATGAAGAAATGCGCGTAAAAGCCCGTATTCGTTACAGGCAGGAGCTTCAGGAGGCAAAACTCTACCAAACAGAGAATGGTCTTTATGTCATTTTTGACACCCCACAACCTTCCATCACCGAAGGGCAATTCGTGGCCTGGCACCTGGATGATGAGTTGATTGGATCGGGGGTAATTTCTTAAATTTGAAGGAAAGCCTTTCCCAGGCTTAAAAACCCGAAAAACTAAAACCCTTTCAGGATCCAAAACCCTGAAAGGGTTGAAAACAGAATAACCTCATGACCAACAACAGGATTACCCGACTCTTCAATATACAATACCCTATTATACAGGCCGGAATGATTTGGGCCAGCGGCTGGAAACTTGCCAGCGCAGTGAGCAACGAAGGGGGACTGGGAATTATTGGCGCAGGCTCTATGTACCCGGAAGTACTAAGGGAACATATCCAAAAATGTCAAAAAGCAACCTCTTTTCCTTTCGCGGTAAATGTGCCCATGCTCTACCCTAACCTGGAAGAGATCATGGAGATCATCATTGAAGAAGGGGTTAAAATCGTGTTCACTTCTGCCGGAAACCCAAAGACCTGGACGCCACACCTTCAGGAAAAAGGGATAAAAGTGGTACATGTGGTGAGCAGTGTAAAATTTGCCCTTAAAGCCGAAGCCGCCGGGGTGGATGCAGTAGTGGCCGAAGGTTTTGAAGCAGGAGGACACAACGGAAGGGATGAGACCACCACCTTCACCCTTATTCCCATGGTGAGGGAACAAATTAAAATTCCGCTTATAGCCGCAGGAGGTATCGCGACAGGGCGCGGCATGCTGGCCGCCATGGTTTTGGGAGCCGATGCCGTACAGGTAGGCAGCAGGTTTGTTGCCAGCCACGAAGCTTCTTCGCACCCAAAGTTCAAGGAAATGGTGGTGCAGGCAAAAGAAGGCGATACGGTGCTTACTTTAAAAGAACTCGCCCCTGTAAGACTGCTCAAAAACCGCTTTTTTGAGCAGGTAACAGCACTCTACTCTACCAGCCCCTCCAGAGATCAACTTATAGAACTACTGGGGCGTGCAAGGGCCAAAAAAGGTATGTTTGAAGGGGATTTAGACGAAGGGGAACTCGAAATAGGACAGATTTCCGGCTTAATCCACGATATTAAGCCCGCAGCCGAAATCATACAGGATATGCTAAAGGAATTTAATGAAGCCAAAGCCGAAGTAGCCGGCTTTTAAGAAGAAAATACTTCCAGTTCTTTCAACTCTTCAGCAACATAATTTTGCCACTCAAGCTGGGCTTCTTTCTTCATGCTGTGCCTGGTCTCCCTGTCAAATTTTTGCTGCATGAGCGCCCGCTGCTTTTCAACATCTTGATAGATTTTCTGTAAAGCAGGTTTCACTTCCCTGCTCTTTTTGAAATCGAATTCTGTAAGGGCTTTCCGAAGTTTTCGGGCGTGTAGTTCGGTGATGTCAAAATGCAGCTGCTCGTGCGCCAGGAGATGGGCAGAAGCACTGCCTTTCACCCATGACCTGTGAGGGTTGAAGAACGACTCTACTTCAAAATGGTATTCTTTTCCTAAAACAGAGGTCTTCAGCGACCAGGAATAAGAAATCCCCGAACTGGTATTTGCCGAAAAAGGACTGTTAGGATCTGGCGCTGCCTGAAAATTTTCCCAGGTGAGGGCATTTTCTACCCACCCCATTCTTGCATCTTCTTCCTGCGCCTGAATTCCGAAGGAAACTAACAGGATTAAAAGGCTATTCAGCAATAGTTTTTTCATAGTGAAAACTGATGTCCAGAACGATATCGGGATGCAGACTGTACAGCACCGGACAAGTCTCTGCTGCACGCTCCAGGATCTTCCTGTTTTTCTCGTCATAGGAAGCCGGGAAGGAAATTGCAACTTTTATGCCCGAAATACGCCTGGGATCGGCAGCCATACTTTTGGTGATCGCGGCAGTGGTCCCTTCCACGTTCAACCCCAGGTCCCGGGCTTTGATTCCCACAATGGTGAGCATACAACTCCCCAAGGCAGTAGCAACGGTATCGGTTGGGGAAAAGGCCTCCCCCTTTCCCTGGTTGTCAACCGGGGCATCTGTAATGAAGGTGTTATTGCTTTGAATATGTTCGCACCGGGTTCTCAGGTCGCCCAGGTAAGTTACTTTTGAAGTCATTATCTAACTACTTTTAAGTTAAGGTCTTTTCCGTAAGATAAAATATAGACGGAGTTATTGATATAGCCACCATCGGGACGAAGCTCGTAGCTAAATTTGTTCTCTACATACTGGGTTGCGCTGTCGTTCTTTACAGATTCATAAAGGTTTTCGGCCGAAGCCAGCCTTAACAGCACATCATAGGTCACGTCAAAACCTCTTACCGCTGCGGAATTAGGCACTACTCCATATTTTTCAACGTACTTTTGTATGAAATCCCGGTTCTTTTCAGGATCAAAAGCACGGTCTACAGAAGGGTAATGGAAATTGAGCTTTCCTAAATGGCTGTTCGAAATATTGTCACTTTCAAAAGATTTGTTCCTGTCTGTAGTCAGAAGCGTGATCTTGTAAGAATCGGCAAGCGAATTTAAATATGAAGTGGCATTACTCAGCACCCCAATCTTGTCAGATTCAAGGATGATCCAGTTGGGGCGGGTTTTATCTAAAGCCCCCGCCACCTGCGCCTGGTTGATGTAACCACCTTCTGAAGGAGTTACCAGCCTGGCTGAAGGGAAAGCAGCAGAAAGCCTTCTCCTGGTCTCGCCCGCACTTCCGTCGGCAATGATCACCAGGTTCTTACCTGCCGAATTATCTGAAATAAATGTGATCATGGCTTCCCGCAACATTTCATCTGTAGGCCGGGCCTGCAGGTAATTGTCGAGCGCAGTGATCTGTTTTTTGGAAAGCGGTGAAACCACGGGAATATTCCTTCGTTCCAAACCTCTTGCGGCAGTCTCTACGGTAGACTGTAAAAGTGGCCCAATTACCGCATCAACATCATTAAAGTTTTCGGTATTGAGCAGCAGGTTCACTTTCCCCGGATTCTGTTCAGTGTCTAACACCCTGAGATCTGTAGAGATCCCGATGGTTTTAGCCGAATCTACCGCCATCAAAACACCCGAATAGAAATCAAGCGACAGCTGCATCACCTGGTCTTTCTTGATCCTATCGGCATAATTATCGGAAGTATCGGTCACCACAAGTTTGTTCTTGTTGAAAGGCAACATCAGCACCAGGTTCTTTGTGCTGTAGTTATTCATCTTTCGCTCCAGGTTCACGAATTCTTCAGCTTCATACTCGCCAACACCTTCAGTAAGCTCAATATTCGGGATCTTAAGCACCATGCCCGATTTCAAACCATCGGCCAATGCCGGGTTCAGTGACACCAGCGAATCGCGACTAATTCCGAAGCGACGGGTAAGGCTAAAAATGGTTTCCTGCGGCTGTACCTGGTAGTATTTGAAAAGTTTTCCATCCACATCAACCACTTTCTCCACATTGCCGTTCCTTACGGTGATGACCATCCCGGGCTGCAGGTTCTGCATATTAGGGTTAAGCCGTTGTAAATCGGCAATGGTGATGTTGTATTTTCTGGAAATTCCGTAAAGGGTTTCCTGCGGAAGCACCACGTGTTCCTTCACGCTTAGGTCAAAAATATTTGAAGGAGAGGGTGAAGGGTCGGGCTTCTGCGTTAGCGCAGCAGGGCTGCTTTCAGGAATCCTGATCTTTTCCCCTCTTCTAAGTTCTTCGGAATAAAGATGCTTATTGAACCTTTTAATATCTTCAATGCTCACGTTATATTCCTGCGAAAGGCTAAAAAGGGTCTCTTTTCGCTTCACGCGATGCATGACGAATTTTTGACCTTCCTGCCCTGAAGCCTGGATATTATCCTGAGCCCCAGCATTTATGGGCACTACCAGCTTTCCTTCCGGTTCTATTCCGCGGCGGGCATCAGGATTGTATTTAAAAAGGGTTTCTTCAGAAATATTGTACTGCCTGGCAATCTCCTGTGTAGTTTCCCCTCTTTTTACAATGTGGTATTTGTACTGCTGTGCAAACGCCTGCAAGGCAAACATTTGTAAAAAGAGGAAAAGAACTGCAATTTTTTTCATAGGTCATTGTTTATTCCCACTCAATAGTGGCAGGCGGTTTGGAACTTATGTCATATACTACCCTATTAACGCCCTTAACTCTGTTAATTATTGTATTGGATGTCTTTTGTAAAAAATCATAAGGCAAATTCACCCAGTCGGCAGTCATCCCGTCGGTAGATTCTACCGCACGCAGGGCAACCACTTTTTCATAGGTTCTTTCATCGCCCATTACCCCTACTGAGTTCACCGGTAAAAGGATCGCACCTGCCTGCCAAACCTTGTCATACAGCATCCATTCTTTTAATCCGTTTATAAATATGGCATCCACTTCCTGTAAAATACGAACTTTCTCGGGCGTGATATCTCCAAGGATCCTTATGGCAAGCCCCGGCCCCGGGAAAGGATGCCTGCCCAGCAGCTCCTTATCGATCTCCAGCTCTGCCCCCACTCTTCTCACCTCATCCTTAAACAACATCCTCAAAGGCTCAACCACCTTAAGTTTCATATAAGCCGGAAGGCCTCCCACATTGTGGTGAGATTTTATGGTCACCGAAGGCCCGTTCACCGAAACAGATTCAATTACATCGGGATAAATGGTGCCCTGTGCCAGGTACTTTACATCCTTTATGCGGTGGGCCTCATCATCAAAAACATCGATAAAGGTCTTTCCTATCGCCTTCCGCTTCCCTTCAGGGTCTGAGATCCCTGCCAGGGCTTCCAAAAAACGTGCCGAAGCATCAACCCCTTTTACGTTTAGCCCCATGTGCTTGTACTGGTCGAGCACACTTTCAAATTCATTCTTTCTTAACAGGCCGTTATTTACAAAGATGCAGTAAAGGTTCTTGCCAATGGCTTTATGCAGCAGTACGGCGGCAACGGTAGAATCTACGCCTCCGCTTAGCCCCAATACCACTTTATCGTCGCCAATTTGCTTCTTAAGGTCGGCTACCGTCATGTCTACAAAAGCTTCGGGCGTCCATTCCTGTTCAACTTTTGCGATATTTACAAGAAAGTTTTCCAAAAGTTGCTTTCCATCTGTGGAGTGGTAAACTTCGGGATGGAACTGGATGGCGTAAGTTTCTTCACCATCAATGCGGTAAGCAGCATTTAACACATCGGGCGTACTTGCCAGCCTAACCCCATTTTGGGGCAGTTCTTTAATGGTATCACTGTGGCTCATCCATACCTGTGAGTTTTCAGTAATATGGGCAAACAAGGCTTCACCATCTTTGATCACCGAAAGATTTGCGCGGCCGTATTCCCTTATTTCTGAAGCTTCCACTTTTCCGCCGTTAAAATGCGCCAGATATTGCGCACCATAACATACGGCCAGGACCGGAAGCTGTTTCCTGATCCTGGAAAGATCGGGATGTGGCGCATCTTCTGCTCTCACAGAAAAAGGGCTTCCCGAAAGTATTACAGCCTTAAAACCTGAAAGCTCATTTGGAATCTTGTTGAAGGGGTGGATCTCGCAGTAAATATTGAGTTCTCGAACCCGGCGGGCAATCAATTGTGTGTATTGAGAGCCGAAATCTAAAATAAGGACGTTGTTGTGCATGCGCAAAAATAGGAATTTGAGGTAAAATTAACCCCTGTGCCGACTTATTTTATATCTTTAAAAATAAAATCGTTTACACAACGCCCTATGAAATACATCGCCCCCATTTTCGTATCGGTCGCCATAGTACTGGCTGCCTACATTGCCGGAAATTTTTACCTGAAAAGGGCCACTCCTCCCGGTGTGATCGCAGTGACCGGATCGGGGAGTGAAGATTTCACTTCAGACCTTATTGTATGGGAAGGTACTTTTTCACAAACCAGCATGCAACTGCAGGCGGCTTTCGAGAGGCTTAACGACGACAAAGAAACCGTGAGGCAATACCTTATTTCAAAAGGAATAGACGAGAAAAATATTGTTTTCAACTCGGTTCAGACCACCGAGCTTAGGGAAGCACAATACCAAAACGGCAATTACGTGGGGGAAATCTTTAAAGGTTACCAGCTTCAGCAAACCGTAAAAATCGAATCTACAGATGTACCTATGGTTGAAAAAGTGTCGCGTGAGATCACCGAACTTTTGCAAAAAGGCGTGCAGTTCAACTCCACTCCGCCGCGATATTACTACACAAAATTAAGTGACCTCAAGATCCAGATGATCCAGGCCGCCACAGAAGATGCCCGCATAAGGGCCGAAAAGATCGCCGAAAACAGCGGCAGTGAACTGGGCTCTCTGCGCAGTGCCGATCTTGGCGTTTTCCAGATCATTGGCCAGAACAGCGGCGAAAGCTTCACCTGGGGCGGTGCCTATAATACCGCCGATAAGAAGAAAACAGCCTCGGTGACCATGAGGCTGGAGTTTGAAATCGATTAGAAAAATCCGCACTTATACCTGAAAAATACCTTCTGAAAATGCCATTTTTGGCAGCCCGTACCGCAGCAGCTTATTGTTTCCTGAAGTAGGCTTTCCCGCTTAAAAACAGGAGCACTAAAGGAAGCAGGGCTATGGGGCTGTATTCTTCCCTACCCAAAATGCTCACAATCACAAGAAGTAAAGCAATTGTGGCGATCATTAAATTATCGAAAGTGGTTTTGGTCATTTAAATATTTTCTGATGTTTAAAATTACACTATTTCGGCAATACCCGTTATTTACGGTGAACTTATGTTTCAGCCAATTTTCTTATTTCATTTTTAATATCGACAATACTCTCAAGTCTATTTTTGGATCTTTTATAAAAATCGTCGTAATCCAATTGATTTAAATAATACGGACCTTCATCTGTTTCATAGCAACTCTTCCAAAATTGAAGTGCTATTTTTAAAGTTATTTTTGAAAAATCATTAATTTTTTCTAACCAATCATCTGGTTTCATCCAAATTGGTTCTTTCGTAGGTGAAAAGTGAACAGATGAATTTCTTAGGTTTTCGTATACATTAAAAAACTCGTTAACAAAGAATTCCGTTTGTGCGTTATCTGTAGTAATTAATATTACTTTTTTATCTTTTCTAATTATTCTCTGGAATTTTTCAAGTTTTTGTCGAAGAGAAATATGTCTTCCATTTTTTAAACCTTCTAAAATCTCCTTTTCATTAGGATTCAAACGGTCTATGTTATTTTTTCTATAACTATATCCAACACTATTTACAAATCCTTCTAAAAATGCATAAAATGAAATAATTCCTAGTCGTGCATAAGACGAAATTTCAAATTTAATATCTGATATATTTCTATAAGTATTTTTATCAAATTCGATTCTATCTGCTGCAATTTGTTTTATTTTTTCTTTCTCTGCATACGTGTTTAGTAAATCATAATATTTATGTGCTTCAATAAGAACGTGAAAAGCATCTTTTAGTAGAAAATCTTCTTCTACACCACCAAATCCTTTATGAGCAACTAATCCTATCTTGAAGTGGTAAGGAACGTCTTTGTACAATTTCAACTCATCAATATTCATTAGTTCATTTAACCATCCGAATGTGACTCCATTTTGAAATGGATTTTTATCGTTTTTGAAACAACTATTCCAAGAATCAGCAATTTCATCTACGCTTTTTTTTGGCGGAAATCTTAATTGAAATTGTTCAACTATCTTTGAAAGATAGCTGTCGATTTCTTCAATTTTTTCAGTTATTTCTTCTTTTGGTGATTCTTTAAAGAATGAATGAGTACTAATAACAATATCTTTGATTTTAGACCAATCAGAAATTGGATCTAATGCAGCCATTAATTGAAGATATACAGCTTTATTGAAAGTTAGATTTACTTGTTTTTCTATATTTTTCATCAAGGAAAAAATTGGCTGTAATGTTCTCGGCTAAGAAACGTAGGGCTTTCGGAGCGATTATCTGTCCACCGAAACCGAAGTTTGCTAGGTAAACGAACCTTGCTGAAAGCCTTATCTGCCCTATGTTTTCTTAGCCATTGTGCCTGTTGCACAAGATACCAGAAAATGCTAATTTTCTGATATGCAAGGCAAGAAAAATTATCAGGAAAAACTCTTCACTTCCTTCCGTCTCAGTGACCGGATCCCAAAAGAAAATTTTTACCGACGTTTAAAAGAAGCCCTGAACCTGGAGTTTCTTTATCCGCTTACGCAAAAGTTCTACGGAGATAGTGGACAGAAAAGCATTGATCCGGTGGTCTTTTTTAAAATCTGCCTGGTGGGATATTTAGAGAACATTACTACGGATCGTGGGGTAATGAACCATTGTGCAATGCGGTTGGACATCCTCTATTTCCTGGGATATGATGTGGATGAAGAACTGCCCTGGCACAGTACCATCAGCCGTACCCGGCAGCTTTTTCCTGAAGATATCTTTGAGGAAGTTTTTACCAAAGTTTTAAAGCTGTGTATTGAAGTCGGATTGGTAACCGGGCACACCCAGGCAATTGATTCCGCTCCTGTAAAAGCCAATGCTTCCATGGACAGCCTGGAGATCAAAGTCCCGGCAGAAGACCTCGAGGAGCATCTTTCCAAGGTGCGTGTACAAAGCAGCAGGGATCGCAAAGCCAAAGGGAACAAAGCCCCTGAAAAACAGCAGAAGATCACAGCAAGTAAGAAAGAGCTTCAGGAAATCAAAAGCCGGAACAAGAAATGGAGCGAGGACCAGGACATGCGCCCCGGGGCCAAAAACAAAGGCAGCAAGTACACCAGCAACAAAACCCATTACAGCCCAACAGATCCCGATGCCAGGATAAGTGTCAAACCCGGGAAGGCCAGAAAACTGAACTACCTGTGTAACCTGGCGGTAGATATTGAAGCACACGTTATCACTGATGTACGGGCATACCACGCAGACAAGAAAGACACCAAATACCTACAGGATACTGCCGCAAGACTCAACAGGCGCTTGCGCCGGGAAGGTTTGATCTGGGAGAATGTATTGGCAGATGCCGGTTACAGCAGTGGGGAAAATTACGCATACTTTGAGAAAAAAGGACTGACCACATACATCCCGCCGCACGGGACCTACAAAGGCGGGCCTGAAGGATTTGAGTATATTAAAGAAGGTAATTACTGGCTGTGCCCACAGGGCAAGAAAGTTACCTTCCGGAAGCAGAAAATGGAAAATGGTAATCTAAAGGACAATTATTTTACCACACGGGCCGATTGTAAAGGCTGTCCTATAAAAACGGACTGCATTGGCAAAAGCCATGAAAAAAGGATCAACATTACTGCCTACCGGGAGGAATACGATAGGAACATTGAACGGGTAAAGACCAGGCGCGGCCGCTATATGAAAGCCAAACGCCAAAGCACTGTAGAACCTGTTTTTGGTACACTAAAGGAATTCCTGGGGCTTCGGAAGGTGAATACCATTGGGATCAGGCAAGCAAATAAATGTATGCATCTGGCCGCCATTGCTTACAACCTCAAAAAATACCTGAAATTCAAAGCGAAGAAGGTGAAATCCGGAGCAGAGCAGCTCGCTTGGCTCCTTCAACCAAAAACCTACTACAGGAATCTCACAGTTCAATTTTAAGGAACCTGAATTTCGTTCACAGCCAATCCAATCCATAAAAGAAAAACCGCTTAAAGCGGCTTATTTGTAGCGGGAATTCAAAAAATTATTGGCTTGTGCAACGGTTACCATTGTTGGGAGTAATTAATCTGCAGATCCTTGGATTATTTTTAATTCATTTCGATATAAAAATGGTATCCAATATCTAGGAGATTGTTTAGTACCTTTTTCTTCAAAGAATCCAATTAGATTTAATTCTTGAGCAATTTTTTTTGCTTCCTCCAATTCAACCTTCCAAAGGTTAGCCAATGTCTCGGGAGTATGTTCAGCCTTTTCAGCTTCAAGCTTCTCAATCCAGTTTCTTAGTTTCGGATATTCGGCATAGATTGTCTGTTCTAATCTAACCTTGGATACTTTATCTAATGCTCTTTTTAGGGCAACAGGTGCAAAAAGAGACTTACTATCTCCCTTATCTTCACCAATCGCTACTAAATTGATCTGTTCTGAAATCGTTTCATTAAGCAAATGAATCAATTCTCTCGGGGCAACAATATTCAGCCCATCTCGAACTCTAGAAAGTATCCAGTCAAGAGTACGTGGTTTTTTGGCTCCTTGATCAACTTGATCTGGAAATAATTGGTAGAAAAGAGCTTCTTGTTTATCAAAATCACTTAAAACATCTTCCCTTTCGACATCATAATGCTTAATTATATCTTCATTATTTAGTGCTCTAGAGATTATTAGGTTCAGAAGCGATTCTCTAGTCCATGTAATTGTTACAGTCTTAGTTATGTGACTCGCCTCTCTAAAGCCTTGCTTTGTTATTCTTCTCCATATATCATCTCGAAGGAAAATTTTTAACTCAATATTGCCATATGGTTTTAGATCATTATAAACTATAAATAAGGCTTTTAAAGCATTCGTTTCTAAATCAAGGTTCTCAGAAAACGCTACATCTAACCTATCAATCAAAATCCATAATGAGATTTCATTTTTGATTAGTGTCTCATTAAGAAGTTCATACAAAGATTCAACTGAAACAATTCCAGCTTTTCGTTCCGCTGTATTTGGTTCTCTGAAAGAAACCTTCATGCTTAACCCTGAAGGAAGTCCAGTAGCTTCATTCAAATCAATTCCAGGTTGAAGTGACTCAATATTTCCAAAACTCTTAACATAATCCATACAGGTTTTTAGGATAGACCTTAAGTTAGTTTCAGGCGGTTTTAATCCTGAACTCTCAAGAGATCTTCCAATTTTTTTTATGTTTTCATCATTGATCCCCCAATCAAGGAGAATTGAATTAGTTATAATAAGGAAATATAGTTTCCATAATCGGACAAATTCCTTTTCACTAGTTGGTGGATTTAGAGTGAGGCCTTTGAAAACAGTATTCCCTCTCGGATTTTCAGCAGAAGTAATCAGTACATTCTTATTGAAAAAAAGATCGTCAACCTCACCTTCCAGAATGGAGTAAATAGCACTTTTCCCACTTCCTTTGGGTCCATAAATCACATCAGTCTTGCCGTTATAGACTTGTGACCAAATATGTGTTGATACAAAGTATCCCTTTAGCTTGGTGCTTTCGTCTTCAGCAATTCTTTCACCAAAAGTTAACTTCTCCAATAATTCAAGCTTATCCATATCTGAAAATTTTAATTACTCCCAACAATCTATAAAACAACAAGCTCTTTTGATTATCCAACGTCTATAAGGGATAATAACAAACCCTGCTGCGCCTTCAGTAAAGCTATTAAATATTTGTTAAAGAAGCTTACGGGAATCCGTAAAACAACTCTCATTATCAAGGGTTTTTAGGAAGATAGTTGGTAAATTCCTTACAAAATGACATTTTTGAAGGGTTTTTAGGGGTACCGATGAAATTTCAGGCTTTCAGCCTCAGCTTCAGGGAATTCATAACGTATTCTTAAAAAGAAAGTCCGGTGGCCTTAGAAGAGATTTTAAAAGTCAGACAGGTTTCAGCAAAAGAACAGGCAGATTTTAGGGGAGAATGCATCAGGTTTGCTTCCGGCTAAAAAGAATACTTCAGCAGGGATTGGCCTTCAATATAAAAGCTGAGACTTCCGAAGAAATGCTGGTTTCAGGAATTATTAAGTGCCAAAAATGGCATTTCAGAAGAGGTGCTTCCGTAGCTATTTTAGGCCTGGTTCATGAGTTGCTGCTGCACCCAAACACTAAATGCCGTTTCGTTCACGCGGATGATGATGATAGCTGCCGCGCCAATACCCACCAGCCACCAGGAATATTTTTCGCGCTTTATCTGTATCCCGGCTATGGTTCCCAAAATAAGAAAAGGCAGCATTAGAAGCAGGTTGGGCACGAGCCAGGCACCGCCAAAAATAACGACTGCTTTCATGAAAATAAAAAAGATGCTGTAGATGAGGATGATCTTGGTGAGGATCACCAAATTGCGTTGTGACATATTACCTGTAATTCTTTGGGGGCTTGCGGGCATAGCTTAGCTGCTCAAAAGCATAGCCCATATTTAAAAGCTTATACTCTTCAAAAGCTTTGGCGATAAGCGTAATGCTCTTAGGCTCTCCCGAGGCCTCATAACCTGCAGGAACGGCCAGCGCCGGATATTTAGCCACGGCTGCATAGGCCGCGTGATAGTTGTTAATTGAAGCCACGGCATCAAGATTGTGCTTTTGCATGGGCACATCAAAAAAGCTTCTCCCTTTATCGCGCAGTTGCGCTACAATTTTCTCAAGTTGGGCAGCACTGGTAGTATCGGCCACAATAGCTTCAAAAAGCTGCTGCCCGTAGGGCGCCCTTAGCAGGCTGTCTTCTTTATTATAGGCTACGATCTCATCTACACTGCCAAAGGCCACCTGCTTTCCTGCGGCGGTATTTAAATAGGCCGGAAGATCTTTTTTCATATCGGCATTGAGCAGGCTGAGGAAGTTGTTGAGCGGCACTTCTTCGGCTTCAAATTCCACGATCACGGCCCCGCCTTCCTTCAGGGTTTGAATGGCCTTGTTGTAAATGGAATCCTGCATGAGGGATTTCATTACCCCTATCCTTTTTCCGTTTAAAGCATCAGGAGAAAGAGCTTTTACGTAATCTTCATTTGCCGCCACAGATACTGTGTCTTTTGGATCTTTGCCGGTAAGGGCGTTGAGCAAAATGGCGGTATCGATCACGTATTTGGTCATGGGGCCGGGCGTATCGAGGGTTTCGGAAATAGGAACAATACCGCTGCGACTCAGTAAACCGACAGTTGGTTTTAAACCTACCACCGCATTTTTAGCCGCGGGGGAAATTATGGAGCCGGCAGTTTCGGTACCAACGGCGGCCACTGCATAGTTTGCGGCAACGGCTACGCCACTTCCCGAACTGGAGCCCCCGGTTTCAAATTCTTTCCTTCCGTAGGGGTTTAAGGTTTGTCCACCCACGGCGCTATAGCCCAAAGGGCAGCCATCACAAAAGTAGTAGGCCCATTCACTGAGGTTGGCCTTGCCTAAAATAAGTGCGTTATGCTGCTCCAACCTATCTACAATAAAGGCATTTTTGGCAGGTATGTTGTTGGCAAGGGCAATGGCCCCGGCGGTAGTTGTGAGCCCGGCAGTATTGATGTTGTCTTTTAGAAGCACCGGCATGCCATACACGGAATTCTCGATACCTGCAGGAATTCCGCGCTTATCGAGTTCCCTGGCCCGGTTTACCACATTGGGGTTCAAAGCAATTATCGCATTTAGCGAAAGCTCATTGTTGCTTTCCAGCTCCCTGATGCGGTAGATATAGAAAAGCGTAAGATCGGTATAGGTGAGTCGGCCGTTCTTCACCGCGCGTTGCAGTTCGGGGATGCTTCTTTCGAAGATGAGCGGCTTTAAAGATTCGTACTTCCTGGCAGAAAAATTGGCAAGATCCTTTTCAAAAGGCTTCCATATTTCGTTTTTGTCGAGGTACTTTGAATTAATAAGCCTGAACCTCATTCTTTCGAGCTCGTGAGAGGTCTGCTCCTCGAGTTCGGCAGTTTCATCTTCAGGCTGCCACACCAGGGCCTCCTTAGCCTCTTTGTCTTCTCCCGTTTTTAGGCCACAGGAGATAAAAACCAGCGGGAGCAGACAAAGAAAGAGGAGCTGCTTCATGAACACCGATTTATTTTTTAAAGAAAGAGTCTACGAATTCATATTTATTGAAAACCTGCAGGTCTTCAACGCCCTCTCCCACCCCGATGTACTTCACCGGAATCTGGAACTGGTCGCTGATACCTATCACCACCCCTCCTTTTGCGGTACCGTCTAATTTGGTCACCGCGAGGGAAGTCACCTCGGTAGCTGCAGTAAATTGTTTGGCCTGTTCAAAGGCATTTTGCCCGGTAGAGCCGTCGAGTACCAGCAGCACTTCGTGCGGGGCGTTGTCTACCACCTTCTGCATCACCCTTTTGACTTTGCTAAGCTCGTTCATGAGGTTCACCTTGTTGTGAAGGCGGCCTGCAGTATCAATGATCACCACATCGGCCTGCTGTTTAACGGCACTCTGCACCGAATCAAAAGCTACCGAAGCCGGGTCACTGCCCATGCTTTGCTTTACGATAGGCACCCCTACCCTGTCGGCCCAAACCTGTAACTGGTCTATAGCCGCCGCCCGGAAAGTATCGGCTGCACCAAGCACCACTTTTTTTCCTTCTTTCTGAAACTGGTAAGCCAGTTTCCCGATAGTGGTGGTCTTGCCAACACCATTTACGCCAACTACCATGATCACATAAGGTTTTTTATCGGCAGGCACATAGAAGTCGGTAGCTTCGCCCGAGTTGGTTTCCGAGAGCAGGGCGGCAATTTCTTCGCGCAAGATCCTGTTAAGCTCATCGGTACCCAGGTACCTGTCGCGGGCCACCCGTTCTTCAATGCGTTTAATGATTTTTACGGTAGTACCCACGCCCACATCGCTGCTCACCAATACATCTTCGAGGTCATCGAGAACCTCGTCATCAACTTTAGATTTCCCGGCCACGGCCTTACCCAGTTTGGAAAAGAAATCGTTTTTGGATTTTTCGAGCCCTTTATCAAGGGTTTCCTTCTTCTCCCGGGAGAACATTTTCTTAAATAAACTCATTATACGGTCTGGTCTTTATTTGAACAATTGGCTGCAAATATAAGAGAGCTAGCCGGGGTAAATATACACAAAAACAAAAAGCCGTCCCGATAGCTACCGGGACGGCTTTTGTATATTTTGAAAATAACTTATTTCTTGTTCAGGAAGTCATTTACCATTTCAGGGGCCATAATAGCTTCCTGGAAAGTATAGGCGCCGGTCTTTGGAGATTTAACCATCTTAATAGCTTTAGTTAACCTCTTTGATCCTGTCTGTAATGTTGCTACTGATTTCTTTGCCATGACTTAATTATTTTATTTCTTTATGAACCGTCATCTTCTTTAGGATAGGGTTGAATTTCTTCAACTCCATTCTATCTGGCGTGTTCTTTTTGTTTTTTGTTGTGATATATCTTGAAGTTCCTGGTTTTCCAGAAGCTTTGTGCTCTGTACACTCTAATATAACCTGAACTCTGTTACCTTTCTTTGCCATTTTACTGCGTCTTAAATGTTAAGGATTACTTATTTAAAAAACCCTTTTCCCTTGCTTCTTTGATTACAGCCGAAATTCCCTTCTTATTAATATTTTTAATAGCAGAAGTAGACACTTTTAAAGTGATCCATTTATCTTCTTCAGGGATAAAAAAACGTTTTTTAACCAAATTGGCGTCAAATTTACGTTTTGTCTTGTTCATCGCGTGGGAAACATTGTTTCCTACCATTGCTTTCTTACCTGTAAGTTCACAAACTCTTGACATTGCTCTATACTTTAACTCGTTATTTCAAAACAGGCTGCAAATTAACGATTTTTTTACCTAATAGCCAATAGCAGATGAAAATATTTTTTCTGAAGTTAGTTTTTCAGTTCAACTCCTGAAATCTCCCTCAAAAATGCCATTTTTGGAACTTCTGTCAAAGACCTGTTTTACTTTTCTTCGGAAGACCACCTGGTGAAGAACTGTCTAAGCCGGAAATTTGCATCCAAACTTACTGAAAATGACCTTTCCCCGATGCGGATGGCGCGGATTTGTAATTTGTGACGATTAAAATTCCTGCATCTGTGACAACCCATTCAATTAACAATGAGCAGGAAGGGATTGGGTCGGAAATGCTACGAAGGCTGTAGTATGTAGCCACAGCACCTGTATTTCGTCCCTAGCGGGACGAGTGTAGCCTTACTTCTTTATTTTACCGATATATTGTCCCTAACGGGACATTTGTTTTTTCTGAAATGTAAGAATCCCGATGGCGCCCTTTTGTAATCTTTGCCGCATCTAAGTCAACTGTGATTAAAACAGTCTTAGAAAGTTTAAAAAGCTAACTACTTATAGAAAACCTACAAGCTCAAAAAAAGACCTTGCAGGTTAGCATCATTTTTTAATCCAGAAAACAAGAAAATATTTGTGAATTTGTGGCAAAAAGAACTACGGTTTTCAAATCGCACTTCGTAAATCTAACTTCTAACTTCCCCGGTGATTTCCTTCAGGATCATTTCGAAAGCTTGTTGCACTGTTTGTTTTACCACCTGGTCCCGATTGTTGCCAAAAATGAACTTTTTGGAATAGACTTTCCCGGGTGCGGCAAGGCCAATGTAGACTGTACCTACCTCGGCATCGCTGTCGCCTTTGGTAGGGCCGGCATTTCCGGTAGTTGACAGGGCATAGTCGGTTTTAAAGAATTTCCTGGCGTTTTTAGCCATAGCCTCGGCCACCTCGGCACTTACTACCGAGTGCTTTTCAATAAGCTCTTTTGGAACCTGCAGACGCTCTATTTTCACCTGGGTAGCATACGAGACCATCCCGCCTTTAAAACAGGCAGATGCCCCGGGATGGGTGGTAAATTCGGCTGCAAGGGCGCCCCCGGTACAACTTTCGGCTGCCGAGAGGAACTTCTTTTGAGAAGAAAGCAACTTGCTTATCTGCACTGCAATCTTTTCGTCCTCCTCCTGCTCATCGGCAATAATATCGCCCAAGAGCTCATAAAGCCCTTCTACTTCTTTTTCTACGGAATGTATCAGCTCCTCTTCATGATCTCCTTTGCCTGAAAGCCTTAACCTCACGCTGCCAAGATCGGGCAGGTAAGCCAGTTTGATATGTTTGGGCAAACGATCTTCCCAGGCCGCAAGTTTGTTGGCAATTGCGCTTTCGCCCTCTCCCCTGGTAAGTATGGTTTTGTGGTAAATAAAAGGGCGGTGAAACTTTTCTCTTAAACGCGGAATCACCTCAGCTTCCATAAGGTTTTTCATCTCGTAAGGCACCCCGGGCAGCGAGATATAAACTTTTTGATCCTTTTCCATCCACATGCCGGGGGCGGTGCCATAGGTGTTGTGCAGGGCAATGCTCCCGGAAGGCAGCATGGCCTGCTCGCGGTTAAGGTCAGAAATAGGGGTTTTCTTGTATTTGGAAAACAGCTCTTCTATATGGGCCAGCACTTTTTCGTTGAGCACCAGCTCATCATCAAAAAATTCAGCAAAAGTGTATTTGGTCACATCATCTTTGGTAGGCCCCAGCCCGCCGGTAAGGATCACCACACTTGCCCTTTTTGAAGCCTCTTGCAGCGCGGCAAGAATGTGCTCCCGTTCATCCTGGACAGAGGTAATCTGGTACACCGAAATCCCGATAAGATTGAGTTCCCGGGCTATAAAAGCAGAATTGGAATCTACTATCTGCCCAATGAGGATCTCATCTCCTATAGTGATAATTTCTGCAGTCATTAGAGATCAAAGTCTTCCTTGAGTTCGGCTTCGGCTTTCTTGTATTTGGCTGTGATGATACGTGAGGCCTCGTGCACCTCCTCTTGGTTCTCCCCGGCTTTTGCCCAGCTTTCCAAAATCTTGATCTGTGGCATCAGGCCAAGCCCGAACATCTGGAAGTTCGGCTTCATCTTATGAGCGTACTGATAGGCCTGCTGCGGATTATCTTGCGTCACTGCCTGATTCATCCCTTCAAGGTCTGGCGGAATTTCTTCCAGGAAAGTCTGCACCACCACCCTGACAAAATCCTGATCGCCGCCGGCCATTTCTTCAACACTCTCTAAATTGTAGTTCCTCATTTTACCTGTATTGAGAATATTTGTTGGTCTTCAATAAATCCGCTCAACTCATCATTTATTGCTACACGGCCCACCCCTGCAGGGGTTCCGGTAAAGATCACATCACCAATCTTGAGCGTAAAATATTGTGAAATATATTCAATTATTTCGTCAATTTTCCACAACATATGAGAAGTTCTTCCCTGCTGCACTATTTCGCCGTTCTTTTTTAAGCCAAAACCCACATCGTTAAGGTCTTGAAAATGGGATTTTGGAAGCCATTTTTCCCCAATCACCGCCGAGCCGTCAAAGCCTTTTGCCTTCTCCCACGGCAATCCTTTTTCCTTTAATTTCTTCTGAAGGTCTCTGGCTGTGAAATCTATACCCAAGCCTACTTCATCATAATATTTGTGCGCAAATTTCTTCTGAATATGCTTTCCGATCTTATTGATACGCACCAGCAGCTCCACCTCGTAATGGATATCATCTGAAAAAGGCGGAATAAAAAATGGCTGCTTTTTAAGAAGCACAGCCGAATCGGGTTTGAGAAAGATTACCGGTTCAGTGGGTTTTTCATTCTGAAGTTCGGCAATATGATCGGTATAATTTCGGCCTATACAGATGATCTTCATAAGACATAAAATTTTACTTAAGCTTGGTATTTAGTTTTCGCAATTTGATTGCAGTAAGCACTTTTTTTGTGTACAGCGGAAAATCGGCATTCTGGAACCATCCGAAGTAGCCGGGCTCCTGCTCAAGAATATCCTCAACGCATTTGCCTTTGTGCTTTCCGAAGCTAAACACCTCGCGGCCTTTCTTATCAAAAACGATGAGGCCTGCAATATCTGCACACTCTTTTCTCGAAGTGAACGAAGAAAGCCATTTTACATCATTCTGCAGTTCATCTTCATATTTATCGAGCTGCGATTTAAGGACTTCATAGGTCGCCATGGTATCAACTTCGGCCCCGTGAGCGCCTTCAAGCTCTTTTCCGCAGTAAAATTTATAGGCAGCAGAAAGCGTGCGTTGTTCCATTTTGTGGAAGATGGTCTGCACATCTACAGACAGGGCGTTCTTCATATCAAAATCAACCCCGGCCCGCAGCATTTCTTCAGCCAAAAGCGGGATATCGTAACGGTTTGAGTTGTAACCCGCAAGGTCACAGCCTTTGATCATTTCATAAACAACGGGGGCAAGTTCCTTAAAAGTGGGCTCGTTGGCCACTTTCTCGTTGGTGATGCCGTGTACGGCCACCACGTCTTTTGAGATTGGCACGGTGGGGTTTACCAGCCAGGTTTTGCTTTCGCGGTTTCCGTTTGGAAAGATCTTTAAAACCGAGATTTCCACAATCCTGTCTTTGGCGACATTGGTACCCGTGGCTTCAAGATCAAAAAAACACAGAGGCTTATTAAGCTTCAGCTCCATAGTTTGTAGTTTTGGTAAAGATAATATTTCCCGAAACTTTAGCGGGAAACAATAAAAAAAAGAAAGCCATAACCTGAAAGGCCATGGCTTTTTATCATTTTAGACAGCTGAGTTACAGGTCTCTGTTCTTGTCAAATTTTTCAAGGTACTGGGCCACTCTCTGTACAAACTGCCCCCCCAAAGCTCCGTTCACCACACGGTGGTCGTAACTGTGCGAAAGGAACATCTTGTAACGAATGCCAATAAAATCCCCTTCGGGGGTTTCAATCACGGCCGGCACCTTTCTAATAGCACCCAGCGCGAGTATCCCCACCTGCGGCTGATTAATGATTGGCGTACCCATTACACTTCCAAAAGTACCCACGTTGGTCACTGTATATGTACCTCCCTGGATATCATCGGGCTTTAATTTGTTGAGCCGGGCACGGTTAGCAAGGTCGTTAACGGCCTTTGCCATTCCCACCAGGTTAAGCTGGTCGGCATTTTTGATCACCGGCACAATTAAGTTACCATCGGGAAGGGCTGCCGCCATCCCCAGGTTGATATTCTTGCGTTTAATGATCTTATCACCATCAACAGAAATGTTGATCAACGGAAAATCTTTTATAGCCTTGGCTACAGCTTCCATAAAGATTGGGGTGAAGGTAAGTTTCTCACCTTCCCTCTTTTCAAAAGCATCTTTGTTTTTCTTTCTCCAGTTCCAGATGTTAGTCACATCTACCTCAATAAAAGACTGCACATGAGCAGAAGTCTGCACACTTTCTACCATGTGGTGCGCAATCATTTTGCCCATGCGTGACATCTCGATGATCTCGTCTTCGCCATTCACGCTCACCGGAGTTTTAGCCGGTTGCGGCGCAGCTGCCTGCTGTGGTTTTTGCTGCTCTTGCTGTGGCTGTGCAGCTGGTTGGGATGAACGGTTTTCCAGGTAGCCTAAAATGTCATTTTTGGTGACCCTTCCTTCTTTCCCGCTTCCGGGAATCTGCTCGAGCTCATCAAATGAAATCCCTTCCTCTTTGGCGATATTTTTAACCAGCGGAGAATAAAACCTGTTACTCTCGGCATACTCTGAAGTAGTGATATTTTTAGCCTCTTCCACCCTGCTTTCGGCTGCGGCAACGGCTTCTTCAATCTCGGGCGAAGGCACTTCCTGGTCGGCAACCGGGGTGGTCTCTGCCGCTTCTTCCCCTTCAGTTTCAATAATAGCAATGGTTTGCCCTACCTGTACCACATCATCTTCGTTGAACAATTTTTCAACCAGCACCCCGTCTACTTCACTCGGCACCTCACTATCCACTTTATCTGTGGCAATTTCCAGAACTGCCTCATCGGCCTCAATGGTCTCTCCAACTTCTTTTAACCAATTCGTAATGGTTGCTTCCGCAACACTCTCCCCCATCTTGGGTAATTTTAGTTCAAATTTTGCCATATTCTTATCTCGAAGATGTTTTACTTAAAATTGACTGCGAAATTACTAAAAATTTACCTCAATTAATAATAATTCTTCAGCAGCGAAAATAATCAGGACTCTTTTTGCTTCTGAAAAAGAGCCTGTTTCCCGAGTAAAATTACAATTTTCACTACTTAGTTTCGAAAAAGATACGTTTGTTTTTTAAGGCAGCCTAAACCTGAAGCTTTTGAAGTTACAGAAGAACCGGGCTGCCAGAGGTTCCAAAAATGGCAAAATCCAACTTCTTTTTTAAAAGTATCGCCACACTAAGTAAGACATAAGCCACATCACCTTCACTTTTTATTGGGTACATTTTAGGTTTTTCTTATTACCTCCTTCCCATTCAAATCTCTACTTTAAATAAAAAAGTATAGCAATGAGCGTTAACACAGAAGAATTAAGAGGAAAAACCATAGTGATCACCGGCATTTCCAGCGGCTTTGGGCGCGGTGCAGCCATAGAATTAGCAAAATTGGGCGCCAATGTGGTGGGAGCGGCAAGAAGAACCGAAGTTCTGAAAAGCCTTGAAGAGGAGGTAACCAACGAAGGCGGAAAACTCAAGACCGTTACCTGTGATGTGAGCAACATAGATGATATTAAGAAATTACGGGACACCGCCCTTGAAAAATCAGGCAGTATTGACATCTGGATAAATAATGTTGGCATAGGTGCGCTGGGATATTTTTGGGACATCCCGATAGAAGATCACGCCCGGCTTATAGATGTTAACCTCAAAGGCCTGGTGTACGGTGCCCATGCCGCCATGAAACATTTTGTGGAACGGGACCGCGGGATTCTCATCAATGTTGGATCTATAGACAGTGAGGTACCACTGGCGCTGCAAAATACCTATGCCGCCACAAAATCGGCTGTTCTTAGCCTTGGCCGCTCCCTTACGGAAGAACTCCATTTAAACGGCAAAAAAAATATCAAAATCGCCACCATTATGCCCTGGGCGGTAGATACGCCCTGGTGGAAACACGCCGCGAATTACACCGGACACAAACCCCGGATGGCCGCCATGGATGAACCTCAACCTGTGATAGATAAAATTATTGAAGCCTGTGTGAACCCTAAAATAAAAATGCCTGTAGGGCCTATTGCCAACGCTTCAAATTTCTTTCACCAGATATTTCCAGAATGGACCGAACGTGCTTCGGCTAAAATCGCCGAATACGAAGTTGAAAAAGCCTCACCCATGCCTGCAACAACGGGAAGCATCTATAAACCCATGAAAGAAGGCACGACCGTGGAAGGAAACATTAAGGAACGAATGAAAAAAGAAGACCGTTAAATGCCATTTTTGACACTCCTGCAATTTATAAGGTCATTCAGAAGCCGATAAATAACTGATCAGGTTTTATTGCTTCAGGGAATTCTCAAACGGAATACGGTTGGTGATGCTGCGCCCCAGGGTAACCTCATCGGCGTATTCCAGTTCATCTCCCACCGAAATTCCGCGGGCAATGGTGCTCGTTTGAATGTCAAGTCCTTCAAGCTGCTTAAAAATGTAAAAGTTGGTAGTATCTCCCTCAAGGGTACTGCTAAGGGCAAAGATCACCTCTTTAATTTCCCCTTTTCTGGCTTTTTCTACTAAAGATTTTATGGTGAGCTGTGAAGGCCCAATACCTTCCATGGGGTTGATCTTTCCGCCCAACACGTGGTAAAGTCCGCGGTACTGGCTGGTGTTTTCAATTGCCATTACATCCCGTATGTCTTCTACCACACACACCACCTCACGCTGGCGGCTGCTGTTGGCGCAAATCTCACAAAGGTCGGTATCGCTAATGTTGTGGCAGTTGGCGCAGAACTTTACTTCGGTCTTAAGGTCTACCAGTGCCTTGCTCAATGCCACGGTTTGAGATTCGGGTTGTTTTAAGAGGTGCAACACGAGCCGCAGTGCCGTGCGCCTGCCAATGCCGGGAAGCTGGGACATTTCATTCACAGCCCCTTCCAGTAATTTTGAAGAAAATTCCATGATGCAAAACTACAATTTTTGAAGAGAGAAGTTTAAACAATTTTTATAGTTTAGCAGACATTAATACGGGTAACAAAAATGCTCCGAACTTAATCCTGAATGGAACCTATAACAATTCTCCTGGTCATTGCCGCATATTTTGGAGTGCTGCTTCTTATTTCTTACTTCACCGGAAAAAATGCCACCAACGAAACATTTTTCAAGGCCAACAAACAATCGCCCTGGTATGTTGTAGCTTTCGGGATGGTGGGGGCGTCGCTTTCGGGCGTTACTTTTATTTCGGTGCCGGGCTGGGTGCGCGATTCGCAGTTTAGTTACATGCAGGTGGTACTGGGTTACCTGGCAGGTTACCTCGTGATCACCTTTATACTTTTGCCCATATATTACAGGCTCAACGTCACTTCTATTTATCAATACCTGCAACAGCGTTTTGGCAATGTAAGTTATCGCACAGGGGCTTTTTTCTTCTTTATATCAAGGGTGTTGGGAGCTTCTTTCAGGCTGTTTCTGGTAGCAACAGTGTTGCAGTATTTTGTATTTGATGCCTGGAATGTGCCCTTCTTTGTTACGGTTACCATATCAATCCTGCTTATTTGGCTCTACACGGCACGGGCGGGTATAAAAACCATTGTATGGACAGACACCCTGCAAACCTTTTTTATGCTGGGCTCTGTAGCGGTTGCTATTTATTTTGTTTCTGAAGAACTCAACTGGCAGTTTGCCGATTTCTTTACTGCCCCCAGACTGGAGCCTTACACCAAAACTTTCTTCTTTGACAGTATTCTCGACAGGAACTACTTCTGGAAAGCATTTTTGGGAGGTATGTTCATCACTATTTGTATGACAGGGCTCGACCAGGACATGATGCAAAAAAACCTCACCTGCCGGAATTTAAGGGATGCTCAAAAGAACATGCTTTCGTACAGTTTTGTGTTCGTTCCGGTTAACCTGTTATTCCTCTTTCTTGGTGCTTTGCTCTTCATTTATGCCGGAGAGAACAATATTGCCGTACCCGTAATGGACGGCAGCGCAAAAACCGATCTGCTTTTTCCTGAAATTGCCCTAAGCGGCAGTATGGGGATGGCCCTGCCCGTGATCTTTATCCTGGGGCTTATTGCCGCGGCATATTCCAGTGCCGACAGTGCCCTTACCTCTCTTACCACAAGCTTTTGTGTGGATTTCCTGAATATCGAAAAAAGGGAACTGCGCGATCAAAAAGGCCTGCGCCAGCGGGTTCATGTGGGCATCAGCGCGCTTTTAATAGCCGTGATCATAGCCTTTAAATACCTGCTTGACAGCAACGTGATCGACCTGCTCCTCACGGCAGCCACCTATACCTATGGCCCCTTACTAGGCCTCTTTACCTTCGGAATATTCACAAAAATGCAGGTGAATGACCAATGGGTGTGGCTGGTCGCCATACTTTCGGCCGTGATCACCTTCATTATTGGAAACCTTCCTCCTGAATATCTGGGCGGCTATGTGTTCAATTATGAGCTTCTTATTGTAAATGGTGCCTTCACCTTTCTGGGCTTAGTACTGCTTCGTAGAAAGTAAGATAAGGGTACAGGCCACTTCTACTTCAATGCCGTTCTTTTGAAGGATCCTGAAGAACTCCGGATTTTCGGTGCCGGGATTAAAGATCACCCTTTCAGGCTGAAGCGAAACTATGTAATCATAGTATTCTTCCTGGCGCGGCGGGCCCAGGTATAAAGTGACGGTATGTATATCTTCAAAGGGAACCTTTTCAGTTTCTATAGTTACCCCGGCTACAGTACCCTGCCTCAAACCAATGGCCACAGTGGGCACCTGATTTCGGGTGAGCCTGTTAATGGCTATATTGGCATACCTTGCCGGGTTTGTAGTTGCACCAAGTACAAGCGTTTTCTTTTCCATTTTTTCATCCATTTTTTACTGTAACAATGCTAAAATTTGGTAGTCTTTAAAGTAAGAAATATTTCCCGCATTGAAGGCATTTATAAAACATTGATGGTTAGTGTCTAAATGCCCCGGTGCTAAGCCCCTGCATTAAAAAAATTGCAGGGGCTTTTTCATTTTCTGCAAAAACTTCAGGAAAAAATTCAGCTGTGTTTGTAACAAACCGGTTGCTGTGCAGTCTTTATAATAGTGCCAGGATACTTTTTCAGGAAAACATATGTTTTCCGATTATGTTATACAAGGTATTAGGCTAAATCAATCATCATCAAATCAATCAAAAAATGAAACAGTTAATCGCCATTTTAATTTTTAGCTTCGGAAGCCTTTCCGCAGAAGCAATCACCGATCCTGCAGATCTTGGTACCATCATTGGGCAGGTAATGGACCAGGAATTTAATGAACCTATCCCCTACGCCACCATTAGCGTGACCACGCCCGAAGGAGAAATGGTTACCGGGGCAGTGACTTCTACCGATGGGACTTTTGAAATTGAAAAGCTGAAAGACGGCACTTATCTCTTCAAGGTCCAGTATATGGGGTTTAAAGCCTTTAGCCGCGAGCTGAAAGTGAACAGCGGGAAACGTCAATTCAACCTGGGAACCATTTACCTGGAACCCGAAGTGGCCCAGCTCGACTCTGTAGAAGTGGTGGCAGAAAGGTCTACCATTGAACAGCGCATAGACCGCAAGGTGGTAAATGTGGGAAAAGACCTCACCACGGCAGGGGCTTCGGCCAGCGAGATCATGAACAACATCCCCAGCCTTGCCGTAGACCAGGACGGGAATATCTCCATGCGCGGCAACGACAACGTAAAGATCCTTGTTGACGGAAAACCCACCAATATTCCGGCGGCACAGCTTTTAAAGCAAATACCAAGCAGCTCCATCAAAAGTATAGAGTTGATCACCAACCCTTCGGCAAAATACAATCCTGAAGGCATGAGCGGGATCATCAATATCATTCTGCACAAAAACTCCAATCTCGGCTTTAATGGCAACCTCAACACCGGAATCACCCAGGGCGAGTACACCCGTTATACAGGTTCGCTCAACATGAACTACCGCACCGGGAAAGTAAATTTTTTCACCAATCTTGGCACCAATGGCGGCAAAAGCCAGAATAACGGAAGGCTGGAAAATTTCACGCAGAACTATACCGAAAATATCAGCTTTTTGAACGACAGGGAATCCTACCTCCTCAAGTTTGGAATGGATTACTACATGAACGACCGCAACACCTTCTCGGTGTACACCAATCAAAACCTCTACAACGGGGAACCCGTGGGAAGGGTACGCCTGGATTATGGCCTCAACGACGAAAGGAACCTGATGCAGGAATTTCTTATGGACGGTGAAAACCACACGCAGACCTACAATTTTGTATTTAATCATGATTTTAATGCTGAAGGCCATAAGCTCATCCTGGAAGCCGATCACAGCCTCACAGACGAAGCCGATATGGTACGGTATTTATACACCGGCCCGGGTGCAGGAGATTTTGATTCTTACCGGGATGATACTGAAGAGGAATTGTCTAATTCAACTTTCAACCTGGATTATGAAAATCCGTTTTCAGAAACCTCAAAAGTCGAACTGGGGGCCGAAGCAAGGTTTAGAAGGACCAAAAACGATTACCGTACCACCAGTGAGAATCTTGAAAATACCATGTATGATTATGACAACAATATATTTTCGGCTTATGCCACTTTTGGGCAAAGCTTTCAAAAATGGTCTTACCAGCTGGGAGCAAGGCTGGAACAATATGAAGTAGAAGCGGTTCTCAATGGAGATTTGATCTACGAAACCGATTATTTGACCCTGTACCCTTCAGCATTTGCGTCTTATAAGATTGACGAGATGAAAACACTGCAGCTTAGTTATTCGAGACGGGTAGACCGCCCGGGACTCAACCAGGTAAACCCGGTGAGGGAATTTGCCACCCCAAGGCTCTCGCAGGTTGGAAACCCCGAGCTTGACCCGCAGTTCACAAATTCCGTAGAAATGAACTATACCCACAACTTCAAAAAGGGCAGTTTAACCGCAGGAATTTTTTACCGCCTCATAGAAGATGAAATTAACCAGGCACTGTTAATTGATCCGCAAGACCCGTCGCGATTACTGCTCACCTATCAAAACTGGGAAGACAACAGCGCATACGGCTTTGAACTTAGCGGCAGGTACAAAGCTTTTAGCTGGTGGAGCATTAACCCAAGCTTTGAACTGTACAGCAGTACCGAAAAAGGCGTGGTGGGATCAGATTACAGGGAGGTGGAAAGCAGCATGTACAGCCTTCGCATAAGCCAGAGTTTTGATGTCACCAAAAAACTGAGCCTTCAAACCTTCGGAATGTACCGCAGCAGCACCGAACTGTTACAAATAAACCCCAAAGAATTCTGGTTTGTAAACGCCGGCGCCAGGTATAACATCCTAAACGATAAAGGCACTATAAGCCTTAACGTAAATGACATTTTTGACACCCAGGAATTCGGTTTCCAATCTGATGTGCCTTACTCTCAGGAAGGTACGTTCTGGAATGATTCTCAAACGGTATACTTAGGCTTTTCGTACCGGTTTGGAGGTGGCAAAAACAAAGCCCTTGACAGGAAACAAAGAGACGACAACACCAGCAGTGGTGGAGGAATTTTTTAATACCTTGTTTAATTAGCCAAAAAAAATCCGCACCTGAAAGGCTGCGGATTTTTGACATTTTTGGCACCTGTAAAAAAGTCCTGATTCTTGGCTCTTAACTCTTGTTTCTTGTTTCTTGGCTCTTGCCTCTTGTTTCTAAAAAGCTACCATTTAATCACCGCACTGGCCCAGGTAAAGCCACTGCCAAAAGCGGCCAGCACCACGGTATCACCTTCTTTGATCTTACCTTTTTCCCAGGCTTCGGTCAAAGCAATAGGTATAGATGCAGCCGTGGTATTTCCGTAACGCTGAATGTTGTTGTACACCTGATCATCCCCTAGCCTGAACTTCTGCTGAATGAACTGCGAAATACGCAGGTTCGCCTGGTGTGGAATAAGCATGTCTATATCTTTCACTTCAAGCCCGTTGGCCTGCAATCCTTCCTGAATTACTTCAGAAAAACGCACCATGGCATTTTTGAACACAAACTGGCCGTTCATGTAAGGATAGTAGATGATATCATCGCCCTGCGGATTCTCTTCTATAATTTGCGGAACCCAGTGCATGGTACTTGGCCCTTTTAATGAAAGTTCGAGGGCGTGCTTGCCTTCAGAATGTAAATGGGTTGAAAGAATACCCTGGCCGTTGTGGTCGCTTCGGGTAAGCACTGCGGCCCCTGCCCCATCGCCAAAGATCACCGACACCCCACGCCCGCGGGTAGTAAAATCAAGCCCGCCACTGTGGTTTTCACTGCCTATAAGCAATACATTTTTATACATTCCTGTTTTGATGTATTGATCGGCGACTGAAAGTCCGTAGATAAATCCGCTACACTGATTTCTCACATCCAGGGCCGGGCAGGTCTCAATGTCGAGCATTTCCTGGATTTGCACACCCCCGCCAGGAAAATAATAATCTGGGCTCAGGGTTGCAAACACAATAAGTTCAATGTCATCTTTTGAGATACCGGCACGTTCAATGGCTATTTTGGCTGCTTTTGCGCCCATCACGGCAGTAGAATTGCCATCTCCTTTTTTAATGTGTCGCCGCTCTTTGATTCCTGTGCGCTCCTGTATCCATTCATCATTGGTGTCCATCATTTTGGACAAATCATCGTTAGTAACCACATTTTCGGGCACGTAGAAGCCAAGACCCGCTATTTTAGACTGATACATGTATAAATTTTTAGGCTTTGATAATTTATTTCTATTAAATTTAGCAATTAATAAAAAGTTGCTGCGCAATATAAGAAAGATTAACATTATGACAGTGCAGTGATTTTCAACCTAAATTCAATTTATTCCCATGAAAAGATTTATTTTGAACTTCATTGCCATCTTTTGCTTTACGGGAGCAGGCTTTGCGCAGGAGAACCTCACCTATCAGAAACCGCCACAGGAGATCCTGGAACTTGTAGATGTACCACTGGCTCCTTCTACCCTTATAGACAGTGAGGCGAAAAGAATCGTATTCCTGTACCGCGACCAGTTTAAATCTATAGCCGAGCTTAGTGAAGAAGAAATGCGCCTTGGCGGTTTGCGCATAAACCCTGTGACCAACATTAGCAGCCGCGCCACCTATTACAACAATATTGAGGTGAAAGACATGAAAGCAGACCAGCCTGTACAGGTAAAAGACCTGCCAGAAAATCCGCGGCTCACCAACTTCAGCTGGTCTCCAGATGAGTCAAAAATGGCATTTACGCACACTACTTCGGAAGGAGTTGAACTCTGGATAGCCGATCTACAAACTGCAACCGCACGCAGGCTCACCGGCCCCAGCCTTAATGCCAATATGAGAGATGTGCTCAACTGGTATAAAGACAACTCGGCTATTTTGGTAAAAATGCTTCCGCAGGACAGGAAAAAGCTCATCAACCCCAAAACTTCTGTACCTACAGGGCCAACAGTATCGGTAAGTGACGGGAAAGAAGCCCAGAACCGGACTTACCAGGACCTGCTAAAAAACCCCACAGATGAATTCAATTTTGAACAACTCGCCCGTGCCGAACTGGTGCAGGTCAATCTCGACGGTACAACTTCAAAATGGCTGGATGCAAAGATGTATGACGATATATCTTTTTCCCCCGATGGTAATTATGTGATGGTAAGCCACATTAAAAAGCCATTTTCATACCTGGTACCTTACTACCGTTTTCCTTCAGAAACTGTCATTTACAGCCGTGACGGGAAAAAAGTAAACCAGGTAAATGACGTGCCGCTCACAGAAGATCTTCCGAAGGGATTCATGGCTGAAAGAGAAGGCCGCAGAAACCTCAACTGGAGAAATGATGCCCCTGCCACCCTGGTTTACGTAGAAGCACTTGATGGTGGTGACCCTGAAAGAGAAGCTGAATTTAGGGATGAAGTATTTCTCCTTGAGGCACCTTTTAAAGGAGAAGGAAAATCAATTCTGAAAACCAAAGACCGCTACAGCGGAATTATTTGGGGAGACAAAAATACAGCCATAGCCAACGATTACTGGTGGAATAACCGGAATACCCGCACCTATGTTTTTAATCCGTCTAAGCCAGGGCAGCAGCCTAAAGTTCTTTTTGACCGCAACTACCAGGACCGTTACAGCGACCCGGGCAGTTTTGTGAGAGTAAAAAACAAGTACGGGCAACAGGTGCTAAAAATGGTAAATAACCAGGCGTTTCTTTTAGGCGACGGATTTACCCCCGAAGGCCAGTATCCTTTTGTAGATCGTTTAGACCTTGAAAACGGAGAGACGGAAAGGCTTTACCAGTCAAAGTACAACAACAAAAAGGAAAGCCTTGTTGAAGCTATAGATATAGAGGAAGGAGAAATTCTTGTACGCATTGAAGCTGCTACAGAATACCCTAACTATTTTATACGCGATATTGACAGTGAAGAAGATCTCACCCGGGTGACTGCCTTTGAAAATCCTTTTAAGAGCCTGGAAAATGTGAGCAAGGAAATTATTACTTATAAAAGAGAAGACGGACTTGATCTCAACGGAACTTTGTACCTGCCCGCAGGTTATGACAAGGAGAATCCCGCCAAGCTCCCCATGATCGTTTGGGCATACCCACGCGAGTATAAAGACAAGAATTCAGCTTCTCAAAACACTTCCAATGCAAACGATTTTACCTATCCCTACTACGGTTCTCCGGTTTACTGGGTTAACCGCGGGTATGTGGTGCTTGATGATGCTTCTTTCCCTATTGTGGGCGAAGGGAACGAAGAGCCTAACGACAGCTTTAGAAAGCAACTGGTGGCGAATGGTAAAGCAGCCATAGATGCGGTAGATGCCATGGGCTATATAGACAGGGACAGGGTTGCTGTGGGCGGCCATAGTTATGGAGCCTTTATGACGGCCAACCTGCTTTCTCACTCCAACTTATTTGCTGCCGGAATTGCGCGTAGCGGAGCGTATAACCGTACCCTTACCCCATTTGGATTTCAAAGCGAAGAGAGAAATTACTGGGAAGCCCCTGAAGTTTACTACAACATGTCTCCTTTTATGCATGCCGATAAAATGAAAACCCCGCTCCTGCTCATTCACGGGGAAGCCGACAATAATTCGGGGACCTATCCCATGCAAAGTGAGCGTTACTTCAATGCCTTAAAAGGACTTGGCGCCACCGCCAGGCTGGTGATGCTTCCTAAAGAAAGCCACGGGTACAGCGCCAAAGAATCTGTACTGCACGTGCTTTGGGAGCAGGATCAATGGCTTGAAAAATATGTAAAGAACAAAGAAAAGCTGGAAGGGAAGATTGAGCAGCAATCTCCTGCTCTACAGAATTAATTCTCCCGGAATTAACAATATAAAAAAGCTGTCTTAAAATCCTGACTGTCTTTCTGAACAAATTCAGAAGGCTCAAAAAGGGGATTTTCCAGACAGCTTTTTCTGTTTATTTTTTATTATGATATTATCTTCTATTGAAGGCGTCATAATCGTTGAATTCGTTCTCATCTACAAATCCGTCTTCGTTTATATCCCAATCGTCAAAAGAGGAAATATTCCATTCGTCATTATCTATATACTCATCCTGATTGGTGTCGTACCTCTCAAACCAGGTATTGTTATTCCATCCCTCATCCCACTCATCACTATCTAATCTTCCGTCGCGGTTGGTGTCAAAGGTGCTGTACTCGTCATCTCCAAAAGACTCCCCTATCCCGGTATCGAGACCTTCATCCCACTCGTTCTCGTCGATAAAGTCATCCCTGTTCTGGTCAAAACCCCGGTACGCCCTGTCAGAAAATTCAGCGTTGTCAATATTTCCATCCCGGTTGGTATCCCAGTCGTTGTAGGTATCGTTATTTCTTTCGGTAAATTCGGTTTGATTTAATCTTCCGTCGAGATCGGCGTCAAAAGTGTCAAAATCCTGGGCATAAACCCCTGTCCCTAAAATGCTGCACATTGCGAAAAGAATTCCTTTCATAGTCTTCATACTCATTGTTTTAAATTTAACTTCATTTTTTCCAGACCTTCAATGTAAGCGGTAAATCACCTGATATAAAGCACTTTAAGCTTTTTAACAGCCTTGTGAAAGAATTTAAACTATCAATAACAGGAATAAAAAAAGCCGGAAAAAACATTTTTCCGGCCCGGTACTACAAACAAAACATAAAGCATCAGGAATACTTCCTGAAATTATTGATCTTAACTGTAGCTCCCAAATCGTGTAACAGGTTGTAAAGGCCAAAGAACGTGCGGTTAATGTACAGGAAATGCTTGCTCCCCCGGTTGCCGTTCATTTTTCTCAACTCCTGATCTTTGCTGTATTTTTCACTGAGCCCGGTTATTGGCGCCCAAAATGCCTCATCAGAAAAGTTAAATTCTTCCTTCTGAAAAGGGGCCGTAAAAAGGCTTAACATCTGGTAAAATAATTCTGAAAAGAAGGCAATTTCTTTGGGTGAATCTTCCTTCCGAAGAATTTCGAGTTCAAAAAGCCTGGCATTGAAAAATTCCGGGTCATTGATTTTTTGCCAATCGGCCAGTTCAAAATAGGGCTTGTAAAAATCTTCCGGCACTCGTTTGATGCACCCAAAATCTATAGCGATGAGGTTATTCTCTTTGTCCACCAGAAAATTTCCGGGGTGCGGGTCGGCATGTACGGCCTTTAAGATATGCATCTGGTACATGTAAAAATCCCAAAGGGCCTGCCCCAGATTATTTGCTGTTTCTTTACTGGTATTCCGTTTGGCGAATTCGCTCAGATGAAGGCCATTCATCCAGTCCATTATAATGATCTTTTTGCTGGAAAGATCTTCATAATACTTTGGAAACCTGAGGTGGGGGATATTTTTACAGGCCTCAGACATTTCGATGCTCTGTTGTACTTCCAGAACATAATCTGTCTCCTCGAGCAGCTTTTCTTCCACCTCTTTAAAATACCTTTCTGCACCCTTGCCCTGCAGGTTAAACATCTTTGTAGCTATGGGCTTAACCAGTGCCAGGTCTGAACTTATACTTTCGGCCACGCCGGGATACTGGATCTTTACCGCCAGGTCTTTCCCGTCTTTTTTAGCCCTGTGTACCTGGCCTATACTGGCGGCGTTCACAGAGTCAAGGGAAAAACTGTCAAAAAGTTCATCTGGGTACTGCCCGTGATATTTCTTAAAAGTTTTTCTCACCAGGGGCGCCGAAAGTGGGGGCACGCTAAACTGCGCCAGGCTGAATTTCTCTACATAGGCATTGGGCAGCAGGCTCTTTTCCATAGAAAGCATCTGCGCTACCTTAAGGGCGCTGCCTTTAAGGCTTTTGAGGCCGTTGTAAATATCTTCGGCATTGCTCTCGTCCAGCTGCTCTCTTGAAAGATCGGCATTTAATGCCTTTTTTGAGTAGTATTTGAGGTAATTCCCTCCAAGTTTGATCCCTGTTTGTACCATTTTACCGGTACGGCCAATTTTTCCGGTGGGAATTTTATCTATTGTTTTCATATTTTTAAAATTAAAAACCCAACGGCAGGCATAGTAGGGTTATCCCTGCCGCGGGTAAAAGCCTGACAGACTCCATATGCATCAGGACATTTTTTCTTTCCAAAGGAATTTTCCGAAGTCTAGTGCTCTTTCTAAAGGAGTGTTTTCGTACAGGTCAAAAGCTGTATTTACCGATTTTTCAATGGCCAGGTCGGTGCTTTCGAATTGTGGGGAATTGTCGTTCATCCAAAACTTCAGCAAAAACACAAGCTGGATCCAGGCAGCTTCAGAAAATATGCTTTCTGACCTTTTTACCAGCCTCGCACGGGCTTCCTCATTGCCTTCGCGAATAAGCTGGGTGGCATACGCCTTCAGCTCCCGCCGCAAAGCCCGAAGCTGCCCGGCATTTTTGAACATTGAACCTTCATGCTTCAATGTGAAAAGCACATAGCTGCGGTTGGCGGTAAGCATTTCAAAGAATGTGAAGTACAGGCTGAGCATTTTTTCCCGCGGGTTGAAAGCAGCATACTCGGGGCTCTTTTGCATCACTTTAAGCGTATGTTCAAAAAAACGTTCCCAAATTGCCATTTTTAAGCCCTCAAAGCTTCCGAAGAAATTGTAGAAATCTGATTCAGAAATCTCATGATCTTTAGCGAACTTATACACCGTACCGGGTTCTCTGCCATTTTCGAGCACGTAGTTCATGTACCATTCCATGATACGATTTTGGGTTACTTCTTCCTGCTGTTCCTTTATTTTTTTTGGTCTTGCCATTTTGTAATTCATTAACTGTGATAAATTTACCTATACTGTTTAAATATTTAAAACATTTTTTAAACAAAACTTTGTTAAAAATAAGTTGCCTTATTTATGTCCTTCTTTTAGTCGAAAAACAGGAAGAAAAATTACTCTGCTGTCAGTTTGTCAGCGAAGGTGAGTTGGGTACTTTTTTTGTCCTCTCTGGGGGAATCTAAAAATTAATAAACCAAAATATATGGCAACCGGAAACATTAATGTATCTGTAGAAAACATCTTTCCGTTAATCAAGAAGTTTCTATACAGTGATCATGAGATCTTTTTACGCGAACTGATCTCTAACGCCACAGATGCCACTCTTAAATTGAAGCACCTTACTGCTATTGGAGAGGCTAAGGTTGAATATGGCGAGCCTGTCATCGAAGTGAAGATAGACAAGGACAAAAAACAACTTATTATTAGCGACCAGGGAATTGGGATGACCAAAGAAGAGGTTGAGAAATATATTAACCAGGTAGCATTTTCAGGCGCCGAAGAATTCCTTGAAAAGTACAAGGATACTGCAAAAGACAGCGGAATAATCGGGCATTTTGGCCTTGGTTTCTATTCGGCCTTTATGGTGGCCAACAAGGTAGAGATCATCACCAAATCTTATAAAGATGAGCCTGCAGCCCACTGGATTTGCGAAGGTACTACCGAATTCACCCTGGAAGAAGCCGACAAAAAGGCTCATGGTACAGACATTATTCTTCACATCAACGAAGATGATAAGGAGTTCCTTGAAGAGAACAGGATTGAAGAGCTGCTTGTGAAGTACAACAAGTTCATGCCGGTTCCCATTAAGTTTGGCACCCGCGAAGAAACTCTGGAACTGCCCGAAGATGCTCCCGAAGACGCAAAACCGGAGACCAAAACGGTAGACAATATTATCAACAACACCAATCCTGCCTGGACCAAACAGCCTACAGACCTTGAGGATAAAGATTACAAAGATTTTTACCGCGAGCTGTATCCCATGCAGTTTGAGGAACCTTTATTCCACATTCACCTTAATGTTGATTATCCTTTCAATCTTACCGGGATCCTTTATTTCCCGAAGATGACGCAGGATATGAATATCCAGAAAGACAAGATCCAGCTTTACCAGAACCAGGTTTTTGTGACCGATAATGTGGAAGGTATAGTGCCTGAGTTCCTGACCATGCTTCGCGGGGTTATTGATTCTCCCGACATTCCTCTGAATGTCTCCCGATCTTACCTGCAGGCCGATGGTGCCGTTAAGAAGATCTCCAGCTACATTACCCGTAAGGTTGCAGATAAGCTGAAGTCCCTGTTCAACAACAATAGAGAAGATTTTGAGAAGAAATGGAACGACATCAAGATCGTGATTGAATACGGAATGCTCTCTGAAGATAAATTCTTTGAAAAAGCCAAAGACTTTGCCCTTTATCCAACGGTAGACGAGAAATACTTCACTTTTGAAGAATTTATTGAGAAGATCAAAGACAACCAAACCGACAAAGATGGCAACAAGGTAATTCTCTATGCTTCAAACCAGGATGCACAGCACAGCTACATTGAGACAGCAAAAGAAAAAGGTTACGAGGTACTGTTGTTAGATTCCCCAATTGTATCGCACCTGCTACAAAAGCTTGAAATGGGAGAAGAAAAAATATCTTTTGCCCGTGTAGATGCCGATCATATTGACAACCTCATCAAAAAAGATGAAGAGAAGATCTCAAAACTTAACGACGAAGAAAAAGAGAAGCTAAAATCTGACTTTGAAAAGGTAGTTCCCAAAGAGAAGTACACGGTACAACTTGAGGCGATGGACAGTAATGCTGCTCCGCTTATCATTACCCAACCCGAATTTATGCGCCGCATGAAAGAAATGCAGCAAACCGGTGGCGGCGGAATGTTTGGAATGGGAAATATGCCCGAGATGTACAACCTTGTGGTGAATACCAACCACCCGCTAATTGGGGAAATCTTAAACACGAAAACCGAGAAAAAACAGGAGCGCTTAATCAAACAATCCCTTGATTTGGCCCGGCTTTCCCAAAACCTCCTAAAAGGGGAAGAATTGACTTCATTTATCAAGCGCAGCTTTGATATGATCAAGTAGATTTAATACTTAACAGTTAAAAACCGCTTCTCCTTTCCAGGGAAGCGGTTTTTTTATTGAGTCAGCTAATAGCTAATAGTCATAATTACGTGCTGAAGGTCAGCTTCGGAAAAGCTTGCACCCTGGTCATTGCGCTCCTACTCTGCTTCAGAATCTACGGTAAGCTTAAGATTTCTGTAGATGGTGCTGAAGAAAGTAGGAATGTCATAAGGTTTTACAATAATATCGCTCATCCCCGATATCATGATCTCATCGCGCATTTCCTGGATCTCCACTGCTGTTAAGGCAATTACCGGAATGCTGCTGTTAAACTCCCTGATCCTTTTAGTGGTTTCCATTCCGCTTAGGCCGGGCATATTAACGTCCATTAAAACTAATCCGAATTTCTCGTTCTTTAAAATTTCTATCGCCTCATACCCGTCTCCGGCAACTTTACATTCAAAATGCCTCTTTTCGAGGATCCGCCGGGTCACCACCTGGTTTATTCGGTTATCATCTACGATGAGGGCCTTTTTTAGTACGCTTTCTTCAGACACTTCAGAAGTCCCGGGTTCGGCTAGGCTTTCTTCAGCTTCGGCCTGCTCAAAAAGGATCTCAAAACTAAAGACCGAACCTTCTCCTTCCTTACTTTTCAGATAAATTTCAGAACCGAATAATTTCAGTAGGTTCTTTACAATAGGCAGCCCCAGCCCCGTTCCCTGATAACTATAGTTATTGGCCTGTAACTGGGAAAATTCTTCAAATATTTCCTGCTGTTTATTTTCAGGGATCCCCATTCCCGTATCGCCCACTTCAAAGTAGATAAGACATTTTCCGTTTTCACAACTTTTGCAGTCGGCTTTGATCCAAACCTTCCCACGTTCTGTGAATTTTACTCCATTCCCAACAAGGTTCATGATGATCTGGGAAAGCCGTACAGAATCTCCAATAAGCTTATGAGGAATGTTGTCGCTTAACTGTAGCTCTACCGTATTGTTGTTTTGATGCCGCGTGAACTCGAAAGATTTGACTATGCCCTTCATAAGCCCGTAAATATTAAAGGGCGTATTTTCAAGAGCAACCAGGCGCGATTCCATCTTATTCATCTGCAAGACATCGTTGATCAAAGCCAGAAGATAATCGGCAGAGAATTTAAGCGATTTGAGGTCGCTTTCCAGTTTTTTATCGTTGTTGTCTTCCAGCAACAAAGAAGTAAGGCCCACCACCCCATACAGCGGGGTTCTGAGTTCGTGACTCACCGTAGAGAAGAACCGGCTCTTTAAATGAGACAGCCGCTCGGCCTCTTCTTTTGCCCTAAACAGTTCGTTATTTTTCTCCTTTAGTTCCCAGATGAGCTTCTTTCTTGACCTGTTGTTCTTAACCAGCAGTAAAATGAACAGGAGCATGAGCGTGATGGAAATGAGCATGATGGCGGTAATCTGTTCAGACTTTTCGATTACCTGGTCTTTATACTGCTGTTCCCTTTTGGCGGTCTCCAGGTTCTCCCGGTATTGCTGGGTCTCAAAACGGGCCTGGGCAGCTTCCATTTGCCTTAGTTTTTCCTTTTCAAACAGCAACGCATCGTACTTTACGTATTTTTCCAGCGCCTTGTAAGCCTCTTCAAATTTGCCATTTTTGAACTGCAGTTTCGCATATCCGTCATAAGCGGTAACCGCATCGTAAATGAGGGAATCTTTTTCGGCAATCCTTATTGCTTCCTCGAAATAATCTTTAGCAGTTTCATAATTATTCTTTCCCGAATGGTACATCCCAAAAAGGGAAGCTAACTGAGTATGTATAAAAGGATCATTGTAATCTTCAATGATCTTTTCAACTTTGAGCAGGTATGGGTAGGCTTCATCGTACTTCTTCAAATCAAGATAGGTCCAGCCTTTATTGAGCAAAGGCGTGGCCCTGCTGTCGGGGTCATTTAAGTGAGAAGCGGCTGCTATGGCTTTGTCATAGTAGGCAAAACCCTGTTCAATCGTGTTCTTATTAGAAGTAAATATATTGCCAAGGTTGTTATAAGCCCACCACAACAGGGTATCGTTGTTTACAAGTTCGGCATATTTTAAGGCTTTTTCATAGTTCTGCCTGGCCCTCACACTATCCAGCAGTTCATCATAGGTGATCCCCAAATTGTTGTAACCGTGATAGAGGTTATAGTAATCCTCCTTTTTTTCGGCCAGTTGTATTAAGCGAAGGGAATAGTCAATGGCTTTGCTGTACTCGTACTCGTACATGGCATCGGTAGACAGATCCAACAGCTTCTGAATGCTGTCTACTGATATCTTTTCTTCAGATTGAGAAAAGGAAAATCCAAAAACCAGTATGGCCAGGCAAAGAGAAGCGGTTTTTGCGTTCAATTCTGCGATGTGTTAAGTTCAATAAATGGGGGAGAGCCAAATTATTTATTTTTAGCATCTTATGCAACAGATTTCAAAATATTTCTTAAAAATATTAAAACTCTGTTAAAGCTTTACTTCGGAAGTTTTATGCATAAAAAAAGCTGCCTTAAAAGCAGATTCCGGTTTAGCTGAAGCTATCATCAGAATTTTAAGATTTCAGGTGATAACTTAACTTCAGAAAAAACTGAAATAACTTTCAAGACAGCCCCTGTCTAATGCGGCAAAGTCTTATTTATAGATATCGTTTAGTATCGCTGCCAGCCTTATACCGCCTTTCTGGATCTGGTCATGAACCACTGGAAACCACTCGTACATGTACTGGTAGCCCAGCTTCTCGCCTACCTCAACCGAATCATAAACCCTGTTGGCAAGTTCTTTTGACTCATACATCCAGTCCAGCACAGAACCTTCCTGAATCCTGCTGATCTCTTCCTTTGACAGCCTGTCGGTATTATGGGCAAGTTCGGTATAGCTCATGTCAAAGTCATTGATCATTTCGCTGTCCCAAACCCGGTGAAGGTTTGAACCGCTTCCAAACCATCTTACCTGTATGTCGTTTCCGCCTTTATCTTCACCACGCCCGGCGTGCATAGGCTGGTGTAAATCTCCTAACCAGTGTACGAGCAACTTCAGGTGGAATTCTTTTTCTTCCTTAGAGGCCTTCTTATCTTTTAAAACTGAAATGGCAGTATTAATTCCCTGCACCAGGTCTCCTTCGGGATTGGCCTTTTCTTTGGTATAGGCTGTCTCTCCCGGCTCAAGGTTTACATAATGCCACGGACTGTATTTGCGATAGGCCGGGTCGCTCTTAATATCATCACCATAAGTAGACACAAAAGCCAGGTTCATCCCGTCTAGCAGCTCCCGCACCTTGGCTTTGGCTTTTTTGCTCAAATGCTGCTCTGCCACTTCTCCCGTAGCACGGTGTCCCGTTCTCCCCCAATCATTTTCGGAAGCAAAACTAAAACTGGAAAAAAGAAAGGCAGTAACAAGTAAATAAATTTTCATATAAGTTGAATTTTTGGGTGTGTAAAGATAGAAAAAGGCGGTTACTATTTGAGTCTTCTTCAAAAATCCTGCCCCAATTTGCCATTTTTGGAAAGCTTGTAAAGACTATGCGGAAATACTACTTTTACAAGCCCACACCTTCAGCCCCGGCTGTCGTATTTTTTATACAGAATGAAATATAAGATCATCTTTTCCGATATTGACGGAACCCTGCTGAACAAAGACCGAAAATTATCGCAACTCACCCTCGAGGTCTTTGGAAAACTCCCTGAAGACCTTCCGGTTGTGCTTATTTCTTCCCGAATGCCCCAGGCCATGACACACCTTCAGGAAGAATTGAATATTGCTCACCAACCCCTCATTTGCTATAACGGCGCCCTTATCTATATAAACGGGAAACCTCTGGGCTCTAAAGAAATTCCGTGGAAAATTATTGATGACCTCCACAATTTCAACCAAAACACAGCATGCCACCTTAGCCTCTACAACGGCACCGACTGGTATGTGCCGCAAATGGATGAATGGGCAAAAAGGGAAGAAAACAATACCCGGGTAACGCCGCAGGTCAAACCCATAAACGATGTGCTTAAAGCCTGGGAACCCGCCAAAACAGGAGCTCACAAGATCATGTGCATGGGGACGGCCGAAAAAATAAATGCGGTTGAAAAGCACCTTTTTGAGAGGTATAATGACCGGTTGCACCTGTACCGGTCTAAAGACACCTATCTGGAAGTTACCAACAAAGAAGTTTCAAAGCTTACGGCGGTGAATTACCTGCTAAAAACTCATTTCCATTATTCTTTGGAAGAAACCATTGCTTTTGGAGACAATTTTAACGATTTTGAAATGCTGAAGGCAGCCGGAATGGGAATTGCAGTAGGAAATGCCAAACCCGAAATCCTTGAAATTGCACGGCAGGTAACCCATCATAATACTGAAGACGGGGTGGCCAAAAGCCTGCAGGAAATATTTAAGCTTAACTAATTTTTAATAATTTTTAAGACACTTCTAAAAGTCGTATTTTGCCACCTTTTTAAAGGCAATTTATGGACAATCTTCCCATTTTTACCAATGATGCCATAGTCTTAGGGCTTCTAATGCTGTCATTAGGTTTTGTATTCCTCACTTCTTCCAAAAAAGAAGGTTTCTGGTATAAATTCTACAAAGTGGTGCCGGCACTGTTGATGTGTTACCTCATCCCGGCCATACTCAACTCCCTGAACATAATTTCAGACGAAACTTCCAATCTGTACTTTGTGGCAAGCCGTTATTTACTGCCGGCTTCTCTGGTTTTAATGACTTTGAGCATCGACCTCAAAGCCATTTTTAACCTGGGCCCAAAAGCACTCATCATGTTCTTTACAGGAACCATAGGGATCATCATTGGCGGACCTATTGCCATACTTATCATCTCTGCCTTCTCGCCCGAAACTGTGGGAGGCGTTGGCCCCGATGCAGTTTGGAGGGGGCTCTCCACCCTGGCCGGAAGCTGGATTGGAGGTGGTGCCAACCAGGCAGCCATGCTCGAAATTTTTGAATACAACCCCGACCTTTACGGCGGAATGGTGCTGGTTGATATTGTGGTGGCCAACCTCTGGATGGCCATACTCCTAATGGGAATTGGCAAAAGTGACAAGATCGATAATTGGCTGCGTGCCGATAATTCGGCTATAGAAAGCCTGAAGAAAAAAGTGACCGCCTACGCCGAAAGTGTTACCCGCAATCCTTCGCTCCCAGACCTTATGATCATGCTGGCACTGGCTTTTGGTGCAGTTGGATTTGCCCACTGGAGCGCCGATGGAATTGCAGGTTTACTGTCATCTAACTTTGAAGCCTTTAGGGATAATAAATCGGCTTTATCTTCTTTTGCATCTTCCTTTTTCTGGATGATTAGTATTGCAACCGCCATTGGTATTATGCTTTCCTTTACCCGCGCAAAAGAATATGAAGGTGCAGGGGCAAGTAAACTGGGAAGTGTTTTTATCTATTTCCTTGTGGCCACCATTGGTATGAAAATGGACCTCACCATGGTTTTTGACAATCCGGGGCTTATTGGGATAGGGCTAATTTGGATGGGAATCCACGCCGGCCTGCTTATCCTTGTGGCCAAACTCATCAAAGCTCCTTACTTCTTCCTGGCCGTGGGAAGCCAGGCAAACGTAGGGGGAGCGGCATCTGCGCCCGTAGTTGCGGCCGCCTTTCACCCTTCTCTGGCAACCGTAGGGGTACTACTGGCTGTCTTTGGATATGTAGTGGGAACTTACGGGGCTATTTTGAGTACCATTTTAATGCAGATCGCTGCCGGAAGCTAAGTGACAAAAAGATATTTTTAGCATATTTGCGCACATTCTATTACACCTGATTTAAATGAAAAAAATAGCATTATTAGTGCTTGCCACTCTTTTACTGGCAGCCTGTTCTTCTGAAGAAGAAAAAAACCTCAGCATCACCGGGAAAGTCCAGGGGCTTAAAAAAGGAACCCTCTACCTGCAAAAGGTTCAGGACACCAGCCTGGTCACCCTGGATTCCGTAGCAATGACGGGAAATGAGACTTTTGCCTTTGAAGCTTCCATTGAGAGCCCCCAGATACTGTACCTGTACCTCAACAAAAAAGACAACAACATTTACGATGACCGGGTAATGTTCTTTGCTGAACCCGGGGAGATGATCATCAATACCACTCTTAAGCAATTTGAAGCAGATGCCATTATTGAAGGGTCTGAGAACCAAAAGAAGCTTATGGAGTACCAGAAGATGATGAGCAGGTTTAACAGCCGTAACCTTGAACTTATCCAGGAGAGCATCATCGCGCAGCAGGAAGAGAACGCTGCGTCTCTAGACTCGGCCAATGCTGAATATGACCAGCTGCTAAGAAGGAAGTACCTGTTTACCGTAAACTTTGCGATTAACAACAAAGATCTTGAAATAGCGCCTTACCTCGCTATTTCTGAAGTGTACGATGCCAACATCAAATACCTCGACACTATTTACAAATCCCTTACCCCCGAAGTAAAAGAATCCCTCTACGGAAAAAGTCTGGAGGAGTTTTTGAAGGAGCGCAGGGAACTGGAGAAAAAAGCTGAAGAAGATTCAGCTTCCCAGGCTTAAAATACTTCAGCTAAAAAATAAAGGCTGTCTTTAAAACCCAAATTTTTTCGTCCTGCTGAAATTTCAGAATGACGTTGCAGGGTTTTTTAGACAGCTTTTTTTGTTCCCGCTTCCCAGGCGTGTAAAAATCCTCTCAGAAGCCCCTGCCCCACTTATTTTTTCTGAAATACCCATGCTGCAAGATCCAGGTAAAAGCCTGAAATACCTTTCAAAAATGCCATTTTTCGAAGCTAATGTTGTGAGGCTTCAAGAGCAGCAGCATTAACAAAACCACCTTGTGCTGACTCGCAGAGTTCAATCCAATCACCTTCAGCCATTTCAGAAAAATTTTAGTTAAGCGGGCTTAAGTTTAGAGCAAAAAAAGCTCCTGTGCTGCTGCACAGGAGCTTTTTGATTTTAATTCCTGATGGAATTATTTTGTTTCCTTCGCGGGTTCGTTGAGCTTCTGACTCATTTCCATTGAAATGGAAGAGCGGTCAAAAGTGATCTTTCCGGCTCCGGTTTCTATTATTACTGCATTAAGCTTATCGCTAAAATCAACTATTTTACCGTGCATTCCGCTTTTTGTAACAACTCTGTCTCCTCTTTTAAGTTCAGAAGAAAATTGTTTTTCTTTCTTGGCACGGTTCATTTGGGGACGTATCATAAAAAAATACACCACAATGAACATTAAAATAATTGGGGCAAACTGGGCTAATTGATCCATAGATGGTTTTCTTGCTCTTGGTTATGCTTAAGACTGTGCCTTAGGCTCTACAAAAGCTTTGATTTTAATTTGCTCTTTCCCGGCTTCGGTATTAGCTGTGATATTTACTGTTTTTGTAACCTGGTTTTGACCGCTACCGTTGAACTTAACAAGCATTTCTCCTGTTTCTCCCGGAGCGATAGGTTCTTTTGTCCAGGTAGGAACTGTACATCCACAAGAGCTGGAAGCGTTTGTGATCACAAGGGGTGCTTTCCCGGTATTGGTAAAGGTAAAAGTGTGTTCTACGTTAGTTCCCTGTGCGATGGTTCCAAAGTCATGCTCTGTTTGCTCAAAAGTGAGTTCAGGATAAACAACATCCTGTGAATCGCGCAGTGCTGCTTCTTCTACGTTCTCTGCCTGAACCTTATCAGATGCATTGTCCTTACAGGAAGTGAAATTGAACGCAGCAATTAATGCCAGTAAAAAAATTCCTTTTTTCATGATTTACAATTTATAGTTAAAGTGGATAAAATTAAAAAATTTTGCAGGACTACATAAGGCCTCTGCCCATTTTATTGAGCTTACTGTTCTCACTGTATTCCTTAGATAACTTATCAAGAACTCCGTTAATAAAAATACTACTTTTAGGAGTACTGTATTCCTTGGCAATTTCTAAATATTCGTTAATAGTAACCTTTACCGGGATAGACGGGAATTTCAGGAACTCACAGATGGCCATTTTAATGAGGATAGTATCCAGATCGGCTATCCTTTCTTTGTCCCAATTGGGCGTCTTGCCTTCCATTTCTTTGGCCAGGCTGGTGTCATTAAGCAAAGTTTTTCTGAAGAGCTCCACGGCATAATCGCGGTCATCTGAACTTTTAAAAAGCCTGGTTAAAGCCTGGTCTTTTCCTGCCGATGCTTTCTGAAGCATTTTTACAATGGCTGTATTCACCAGTGGAAGGTCATCAACCCAGGTGATCTTTTTATCTTCGAGATAATCGTAAAGCTTGTCGTTTGGTGCAATGATCTCCCTGAAGATGGCTATGCCAAATTCTTTGTCTTCTTTGAAACTGGAAGTGCGGGTAGCCATGTAGTTTTTGTAAAGATCACTATTCCTGATCTCAGACCACAAAATTTCAACGTATTCGTCGTCGTTCTTCCAGTTATTGAGCTTTCGGCCTTCTAGGGCTATATTGAGCGACCTGTTTTGCTTAAGCTGCGCGATCAACTCATTGTTGACGAACTTGCGGTTGGGGTCTACATCTTCTTCAGAAGGCAGGTGTTTTTGCTGAGCCTTTTCAAGGTAATCTTCGGCATGGTCTTTAATTTCCACGATTAAATCTAACAGTAAAAGATAAAGATCGTACATCTCATCCATACTCTTGAGCAGAAACTTCTCTTCTGTCTTCAGGTTGTCATTTTCGCTCTGGGAATAGGCATACAGAGACTGCATTACTTTAACCCTGATATGTCTTCTGGTCAACATAGCTGTAAAAGAACTTTAAAAAATTAGGGCGAAAGGTTTTTTCCTTTCGCCCGGCAAAAATACTATTTAATTAAAAAATCACTGGGGTTATTTGCGATTTTTTCTGTCGCTGATTCTTTGCTGTGCCACCTTAAGAGCAGCTTCGTGCGTAGAGATGTTGTTAGCTTCGGCTGCATCCAGGATCTCAAGGGTCGTGTTGTAGATATTCTGCGTCTTCTCCATGATCTCTTTTCTTCCGTAGCCCTCAAGTTCAGCATAAACATTGATGATACCTCCGGCGTTGATAAGAAAATCGGGCGCATACACAATCCCCTTTTCCCTAAGAATGAGCCCGTGCTTTGCATCATCGGCCAGCTGGTTGTTTGCAGCTCCTGCAATAATTGAGGCCTTGAACCTCTCAATAGTCTGGTCGTTTATTGTAGCTCCCAGGGCACAGGGGGCGTAGATATCAACATCTGCACCATACACATCATCACCACCATAGATGGTTGCGTTATAGCGATCCCGAACTTCAGTTAATTTCTGCTGATTAATATCACTTATAACCACATTTGCACCTTCCTTAGCCAGATAATCTACCAGGGCTTCACCTACGTGGCCTATTCCCTGTACAAGAACAGATCTACCCTGTAAATCATCGCTTCCATATCTAAACTTTGCTGCCGCTTTCATTCCCATATACACCCCGTAAGCTGTCACAGGAGAAGGGTTACCGGCACCACCTTTAGCTTCAGAGATACCCGTAACATAAGGGGTTACCTCGCGTACGGTATCCATATCGGCAGTTTCCATGCCCACATCTTCAGCAGTGATGTATTTTCCGCCTAAAGAATTCACAAACTCTCCAAACTTCCTCATCAACTCGGGCGTCTTTTGGGTTTTGGCATCGCCAATGATCACGGCCTTACCGCCTCCAAGGTTAAGCCCGGTAACGGCACTTTTAAAAGTCATGCCTCGCGAAAGACGAAGCACATCATTAAGCGCATCCCATTCACTGCTGTAATTCCACATACGGGTACCCCCAAGGGCAGGCCCCAAAACTGTATTGTGAATTCCGATTATTGCCTTTAAACCTGTATCTTTGTCGTTGCAAAAAACCACTTGTTCATGGTCATCAAAGGAAAGCTGCCCAAAGACCGGAGCGGCTTTTTTAAGTTCATTTGCCTTTAGAACATCCACTTTCATTAGTTTAATAATTTAGAATGAATTTCATTATTCGAAATATTTCGAAGCAAAAATAAATAATATTTCATTTTACAAACCTTGTTCTTCAACAAAAATGTAAAATCGAAAAATTCAGCCGGTGCAGCCCTATGAAAGAACTGAAACATTTAAACAAATACTTTTACAAATACAAATGGCACCTCATCGTGGGGATCTTTATCACCATCCTGGCGCGCGTGTTTGCCATTCTCACTCCCCGCTTTATTGGAGAGTCTACCACTGCCATAGAACAATATGTGAACGGGGAAATTACTTCGGAAGCTGTCTTGCGCACCGAGCTTATGAACAACATCCTCCTTATTTTAGGAGCCACCTTAATGGCGGCTTTGTTCACATTTTTAATGAGGCAGGCCATTATTGTGGTTTCCAGGCATATTGAATACGATTTAAAAAATGAGGTTTACCGGAAATACCAGGACCTGTCGCTGAACTTTTACAAAAAGAACCGCACGGGAGACCTTATGAACAGGATTAGTGAAGACGTTTCCAAAGTGCGCATGTACGCGGGTCCGGCTTTTATGTACAGCATTCAAACCGGGATCTTGTTCATCGTGGTGATCCCGTACATGTTCCTGCAGGCGCCCGAGCTCACGCTCTACGTGATCATTCCCCTGCCCATACTTTCATTTGCCATTTACAAACTAAGTGTTGCCATAAACAAGCGAAGCACCATTGTACAGCAGTATTTATCAAAGCTCAACACCTTTACCCAGGAGAGTTTCAGCGGAATTTCAGTAATAAAATCCTACGGCCTCGAACCCCAAACCAACAGCTCTTTTGTAACGCTTTCAAACGAGAATAAAGAAAAGAACATTGACCTGGTAAAGGTACAGGCTTTCTTTTTCCCCCTCATGATCCTGCTCATTGGCGCCAGCAACATCCTGGTGATCTACATTGGCGGCAGGAAGTTTATCACGGGAGAAATTCAGGAGCTGGGGGTGATCGTGGAATTCCTGCTTTACGTGAACATGCTCACCTGGCCGGTGGCCACCGTGGGCTGGGTAACCTCCATTGTGCAGCAGGCAGCGGCTTCCCAAAAAAGGATCAATGAATTTTTAAACGAGGTGCCGCAAATTCAAAACCCTTCTAACGAACCCGAAGACGTGCAGGGTGCCATCGCTTTCAAAAATGTCACTTTTATGTATGAAGATACCAACATAACAGCCCTCAAAAATGTCTCTTTTGAGGTGGAAAGCGGAGAAACCCTTGCCATTATTGGCAAAACAGGATCGGGGAAATCTACCATCCTGGAGCTCATTGGGCGCTTGTATGACGTAGAGCAGGGCGAGATCACCATAGACGGAAAGAACATTGAAAGCATGAACCTAAGGGAGCTGCGAAAGAGCATTGGTTATGTGCCGCAGGATGCCTTTTTGTTCAGTGATTCGATAAAGAACAACATCAAATTCGGTAAGGCCGATGCCACCGAAGAAGAGATTATAGCAGCTGCTAAAAATGCCGCAGTTCACAAGAATATTGAAGGCTTCAGCAAAGGTTACGACACCGTGCTGGGAGAACGGGGCATCACCCTTTCTGGCGGGCAAAAACAGCGTGTTTCTATTGCCCGGGCCATTGTTCACGACCCAAAGATCCTTCTTTTTGACGATTCCCTTTCCGCAGTAGACACAGAGACCGAAGAAGAAATTTTGAACAACCTCTTCAAAATCAGCAAAAACAAGACCACAATAATCGTGAGCCACAGGATCTCCTCGGTCAAAAATGCCGATAAGATCATCATTCTCGAAGACGGCAAGATCACCCAGCGCGGTTCTCACCAGCAACTTATTGAAGCTGAAGGTTATTATCGCGAGCTGTATCTGAAACAACTGAGTGAAAAAGAAATGTAAAAATTTGTTGCGGAATGTTAATTTTTTTTAGATTTTTGAACCTATGATTTACAAACCGTAAAAGATTATTTGATTATGAGCGACAATGGAACGATTGAAAAAGAAGAGATTTTTTCCAAGGTCTTGAGAGCCGGAAGACGCACCTATTTCTTTGATGTTAGGGCGACTAAGGCAAACGATTACTACCTGACGATTACCGAGAGTAAAAAATTCACCAATGAAGACGGATCTTTCCACTACAAGAAGCACAAGATCTACCTTTACAAAGAAGATTTCGCCGGTTTTAATGAGATCCTTCAGGAGATGACAGACTTTATTCTTGACGAAAAAGGGGAAGAAGTAATTAGTGAACGTCATCAAAAGAACTTCAAGAAAGAATACGAAGAAGATGAGCAAAAGAAGGTTGAAACGGCCGCAGCTCCATCTGCCGCTGCTTTTACAGATATTAGTTTTGACGATATATAGGTAAAAAATATACTCCAATTCAAAACCGTCCCGGCAAAACCTGGACGGTTTTTTTATCTTGGGGTGTCAAAAATGTCATTTATGAGAATCTTTATTGTTGCCTTTTTCGCCCTTATCAGCTTTCAAACCTTAGCGCAGGAAGAGCTCGATCTTTCTTATTACCTGCCCCAAAATATCACTTATAACCCTGCAATTCCCACGCCACAGGAGGTGCTCGATTTCGTCCCCGGCGAGTGGCATGCCAGCCATGATCAAATCCTGGTCTACATGCACTTCCTGGCCCAAACCTCCCCAAGGATAAGCATTGAAAACAGGGGTTTTACCTATGAAAAAAGGCCTTTGGTGCTGCTCACCATTACTTCGGAAGAAAATCATAAAAATATTGAGGAAATTCGTCAACAACATCTAGCGCTTACCGAACCCGGATCAGAAAATATGGATATTGCTGAAATGCCCGTGGTCGTCAACCAGGGCTTTTCAATCCACGGAAATGAAGCCAGTGGCGCCAATGCAGCCATTCTCGCTGCCTACTACCTCGCCGCTGCCGAAGGGCCCGAAATTGAAGAACTGCTCAATAATACGGTTATCCTTTTTGATCCGGTGTTTAACCCCGATGGGCTGCAAAGGTTTGCTTCGTGGGTAAACACCAACAAAAGTGCAAATATCAACCCCGATCCGCAGGACAGGGAATACGATGAAACCTGGCCCGGCGGCCGTACCAACCACTACTGGTTTGACATGAACCGCGACTGGCTGCCGGTGCAGCTCCCCGAAAGCCAGGCCAGGATAAAGACCTTTCACAAATGGTACCCCAATGTGCTCACAGACCACCACGAAATGGGATCGAATTCCTCTTTCTTTTTTCAGCCGGGAATTCCGTCACGCACCCATCCTTTAACCCCCGATCTCAACCAGGAACTCACCCGGGAAATAGGAACTTACCACGCGGCAGCCCTTGACGATATTGGCTCGCTTTATTATACTGAAGAAAATTACGACGACTTTTACTACGGAAAAGGTTCTACTTTCCCCGATATTCAGGGAAGCGTAGGGATACTTTTTGAACAGGGAAGTTCCCGCGGCCACGCCCAGGAAACCGATAACGGGATCCTCACCTTTCCTTTCACCATCCGCAACCAGTTCACTGCTGCGCTTTCCACATTAAAAGCTGCCAAAGAAATGCGGGTAAAGCTGCTTGACTACCAACGCAACTTTTACCAGAACGCCCGCAGGGAAGCCGAAAAAGGAGCGTATGTCTTCGGAAACAGCAAAGATGCATCTTCAGCTTATCACTTAGCCGAAATCCTGAAACGTCACAAAATTGAAGTGCACGAGCTGCAGGAAAAATTCAGCAGAAACGGAAAAACTTTTATTCCTGAAAGCAGCTACGTGGTGCCGAAAGAGCAGAAACACCAAAGGCTTCTCGAAGCTATGTTTGAGCGAAGAACCCGGTTTGAAGACAGCCTTTTTTATGATATTTCGGCCTGGTCTTTCCCGCTGGCATTCAATCTCGATTTTACAGATGAAGCCAAAATGAACGTGGCTGGGCAAAAGATTGACAGCCTTACAAGACCTGCGGTAGGCCTTCCGGAGAAAAGTGAGTACGCCTATCTTATGGAGTGGCATGCTTACGAAGCTCCAAAAGCTCTCAATCAAATCCTGAACAAAGGCTTAAGGGCAAAAGTGGCCATGCAACCATTCAATGTTGGGAACAAAAAGTATGACTATGGAACCATAATGGTACCGGCACAAAACCAGAAAATGAATTCAGATGAGATCTACGACTTCTTAAAAGAGGTCGCTAAAGATGCTCATGTGAATATTTCGGCGGTTAGTACAGGCCTCACAGCCGGGATAAACCTTGGCAGCAACCAGTTTAGAGCGCTAGAACCTCAACAGGTCGCCATTGTGGTTGGCGAAGGCATTACCCCATACGATGCAGGTGAGATTTGGCACCTTTTTGATGAGCGCTACGATATGAAGATCACCAAACTCGATCTCAAGAATTTTTCCCGAAACGATCTTAGCCGCTATACCGATATTATTCTTCCCAATTCCTGGGGAAGTGCTGTAGGTAAAGATGAAGCCGACCAATTAAAAGAATGGGTTCGCAACGGCGGAACCCTTATAGGATATAAGAATGCCGCAACCTGGCTGGACAAAAATGAGTTTCTTGACCTCGAATTCAAAGAAAATAAAGTGCAGGCCAAAAATGTCACTTTTGAGCAGCGCAGGGATTTTAGAGGTGCCCAGGGCATTGGCGGGGCCATTTTTGAGGCAGAGCAGGACCGCTCGCACCCCATCAATTTTGGATATAAAGATGACAAAATCGCCCTTTTTAGAGATACCACAATTTTCATTGAAGCCGATTCTACTTCATATAAAAATCCGCTTATTTATTCTGAAAAACCTCTTTTAAGTGGATATATAAGTGAAGAAAACCTCGAACTCCTCCCGGGAACTGTTCCCTTCAAGCACAAGTCACTCGGAAGAGGAAATGTCATTTTGTTTACAGACAACACCAACTTCAGGGCCTTCTGGTATGGTACCAATAAGCTGCTCATGAACGCTATTTTCTTTGGGGATGAGATGTAAAATAGATTTGAGATCTGAGATCTGAGATATTAGATTTTCTATAAAAAGAGGTTCCAAAAATGCCATTTTTGGAACCTCTTTCATTTTTGGGCTAAAGCCCTTTATCATTTTTCTCTTCTATTCCTCCGGCTAAAGCCGGAGGCAATTTAATTATTGTGAGCTCTCATCACACTCCCCAGCCTCTCCTAACAGAAGAGAAGCTGATCTGTTGATGAAAGGGAACAAGTTAACCTTTAGCAGTTTTTCCTATTTTCTCACTTCGTATCTCTAAATTCGCACTTCTAAGTTTATAGATTGATCTTCACCCCGCCATTCACTACAAATCCGTCTACAGGGGCATAAATGTCCCGGAACTGCGGATCAGATATGGAGCCGGTGTAAATGCTGTCAAATCGGGTTTGGCGGGTGTCGGTGAAATTCTCGAAGTTCAGGAAGATTGAAAAATTCTCCCATTTCTTCTCGGTCATTAATCCAAAGATCCAGTAATCCTGCCCGGTCAAACCGCCTTCCAGCTTCTGCTCTCCGAAGTAATAGCTTTCCAGGCCAATCACCAGTTTTTCATGGAGCTCATACACCAGCACATTGTTCATCCGGTGTTGTGCCACAAGTGGCGCCTCATAGGTCTCTCCAAAATAATGCTCATTTACATCGGCAAGAGTGTAACCTGTGAAGAGTTTAAAATTCCCATATTTGAATCTAAAATTCGCTTCCATACCTTGGGTATCCAGGTAACCTTCAGGCTGGCGATACTCATAAACCGGAGTTGGAGTATTGCTGAAAGTTTGCCCCAAAATAAGCGGATCGTTCACCCTGGTATAGAAAAACAGCGTATTAAGGCTAAAATCGATCACCTCAAAAATCTTGGTGCGATAATTAATGTCGAAGTTTGCTCCAAAAGATCTTTCGGCTTCAGTTTCAGAAACATCAATAGGCATTACATTTCTAAACTGTATCCTTTCGGCATCTTCAGTAAAGATGGTAGGGGTTTTATAGCCGAGTCCGCCGCCAAGCCTTGCTGTCCAGGCATCCGAAAATTCGACCATAGCAGAAAGTCGGGGCAGCACAAACCAGCCGTACTCATTCTGGTAATCTGTCCTCAACCCGCTCTCCAGGCTAAACCTATTTGAGATACGCCAGTTGTTCTGAAGAAATGCGCCGTAGGTAATGTGGTTGTAATCTACCACTTCGGAAGCCGCTAAAGGATCCTGAGTAAATTTATCGGAAACCAAATTCAGTCCTGCCACCCATTCAAAGTCCTGGTTTCCGAAGTTATAAGCCACTTCGCTGAAAGAAGCCAGCTGGTCTCCCGAAAAAGTGAAATCGGGTATTTCTATCTTCCGCTCAAAAAAGCTGAAGCTGTTTTTGACCATCAAAGAATGGCCATTCTCATAAAGCTGGGTAAAGCCGGCGCGGGTAGTGACACGTTCTGTATTGTTTCTTTCAAAGTAAGGATCTGCAACCTCCCCACCTTCCAAAAAGGCGATATTTCCGCCCGTTCTTTCTTCAATAACAGTATTGACACCCAGCTCTAAAGTGGCATTTTTGGAAGGGTAATAAAACAGCTTCGGATTCACGGTAACCCGATTCACTTCAGGAATGGCGGTAAGGCCTATATCGGCAGGATCGTAGGGGTCGCTGTAGTTGTAAGAAGCAAAAACAGTAGTTCCAAACTTTCCGAAGGTATCGGAATAGAAACCACTTACATCGAGCCCCAGGGCTGAAGTTCCGTTAAGCAGGAAGTTGATCTCCCGCTCCTCTCCCGGCGTTTTTGACACCAGGTTCACAAGCCCCGCAATCGCGCCGCCGCCATACAGGGTTGACGAAGCGCCTTTCACCACCTCCACCTGTTGCAGGTCTAGCGGCACGATTTGCAGCAGACTCAAGCCTCCCGAAAAACCTGAATACAAGGGATAGCCGTCTTTAAGGAGCTGTGTATATTTCCCGTCAAGCCCCTGGATGCGGATACTGGAATTATAGGAAGTTGCCGATGTTTGCTGGGTCTGTATCCCCGTGGTTTCATTGAGCAGCATGCGGATATCTCCCGGCTTCATGTTGCCCTTTTCGCCAAGTTCTTCGCCCGAGATCACCTCCACCCGGGTTGGAAGATCAGCAATGGTACGGCGGGAACGGGTAGCCGAGATGATCACCTCCTCCATGTGTTCGCCTTCAGGAGAAAGCTCAACACTAATCAATTTTTCTTCGGCCAAAGGGAATTCCATACTGAGTTGCTGGGTGGCAAAACCTATATAACTTACCAGGATCACCTGGATCCCATCAGGAACATCCCCAAGGCTAATCACGCCTTCTTCATTTGCAGTGGCTCCAATACTGGTGCCCTGTACCGATGCGTTGGCCCCGTAAAGCGGCTGATGGGTTTCGGCGTCAATTACTTTAATTTTTAGCACATGCTGTGCGTTTGCTGCCAGTCCGCAAAAAAGCAGGCCCAGCAACAAAAGGATATGTTGTTTCATTCTTGAAATTTAATTTAGAAATAGCTTTTGGGAAAAATTCCCGTGAAAAGATATTTAGCAGGATCTTGGCGGCTGCCAGATGCGGAAAGAAAATTCGAAGGCTGGTCTTTCTACTGCCTCTCGGGTTACACTGGCCGACACCGGTTCCAAAAATGGCATTTCTGAAGGCTCTTCCGGGAGCACTACGGCGTTACAGGTGCCGCAATTTAAAAAAGGAGAACAAAGCTCATCGCCGGGATCGCCCGGTTCCTGTTGTTCAGAAATGGCTTTCTCACTGCAATCATCGGCACAGCAGGGAAACCCGCTTAGCACAAGTATGAGGAGAGACAGGAAAACGACCAGGATTTTCATGCCGCTAAGGTATAAAACTGGAGCAGGATCATCCAATTCTCAGCCCGTTTTCCACTTTAAAGTCGGGTTGAAGCAGCACAATATCGTTCTCTTTTCCCACTGCGCCCAGCACCAGGCATTCGCTCATAAAGCTGGCGATTTGTTTCTTCGGAAAATTGACCACAGCCACGATCTGCCGGTTCAAAAGATCTTCTTTTAAATAGCGTTTGGTGATTTGCGCTGAAGTTTTCTTGATTCCTATCCCGGGCCCAAAATCGATCTTGAGTTGATAGGCCGGTTTCCTGGCTTCGGGAAAATCTGAAACTTCAGTAATGGTTCCAACACGCATTTCTACTTTTTCAAAGTCGTTCCAGGAGAGGTGGTTCATTGTTTTTGGTTTGTGGTTTGTGGTTTGTGGTTCATTTCTGCTTTCATCCGCGTTGCGGATTCCAAATACGCGCCATCGGGAGTCAAGATTCAAAATTACGGATTCAGAAACTTCTAATTTCGTACTTCTAAAGTCTAACTTCAATTATCCAAATATTTTCCTGATCACCCATGCAGGACCTATGAGCAAAAACTGGATATCTTTCAAAAATGAGGGTTTTTTGCCCTCTATTTTATGTCCGTAGAACTGGCCCATCCACGCAAGCGCAAAAATTATAAGAGAGACCAGCCACAAGGGGGCCACAAGAGAAATATAATAATTCCCGGCAATGCAAAATGCTGCAAAGATTAGCACCTTGAAACCCATACTTATGGAAAGCCTGAAGTAAAACAGCAAAACCAGGATCAACACCACCACTGCCCAATTCTCCAGGAAGGGAATATACATTGGGAAAATTTGTGTGAGAGGCCCCGGCGGAATGCTCATTACCAGCCCCACTATTGAAAAGAAAATTGCGGGTACACAGATGTAATGTATGAGCTGATTGGTCTTATTCTGGTGGCTTACGGCATATTCGGCAAACCATTGATCTAAAGTGCGCATAAAATGGTGTTGAAGTAGAACCAAGATAGGAATTTTAAAAATATATAGCCAAAAATTTGTATTTTCAGCACATAAACGCACCTAAACAAATGGCCGAAACCGCTTCAAATACTTTACCGCTGGGAACCCGGCTTATAGATTTTGAATTGCCCGATGCTGTCACGGCAAATCTCTATTCCCTTACCGATGTGCAGGGAGAAAGAGGAACTGTGATCATGTTCCTTTGCAACCACTGCCCTTATGTGAAGCATGTGGTAGATGAGATTGTGCGGGTTGCCAATGACTACAGGGTTCTTGGTTTCGGGTTTGCTGCAATTTGCAGTAACGATGTAGAGAAAGTTCCGGAAGATCATCCAGATCTCATGTGGCAATTCGCCCGAAAACACAATTTTACTTTCCCTTACCTCTACGACCGCACCCAGGAAGTAGCCCGAAATTACAAAGCCGAATGCACCCCAGATTTTTACCTTTTTGACGGGGAGCAAAGACTGGTGTACCACGGACAACTGGACAGCTCCCGGCCCGGGAATGGCCTTTCGGTAAACGGCAGGGAATTAAGAGAGGCTTTGGATGCCCTTTTAGGCAGTCGCCCTGTTCCCGGCCCACAAAAACCAAGTGTTGGCTGCTCTATCAAGTGGAAATACACTCCGAAGGAATGAGGACTGAAGAATATTTTTTTATTGAATATTGAATATTGAATATTTATTGGGAACAATGTCTCAAATCTCAAATCTCAAATCTAATATCTAATATCTAATATCTAATATCTTCTGAAGTCTACAGCTAAAAGATTAACTCATTTTTAACGGCAAAAGAAATTTTAAAGATCATTATTCCTTAATTTTATCTCTCTTTTATTCACATAAAACACAGTTGAAAATGAGCACATTAAGACTTGGAGACAAGGCACCAAACTTTGATGCCGAAACTTCGGAAGGAAAGATCAACTTCTACGATTTTCTTGGTGACAGCTGGGGAATCCTGTTTTCCCATCCTGCCGATTATACGCCTGTATGTACCACCGAACTGGGGGCAGCAGCAAAATATAGAGATGAATTTGAAAAGCGCAACGTGAAGGTGATGGCACTTAGCGTAGACGGCGTGGAATCCCACAAAGACTGGATCAAAGATATCAATGAAACTCAAAACACCACGGTAAACTTCCCCATCATTGCTGATGAAGACCGAAAGGTAGCCGATCTTTATGATATGATCCACCCCAATGCCGATAACACACTTACAGTACGTTCGGTCTATGTTATTGCACCTGATAAGACGATAAAGTTAATGATCACTTATCCTGCCAGTACCGGAAGGAATTTTGATGAGCTGTTAAGAGTGATAGATTCGCTGCAGCTTACCGCTTATAAGAAAGTAGCAACCCCCGCCAATTGGAAATCGGGAGAAGATGTTGTGATAAGCCCTTCAGTAAATAACGAGGAAGCCAAAAAGTTATTCCCTAAAGGTTTTAAAGAAGTGAAACCTTACCTGAGGATGACACCACAACCGGAATAGGAAATTGTATATTGTATAGTGTATAGTGTAATTGCTAAATGAACTTTTAAAGTCTAACGTCTAACATAAAAAAACCTCAGCTCCCACATGGGTACTGAGGTTTTTTTATTGAATTGAAATCAAAATTTTACTTCACCTTTACAAGCTCTACGTCAAAGATAAGGGTGGCGTTTGGAGGAATTACTCCGCCGGCACCACGGGAGCCATAGCCAAGTTGCGAAGGAATAACAAACCGGGCCTGATCTCCTTCCTTCAGAAGTTGAATTCCTTCGTCCCATCCTTCAATTACATGGCCTTTCCCCAATGGAAATTCAATTGGTTGTTTTCTTTTGTACGAAGAATCGAAGACCGTTCCGTCTGCCAACATTCCTTTATAGTGTACAGAAACCGTCTTTCCTTTTTCAGCTTTTTTGCCATTACCTTCAGCGATCATCTTATAACGAAGTCCGCTACTGGTTTTTTCGAAGCCCTGAGCCAGTTCACCCATAAGTTCTTCCTGCTGCTTTTTAGCTGCTGCTTCTCTTTCGGCTTTTGCACCATTGAACAGCCGGAAAGATTCTACTGCATTAAAACTCTTAGCCGATTCACCTTCCCTGATGATCTCAATTTTTTCTATGGTATCACCTTGTTTCACGGCATCTACCACATCCTGCCCCTCAACCACATGTCCAAAAACAGTATGTTTCCCGTCTAACCAGGGTGTGGGCACATGAGTAATAAAGAACTGGCTCCCGTTGGTTCCCGGGCCTGCATTGGCCATTGACAGGATCCCGGGACGGTCGTGCTTAAGATCGGGATGTATCTCATCTTCAAACTGATATCCAGGTCCTCCGGCGCCGCTACCTTTAGGGTCACCTCCCTGGATCATAAAATCGGGGATCACCCTGTGAAATTTGAGTCCGTCATAATAAGGTTTACCTTGAGGTTTAGCCTCATTTTCCAGTTTCCCTTCAGCCAGGCCCACAAAATTCCCAACAGTGCCGGGGGTTTTCTCGTGCTCCAGTCTTATGGTTATCTCTCCTCTTGTGGTGTGGAGTTTAGCGTATAATCCGTCGTTCATGTCTTTGCTTTAAGTTAAAATGCAAAGATAAAGAAATGAATAAGGTTTAATGATTAATGAATAACAAAACGAAGGAGAATTGGGAGAATGTTAAGGAATGGAATAAGATGTCTCCCGCTTGATCCCGCGGATTTTTACAGATGATTAAAAAAATAATGGATTCGCGGCCCATATAGAGGAACAAAAAAGCCGAAACTTTCGCTCCGGCTGTTATTCATTATTCCTTAGCCCTTTATCTTTTAATTGGCTACTTCGCTGATGAATTTGATCCTGTAGAGTCTCAATTCTTCTTCGTCGTAATCACCGTCAAATTCATCTAAGGCTTCTTCAATCTTATCGGTTTGGGCATCGATGAAATATTCATGGATCTCTTCCTGCTGATCTTCATCTAGAATCTCGTCAATCCAGTAATTGATGTTCAGCTTGGTACCACTGTAGACAATGGCTTCCATCTCTTTGATGAAATCGTGCATCTCCATACCTTTAGCTGCTGCTATATCATCAAGCGGAAGTTTGCGGTCTACGTTTTGGATGATGTACAATTTCAACCCGCTGTTTGATCCCGTGGTTTTCACCACCAGGTCATCAGGTCGGGTAATGTCATTTTCATCAACGTACCTGGCTATAAGCTCCACGAACTTTTTGCTGTAAGGTTTAGACTTTTTTCCTTCCCCTACCCCGTGTATATTTCCAAGTTCTTCAACAGAAACAGGATATTTTAAAGCCATGTCTTCCAAAGAAGGATCCTGGAATATTAAATGCGTGGGCAGGCTTAGATCTTTAGCGATCTTCTTCCTTAAATCCTTCAGCATTTTAAGCAGTTCTTCATCTGTACCTCCGCCCGATTTTGCTGCGGAAACTATTCCGTCATTTCCGTCAACTTCATAGATATGATCTTCGGTCATCATGAAAGAACCAGGCTTTTTCAGGAAATCCTCACCTTTTTCAGTGAGCTTCACCACGCCATAGGTTTCGATATCTTTCCGAAGGTATCCGCCAACAAGAACCTGTCGTAGCAAAGCCATCCAGTATTTATCATCTTTACCGGCACCTTTCCCGAAGAGCTCATGTTCATCGGTTCTATGTGACTTAATAACAGCATTAGATTTTCCAACGAGGGTATTTACCACCTCTTTGGACTTGTAAAGCTGTTTGGTTTCTTTAACCGTTCGCAACAAAAGTTCTACTTCAGCTTTAGCTTCGTGCTGTTTTTTTGGATTGCGCACGTTGTCATCCATATCGGCTCCTTCGCCGGTCTTTTCATCAAAATCTTCACCGAAGTAGTGCAGAATGAATTTTCTCCTGGATACCGAAGTTTCGGCAAAAGCCACGACCTCCTGCAAAAGGGCCTGGCCAATTTCCTGCTCGGCTACCGGTTTCCCGCTCATGAATTTTTCGAGCTTCTCAATATCTTTATAGGAGTAGAATGCGAGACAGTGGCCTTCACCACCATCCCTCCCGGCACGCCCGGTCTCCTGATAGTAACTTTCTATACTTTTTGGGATGTCGTGATGTATCACGAAACGAACATCGGGCTTGTCAATTCCCATTCCAAAGGCAATAGTGGCCACCACCACGTCTACTTCTTCCATCAGGAACATATCCTGATGCCGCGAACGGGTCTTGGCATCCAGGCCTGCGTGATACGGAACAGCCGAAATACCGTTCACCTGCAGGGTTTGAGCCAGTTCTTCTACCCTTTTACGGCTAAGGCAGTAAATAATTCCCGATTTCCCCTGGTTCTGTTTTATGAACCTGATAATATCGGCATCTACATTCTTGGTCTTAGGGCGTATCTCGTAATAAAGGTTAGGGCGGTTAAAAGAAGCCTTAAAAGTGCGGGCGTCTGTAATTCCCAGGTTCTTCAGGATATCTTCCTGCACCTTGGGCGTAGCCGTAGCCGTTAGGCCAATAATAGGAATATCATCCCCAATTCGCTTCACAATATGCCTCAGGTTCCTGTACTCGGGCCTGAAATCGTGACCCCATTCACTAATACAATGTGCCTCATCAATAGCAAGGAATGAAATTTTTACGCTGCGTAGAAATTCAACATTCTCTTCTTTGGTGAGGGATTCGGGGGCGACATAAAGAAGTTTTGTAGTTCCGTTGGTAATGTCCTCCTTCACCTGTTTTACTTCGGTCTTGTTAAGACTTGAATTTAAAACGTGGGCGATACCATTTTCCGAAGAAATTCCGCGAATGGCATCTACCTGGTTCTTCATTAACGCAATTAAAGGAGAAACCACAATTGCAGTGCCGTCTTTAATTAGGGCCGGCAATTGATAACATAAAGATTTTCCACCTCCGGTAGGCATTACCACAAAGGTGTTATGGTCATTAACTATACTTTTTATTACCTCCTCCTGGAGGCCCTTAAACTGGCTAAAACCAAAGTATTTCTTAAGTTGTTCGTGTAAATTGATTTCCTGCGAAGTCATTCAATTGTGTTACAATTTTACATACATTTGCATCAAATAAAGATACGTTTTTCTTTACTCCATACAATTTCTAACTCTACAAATTTGACACCTCAAGAAAAAATACTCTCTGTTGCCAGAGAAACCATTTTAACTGAAGCCAAAGCTATAGCAAATTTAGAGCAATTATTAGACCAAAATTTTGCTAAAGCTGTACAGGCAGTATATAATTCAAAAGGCAGAGTCATAATTACCGGAATTGGAAAAAGCGCCGCCATAGCAACAAAGATCGTTGCCACGCTGAATTCTACAGGCACACCCGCCGTTTTCATGCATGCCGCCGATGCAATACACGGCGACTTAGGGTCTATCCTTCAGGACGATGTGGTGATTTGCATCTCAAAAAGCGGGAATACCCCCGAAATAAAAGTGCTGGTTCCCCTCATTAAGAACTTCGGAAATACCCTTGTGGCCATAACAGGAAATAAGGATTCATTTTTGGGAAAACAAGCCGATTTTATCCTGAATTCTTTTGTGGAAAAAGAAGCCTGTCCCAACAACCTCGCACCTACCACCAGCACCACTGCTCAACTGGTAATTGGCGATGCGCTGGCGGTTTGTTTGCTGAACCTTAGGGAATTCTCAAGTCAGGATTTCGCAAAATACCATCCGGGAGGGGCTTTGGGAAAAAAGCTTTATTTAAGGGTGAGCGATATTGCAGACCAGAATCAAAAACCCGCGGTTACTCCAAACACTCCCGTGCCGCAGGTGATCATTGAAATTTCTGAAAAAATGCTCGGTGTCACTGCTGTTCTTGAGGATGACAAAATTACCGGTATAGTGACTGACGGTGACATAAGGAGGATGCTTCAAAAAAGCACAAACATTGCCGGGTTAACGGCTAAAGATATAATGAGCCCTAACCCCAAGACCATAGAGAGCGATGCTATGGCTGTAGATGCGCTTGATGTGCTCGAAGACAACAAAATATCACAGCTTTTGGCTGTAAAAGACGAAAAATATTACGGGGTGGTGCATTTGCACAACTTAATAAGGGAAGGAATTATTTAGATGGCAAAAGTAGAAAAAACTGCCGATGAAATGTCATTTTTGGATCACCTGGAAGAGCTGCGCTGGCACCTCATCAGGGCCACTTTGGCAGTAGTGATTGCAGGCACTGCAGCTTTCCTGGCCAAAGGCTTCATTTTTGACACCCTGCTCTTTGGCCCCACCAGTGCCAATTTCTTTACCTATGATATCCTTTGTCGCCTCTCTACTTTTGTGGGGCTCGAAGGCGGGTTTTGTTTTGAAGACATGCCATTTACCATTCAGTCAAGAACCATGGGCGGGCAGTTCTCTGCCCACGTATGGACCTCGATCACAGCCGGGTTCATCATTGCATTCCCGTATATCATCTACGAGTTCTGGAAATTTATCTCCCCGGCCATGTACGCCAATGAAAGAAATACCGCAAGGGGCTTCATTTTCATCTCCTCGGTGTTGTTCTTTATGGGGGTGCTCTTTGGATATTACCTTGTAACCCCACTCTCTATTAATTTCCTCGGAAAATACCAGGTAAGTGAGGTAGTGCTTAACGAATTTGACATTGGAAGTTACATAAGCCTGGTGCGATCTTCGGTTGTAGCCTGCGGCCTCATCTTTGAGCTACCCATTATTATCTACTTCCTTACAAAAATAGGCCTGGTAACCCCACAATTTCTTCGGAAGTATCGCAAGTTTGCCCTGGTAATTGTACTGATACTTTCAGCAATAATAACCCCACCCGACATTTTGAGTCAGGTAATAGTAGCTATTCCGGTGTTGATACTTTACGAAGTAAGCATCATAATTTCCAGGATTGTCACAAGAAATGAAGCCAGAAAACTAAAAAAACAACAGCCATGAAAAATCAGGTAGAAGAATTCAATGAATATCGCCAAAAAATGAATGACAAGATTCTTGGCGACAACAATAAAGTTATAAAACGCATTTTTAACCTTGACACCAATGCTTACGCCCCGGGCGCACTTGATGTAAAGACCAAAGAGCTGCTGGGATTGGTGGCCTCGGCAGTATTGCGCTGCGACGATTGTATCAAATACCATCTTGAAACCAGCTACAAAGAAGGCTTGTCTAAAGATGAAGTGATGGAAGCCCTCAGCATTGCAACCCTGGTAGGCGGAACCATCGTGATCCCGCACCTAAGAAGGGCATACGAATTTTGGGAGGAGTTGGAAGCTCAAAGCTAGTTCCAGGTTCAAAGTTCAAGGTTTAAAGTTTAAAGTAGTACAATATTGGAGTGAGAGCAGCTACTCTTCGCCCACTGTACACTAATTTTTTATCTTTATAGAAATTTGCACAGTAATTGCAAGCCTAAATACTCATATCTAATATCTGAAATCTCATATCTGAAAAGATGAAGTTATACGCAGAAAATCTTGTAAAATCCTATAAAGGACGGGAAGTAGTAAAGGGGATTTCCCTCGAAGTGAACCAGGGGGAGATCGTGGGGCTGCTGGGGCCAAACGGCGCCGGAAAAACCACTTCTTTTTACATGATCGTAGGCTTGATAAAGCCCAATGGCGGAAGGATCTTTCTGGATAGAGAAAATATCACAAAATTCCCCATGTACAAACGCGCGCAGTACGGGATTGGGTACCTGGCCCAGGAAGCCTCTGTTTTCCGGAAACTCAGTATTGAAGACAACATCATGAGCGTGCTTGAACTTACCAGGCTTTCAAAGAAAGAGCGGCAAATGAAGATGGAATCACTAATTGAGGAATTCGGTTTGGGACATATACGAAAAAACCGGGGCGACCTCTTAAGTGGTGGTGAACGGCGCCGTACCGAAATTGCCCGTGCCCTGGCTACAGACCCGCATTTTATTCTGTTAGACGAGCCCTTCGCCGGGGTTGATCCAGTGGCCGTTGAAGACATTCAGCGCATTGTGGCCCAGCTAAAAAACAAGAATATCGGTATTCTTATCACCGACCATAACGTGCAGGAAACCCTCGCCATCACCGACCGTACTTACCTCATGTTTGAAGGCCGCATCTTAAAAGCCGGTGTGCCCGAAGAACTCGCCGAAGACGAGATGGTGAGAAAGGTGTATTTAGGTCAGAACTTTGAACTTCGGAAAAAGAAGATTTTCCAGTAAATCCCCCTGTCCTTCCAACGAAGGAGGAATCCTCCTGAAACCTTGTGGTTCTTCGCTCCGCTAAAGCTGAATTTTACTAAAGATCTGCGATTAATGCCGCTCAACTACCGGCTCTTCAATAGCCTTATTCGTGAGCATAGACACAACCACATAGCTCACTATAATAAGGGGTACCGCAGCAAACTGCAAAAAGATAAGCAGAACCACACAAAAGATCAAAAAGAGGTAACGGACTTTATTTTCAGCAAAACCCCAGCTGCTGAACTTTAATGCAAATAAGGGAACTTCAGCATTTAACATGAAACAGGAAAACAGCGTTAGTGCACCAAGAAACCACGGGTTCAGAATAATTTCCACTAAAAAAGCCTGCGGCTGAAAAATGAGAATGAGCGGCAGACTTAAAATAAGAAGGGCATTTGCCGGGGTGGGAAGGCCAATAAAGGAATCTGTCTGCCGTTCGTCAATATTGAATTTTGCCAGGCGGTAACCCGATGCAAGGCTCACCAACAGCCCCAGCAAAGCCAAAACCGGAATATTCCATTCCAACAGGTCCTGTCCCGATGTCCAGTCGGTAGGCTGAGCCGCCTCTCCTGGCAAAGCCTGCCTGAACAACTGGAACATCACAATGCCCGGCACCAGGCCGCTGGTCACCATGTCGGCCAGGGAATCAAGTTGCAGCCCGAGTTCAGACTTTACATCGAGTAGCCTTGCAGCCAGTCCGTCAAAAAAATCAAAAAAGATCCCAAGGGCCACAAAGACCGCAGCCATCACCAGGTCGCCCTGCACAGCAAATATGGCTGCAATGCTTCCGCTAAAAAGGTTGACCAAGGTAATGGCATTTGGAATGTGTCTGGCTAGGCTCATGTGGCTTGTTTTCTGTAAAAATAGGAAAAAAAGACTGCTACGGCGATTCAAGGTTCAAAATTCATAATTGAATAGGAGTGTCATTTCAACGAATGAGGAATTTCCAATAATGCACATAAAGTGCTTCACTGCGCAAAGCTGCACTTTTTATGACAATAGTTTGTTCTCGTCAATTATTGCAAATTCGTGCCAACAGGCAGTTCATTGATTATTCCTAATTGCTTAAATTTGTTTTCACACTTCACTATGAAACACTTCCTGTACGCCTTACTCTCCGGAATTTTACTGGCCCTGGCCTGGCCAACTTACGGGTTTCCGCTGTTGCTGTTCTTCGCTTTTGTGCCTTTACTTTACGCCGAACACAACATCAGGATCAATGAGGCACATAACAGGAAATGGAAGATCTTTGGCCTTTCCTACCTCAGTTTTATCATTTGGAATACCATAACCACCTACTGGCTCTATTTTTCCACGCCCTTTGGTGGCATTTTTGCCATTACCGTAAACTCCCTGCTCATGGCACTGGTGTTCCTGCTCTTCCATATCGTGGCAAAAAGGGTAAATTTCAAAGCCTCTTCTTCATTTTTGATAAGTATCTGGATCGCTTTTGAATACCTGCACCTCAACTGGGAATTTTCATGGCCCTGGCTCAACCTGGGGAATGGTTTTTCCGAATTCCCTCACTGGATCCAGTGGTATGAATTTACAGGAACTTTTGGGGGCACACTCTGGGTTTGGCTCACAAACATTGCTCTGCTAAAAATGCTGCTGCTTTACAAACAGCACAAAGCAAAAGAAATCCTCTATCGCGGGTTGTTTAAAAGCGGCCTTCTTATCCTCCTTCCACTCCTGCTTTCTTATGTGATCTTATGGAATTACGAAGAGAGTGAAGAAACGATTGAAGCTGTTGTTTTACAGCCCAATATTAATCCCTACACCGAAAAATACTTTACTTCTGATGCCCGCATTGGAGAATTACTTACCAGTCTTGCTGAAGAAGCCGTGACCCCCGAAACCAAAATCGTCATCGCACCCGAAACAGTTTTCGCCTACGGAACTGTTTTGAGCCGCTTTAAAGATTCTGAAGCCAATTTCTTCACGAGACAGTTTGTTAATAAGCACCCAAAAATGTCATTTTTGAGTGGTATTTCCATGTACGACAGGTTTAGTGATCCGGGCAGGGTAAGAGCGCAAACCAATCAGCTGGGGCATAACGACTGGTACGACGACTATAATTCGGCTTTCATGATCTCTGCCAATGATTCAGTTCATTTCTACCATAAATCAAAACTGGTGGTGGGAGTAGAGAATTTTCCTTATCAGGAGGTTTTAAGGCCTCTCCTCGGAAATGTTATGATAGACCTTGGCGGTACGGTGGCTATGAAAACAACGCAGGAGAAAAGGGCCACTTTTGAAATTACTTCTTCGGAAGAAGTGGGGCCTATTATTTGTTACGAATCGGTTTACGGAAATTTTGTAACCGGATATGTGAGGGAAGGAGCCGATTTTTTAGCCATAATTACCAATGACGCCTGGTGGGGCAATACCCAGGGCCATAAACAGCACCTTAGTTATGCCAGGCTGCGGGCTATTGAAAACAGGCGGGCCATTGCCAGAAGTGCCAACACCGGGATTTCAGCTTTTATCAACGAAAAAGGTGAAATCACTTCAACTTTAGGATATGAAGAACAGGGAGCACTGCGAGGAGAAATAAGCCTCAATGCCCGACTCACTTTTTACAGCCGTTTTGGAGATTACATTGCCCGTATTTCGCTTTTCCTGGCCCTGTTCATCTTTCTTTTTGCCGTGGTGCCCTGGAAAAGGAGCAGGAGGTGAAAATAGTTTGCAGTGCGCAGTAGCGGTGAGCAGAAAAAAACATTATTTGTGTAATTCCTTATTCTCTCTCCCGCCCTCTTCAAAGGAGGACGAACCACACCTGCTCTTCTTAACCCTCGTCACGAATTGCAAATCGGCTCCGGCGGTTTGGGATTTTCAGAAGATGCCCTAAGGTGAGGGAACTAACCTCTATGAAAAAGAACGATCACTCAAATTTAACAAATTGTAAAGCCTTCGTACTCCTGCGAATAGTACTTCTTCGTTAAAACTGCCTACTTGCATTGCTGAGCCCTGCCAACTGAATTACTGTCCTCTAAAAAATATAATTGTACTCAGGGTTTTGATGAGGATGGTGATATCGAGGAAGATATTGCGGTGTTTGATGTAGTAGAGGTCGTATTGGAGCTTTTCGAGACTATCGGCATGGCTGTCGGCATAATCGGTCATCACCTGGGCCCAGCCTGTGAGTCCGGGTTTGATAAAGTGGCGGGTGTCGTAAAAGGGGATTAATTCAGATAATTCCTTTACAAAAACAGGCCTTTCGGGACGGGGGCCAATGAGGCTCATTTCCCCTTTCAGAATATTATAAAATTGCGGGAATTCATCAAGTCGGGAACGGCGAAGAAATTTTCCGAACCGGGTAATACGAACATCGTTCCTGGTAGCCCAAACAGCGCCATGGGGTTCGGCATTATAGCGCATGGTGCGAAACTTCAGGATATTAAAAGATTTTCCACTCCTGCCAATCCTTTCCTGTTCATAAAACAATGAGCCTTTGTTTCCAATCATATTCCCGAAGTAAACAAAAGGCAGCAAAAGCCCCCCAATAATGATCCCCACTATAGAAACCACGATATCGAAAAGACGATGAAAAAACTGGTAAAATTTGTTGTTGTTGCTTCGGCTTAAAGGAAAGAACTGGTAAAAATTTCGCTCGATATGCTGAACCGGAATGCGGTGAGTTTTGTCTTCATAAACCTCGTTAAAATCTTTCACCGGAAAGCCTTTTTTGAGGAGGTAAAGCACCTGGGAGTAAAAACCTTCGGCCGTGGCACTGATATTGGAGATGAGGATTTCATCAATATTCTCTTCCTGCACAGTTTCGGCTAGTTTTTTTCCTGAAAAATCTTTCAGACCCACTTTTTCAGAATTGAACATGTCTGTACCACCCGGATTTACATACCCCACAATATTATAATTGGGATCTGATCTTTGTAAGTGTGAAGCTACCAGCTCAACCTCGAGGGGTTCACCTATGATGAGCACCCGGCGATAAAACCGGGGCGTGGAAATAAGGCTGATATACGCGAACCGCCACAGTAAGAGCGTTAGGAAGATCGTAAGAAAAAAATACAGGATTTGAAGGCGATTTTCGGGCAGTACAGGGGTGAAAACCGGGGTCATTAGGTAAAACAGCACCACAACACAGGTCGCTAAAACCACATTTTTGAGCACCCTGTAGTAACTGCTGGCCTTTTGCAGGTCGTACAGCTCAAAAATCCCACAGAACAGGTTCAAATAAATGGCGAGAACTACTGCCCAATGCCAGGACCTCTGCTCTATATCAAAGTATTCCACATGAAAAAGAATGCCGACCACATACAACGCAAAAAGCACCCAAAAGATATCGAAGATTCGCAGAAATAATTTGCGTTCGGAGATCTCGAAATGCATTTTCTGTTTATGGGGCATGCAGGGATTATTAGGCTGTAAATATAAGGAAGAGTTTGGCTTAGGACTTATGAACTTTGACTTTTTACGGAGATTCTTTCAGGAAAAACTGAACTTCTATTTGATGCGATTGAGAATATATGTGCAGTTATTTCTCTGTTGAAAATTTACTGATCATTGTTAATTGACAAAACTGCCTACTGCTTCAGTATTCCTTTCCAGATTTCCTTCACCCTCTCCCAGTCAAAAGCTTCTACTTTAATCCTCGCTGCGCGGGTTCTTTCCAGAGAATGCTCGGGCCGCTTAAGTATAGTTTTTATGGCTTCTGCCATCCGTTGTGGATCATTGGGTGGAACCAGAACCCCGTCTACGTCTGCAGAAATGAGATATGGGAGTCCGCCCACATTGGTGGAAACAACCGGCAGGCCGAGGGCCATGGCTTCTATCACACTAACTGGAGTGTTGTCAATAGTGGCAGTGTTGAGGAAAATGTCATAGTTTTCTGAAAGCGCCGTCCATTCTTCTTTAGATAGCCTTCCGGGGAAGCGGACAGGAAGGTGATGCAATTTTGCATAACGGATACATTCTTTCCAGGAATCATCTTTTTTAGGGCCTAACATACAAAGTTCGGCATTGGGAAAATCGGGCAGCAGGAGTTCAAGCACTTTTAAAGCCTGCAGCGGATTATAAATCTCTGCAAAGGCACGTACCCAAAGGAGTTTTGGGCGAATCTCTGCTCGTTCTCTATAAAAGTAATCTTTCAGATATATGCTGTTGGGAATGTATCTGACCCGGGTAAAGCCTGCCTGTTGAAATACCGTCTTCATGTAAAGCGAAGGAGCCACGTTCAGAAAAGCTTTGCCAAATATGCTTTTTGAGGCTTTTGGGGAACGCTCCAGCCTGATGAAAAGTCCCCCCCCGTGAAGGATTGGGATATATTTTAACCTGAGGATTTGACAGAGACGTGCTACCGCATAGGCATACCAGAAATTCTGAGTACTGTAGGTATCGATGAGCACGTAATGGGTAGTCCTTCTGATTTTGTAGACCAGATGAAGCATATCGATCAACCGCAGGAGTTTGTTCTTTTTAGCAGAAGCTATTTTTACATCAAAACCTTCTTCTCTCAATAAAGGGGCAAGTGTATCAATTGAGGTGGGAGTGCCGCCCCGGATTGATAGTTGGTTACCTATGTAAAGCAGGTTTTTCATGATAAGAAGCTGAAGTAAAAATAGGGAAGTTTTCCTACTGTTCTTTTTTGCACCGCCCAAAAAAATTTAAGCTTACAAAAATAGGCCGAAATTTATCGTGCAACATCTGAGTTTCCTGAACTCCTGGGAGTAATGTTTACAACAATGCCTATCCAAAATGGCATTGTTGAAAGATAATTTCCTACATTTAGTTCCATAAAAAAGAACCCTTACGCCGAAAAGTGACATCTTTTCAACTTTCCGCTTTCGTTAACAGGGAAGGTTACCGGGTGTCTGTTCTCAGGTATCAGTTTCCGGTTCACCTATATTAACTACTAACAACTAACTATTCTCCATTAACTATTCAACTACTCACTACCATGGATTACACACAAAAAATGCTTCGGGATGATGCTCTAAAAGGAAAAATAATTGTTGTGACCGGAGGCGGCAGCGGCCTTGGAAAAGCAATGACAAAGTACTTCCTGGAACTGGGTGCAAAAGTGGCGATCACTTCGAGAAACCTCGAAAAACTTGAGGGTACCACTAAAGAGCTTGAAGAGCAAACGGGCGGAACATGTTTGCCAGTACAGTGTGATGTAAGACATTACGAGCAGGTTGAAAATATGCTGCAACAAACCCTTGAAAAATTTGGCCGTGTTGATATTTTACTGAACAACGCTGCCGGGAATTTCATTTCCCCCACAGAACGCCTGAGCGCCAATGCTTTTGACACCATTATTGATATAGTTTTAAAAGGCAGCAAGAACTGCACTCTTGCTTTTGGAAAACACTGGATAGATGCAGGTGAAAAGAACAAAGCGGTACTCAATATTGTGACCACTTATGCCTGGACAGGCTCTGCTTATGTGGTTCCCAGCGCCACAGCCAAAGCCGGAGTGCTGGCCATGACCCGTTCCCTTGCCGTGGAATGGGCAAAGTACGGCATAAGAATGAATGCGATCGCACCCGGCCCCTTCCCCACCAAAGGCGCATGGGACAGGCTGCTTCCCGGAGACCTTAAAGACAAGTTTGACCTGGCTAAAAAAGTGCCGCTAAAGCGGGTTGGGGAACACCAGGAACTGGCAAATCTGGCTGCCTATCTTGTTTCCGATTTTTCAGCTTATGTCAATGGCGAGGTCATCACCATTGACGGCGGCGAATGGCTGAAAGGTGCGGGACAATTTAATCTTCTGGAAGCAATTCCGGAGGAAATGTGGGATATGCTGGAACAAATGATAAAGGCCAAGAAGAACAGCTAAACTTTTACATCTTCAGAAGAAAGCCTTAAGATGATTTAACAGGATGAACCCTTTAAAATGCTATTTTTGAAGGGTTTTTTATTAGAGGCCCTGCTAAAAACCTGTTAACAAAATACCTTTCGTAAACCTATAATAAATTGTATTTTTACCCTTTAAATCCAAAATAACTGAATGGGTAAGATCATTGCCGTTGCAAATCAAAAGGGAGGTGTAGGTAAAACTACAACTTCAGTAAACCTGGCGGCATCTCTAGGGGTGCTGGAAAAAAAAGTTTTGCTCATCGATGCCGATCCGCAGGCGAATGCCACTTCGGGTCTGGGAATAGATGTTGAATCGGTTGAGTTGGGAACTTACCAGTTGCTGGAGCACTCCATAGAGGCCGAAAAAGCGATTATAAAGACCGAATCCCCGAACCTCGACATCATTCCGGCGCACATTGACCTGGTGGCCATTGAAATTGAGCTGGTAGACCAGGAAGAGCGGGAATATATGTTAAAGAAGGCTATTGGGCACCTTAGGGAACAGTATGATTACGTGATCATTGACTGTGCCCCTTCTCTTGGGCTGCTCACCCTTAATGCCCTCACAGCTGCCGATTCGGTTATCATTCCTATTCAGTGTGAGTATTTTGCCCTGGAAGGTCTTGGAAAGCTGCTCAACACGATTAAAAGCGTACAAAAGATACACAACCTGAAACTGGATATTGAAGGGCTGCTGCTCACCATGTACGATTCGCGCTTAAGGTTATCAAACCAGGTGGTGGAAGAAGTACAAAAGCATTTTGACGAAATGGTGTTTAAGACAATCATTCAGCGAAACGTGCGTTTAAGTGAAGCCCCCAGTTACGGGGAGAGCATTATAAATTATGATGCCGGCAGTAAAGGTGCGAGCAATTACCTTAGTCTTGCACATGAAATAATAAAGAAAAACTCATAGGAGAAGATGGCGAAGGCGACAAAGAAACAAGCTTTGGGACGAGGACTTTCAGCACTGCTGAAAGACCCTCAAAATGACATTAAATCGGCTGAAGATAAGAATGCAGATAAGCTGGTTGGGCATATTGTGGAGCTTGACCTGGATGCGATTGAAGTAAACCCATTTCAGCCAAGAACAAGTTTCAATGAAGAATCGCTGCGAGAACTTGCATCTTCGATAAGGGAACTGGGAGTAATTCAGCCCATTACCGTAAGAAAATTAGATTACAACCAGTATCAGCTAGTTTCGGGGGAAAGACGTTTTAGAGCCTCTAAACTTGTGGGGCTGCAAACCATTCCCGCCTATATTCGCATCGCCAATGACCAGGAGTCGCTGGAAATGGCACTGGTAGAGAATATTCAGCGACAGGACCTCGATCCCATTGAGATTTCGTTGTCTTACCAAAGGCTTATCGATGAGATCAACCTTACGCAGGAGCAGTTAAGCGAGCGCGTGGGCAAGAACAGGTCTACAATTGCCAATTACCTGCGATTGCTGAAGCTAGACCCTATTGTGCAAACCGGGATGCGCGACGGATTTTTGAGTATGGGACACGGCCGGGCCCTTATTAATATTGAAGACAGCCAGACCCAGCTTGAAGTATACGAAAAGATACTCGCCAGTTCCCTTTCGGTAAGAGAGACCGAAAAACTGGTTAGAAACCTTCAGGAAGGGAAACCTGAAGCCAAAACTTCTGCTTCCACTTCAAGCATTTCAAGGGATGTAAAGAAAAGCATCAGGGAGTTTTCAGAAAAACTGGGAGCCAAAGTAGATGTTAAGGTGTCAAAAAAGGGAAATGGGAAGCTCATTATTCCTTTTACTTCCGAAGAAGATCTTAATCGTATCAAAAGGATCATACAGGGTGAAGATTAAAAACCTCATAGCGTTCTTTATCACCTGTCTCTTTTTCCTGCAAGCCTCGGCACAGGAAGATTCGCTGCTGGTAGACCCGCAGCTGGTGATTGAAGAACCTGCCTACAAACCTTACGACCCGCTCTCCCCTGCCCGTGCCGCATTTTATTCTGCCGTACTCCCGGGACTGGGACAAGCCTACAACGGCAAATACTGGAAGATCCCTATCGTGTATACTGCTTTGGGAGTTGGTATATATTTTTATTTTGAAAATGACCGTCAGTACGACCGTTACCGCAGTGCCTACAAAAGCAGGCTGGCCGGCAATACCAATGACGAATTCTACGATGACAACGGCCAACCCCGGGTATCAACCAGCGGGCTCATAGAGGCGCAGCGGTTTTACCAGCGCAACAAAGAAGTCTCCATTATGGTCACTTTGGGATTGTATGCCCTCAATATTATAGATGCCAACGTTGACGCCCACCTGCAACAATTCAACGTGAGTGAAGACCTGTCACTTAAGCCAAACCTTGATTACGACCAGTTTACGGGAACTACAGGTTACGGCATTACTTTAAACTACAATTTTTGATGAAAATAGCTTTACTGGGTTACGGAAAAATGGGTAAGACCATTGAAAGACTAGCTGTAGAACGTGGCCATGAAATAGTACTAAAAGTGGACAATGATATTGATAACGCCGATCTTCAAAAGGCCGATGTCGCCATAGATTTTAGCGTGCCAAATGCTGCCTTTAAGAACATCACCACCTGTTTTGAAAAACAAATCCCGGTGGTTTCCGGGACTACCGGCTGGCTGAAGAAGTACGAAGAAGCCGTTGAGCTATGCAAAAAGCAGGATGCCGCTTTTATTTATGCATCCAACTTTAGCCTTGGCGTAAACCTGTTCTTTGAATTGAACAGGAACCTGGCAAAGCTAATGAACCGGTTTAAAGAGTACAATGTGGCCATAGAAGAAATTCACCACACCCAAAAACTGGATGCCCCAAGCGGTACTGCCATTAGTTTAGCGGAACAGATCGTCGAAAATTCAGATAAGACCGGCTGGCGGCTGGATGAGGCAAAAGAGAACGAAATTCCAGTAACTGCAAAAAGGATCGAAAACGTACCCGGCACTCACAGTATTTTATATAATTCTGAAGTTGACAGCATTAAAATAGAACATGTGGCCCACTCCCGCGATGGTTTTGCACTTGGCGCTGTTATAGCTGCCGAGTGGCTTCAGCATAGAAAAGGAATTTACAGCATGAAAGACGTGCTGGGCTTGTAACAGAATAGTACTACGGCAGACCAATAAATAAACTACGCTCATGACATTCACAAACTGGATCTTGTTTGTTCTTCTTGTTCAGCTTATCCATTTCGCAGGAACCTGGAAATTATATCAAAAAGCAGGTCGTAAAGCCTGGGAAGCAGCCATACCCGTATATAACGCAGTTGTCTTAATGAAGATCATCAACAGGCCGTGGTGGTGGGTGATTTTGCTGTTCATCCCCATTGTTAACCTCATTATGTTCCCGGTAATATGGGTGGAAACCGTGCGCAGTTTTGGCCGTACTTCTACTACAGATACCATACTGGCTATTGTTACCTGTGGCTTTTACATTTATTACGTCAATTACTTTGGTGATGCCAAATACAGGGAAGGTCGCAGCCTGCAACCCGGGAGCGCCGCGGGAGAATGGATAAGTTCTGTTCTCTTTGCCGTAGTTGCTGCCACCATAGTGCACACTTATGTAATGCAGCCCTTCACCATTCCCACTTCTTCCCTTGAAAAGACCCTGCTGGTTGGGGACTTCCTGTTTGTGAGTAAATTTCATTACGGGGCACGCACCCCAATTACTTCTGTCGCCTTCCCGATGGTGCACGATACCATTCCGGTGTTGGGGATAAAATCATACTGGAACAAACCTCATATTCCTTATTTCAGGATCCCGGGATTCCAGGACATTGATCGCAGCGATATAGTGGTATTCAACTGGCCGGTAGATACGGTGAGACAGTTCAGGGATAAATCGGGTGTACGTTACGACAAGCCTGTAGACAAAAAATCGAATTATGTAAAAAGAGCCGTTGGCCTACCCGGGGATTCCCTTGAGATTATTGACGGAAAAATCCATGTCAACAACCAGCCCCTGGAGCTGCCAGACAGGGCTAAACCCCAGTACTCATACACCGGCACCACAAAAGGGCAGGGATTTGACCCCTATGCCATGTATAAAATGTATGATATTACCGATGCATTTTACCACGACCCCAACACTAACCAGTTCTTCATCCAGTCTTTAACTGAAGAGAATTACCAAAGGCTAAAGAACCACCCCAATGTGGCCTCTATAGAAAGGGTTGTTACTCCGGCGGGGCAAGGGGAATCTATTATCTTCCCGAACAACAACAGGTTTGACTGGAATGCCGATAATATGGGGCCTCTTTATATTCCAAAAGAAGGGGTGACCGTACAAATCACACCTGAGACGGTTGGGTTCTACCGCCAAATCATCGAAACCTATGAAGGCCTGGAAATGGGTCGCGAAAGGGAGATCTCGTTTAGAGGTGACCAGGTACTTTTAAATGGCCAGCCTTTGAACACCTACACCTTTGAGCAGGATTACTATTTCATGATGGGAGACAACCGCCACAACAGTGAAGACAGCCGCTACTGGGGTTACGTTCCCGAAAATCATATTGTGGGCAAACCTGTGTTTATCTGGCTTAGCCTTGACCCCAACGCTTCGGGCCTTAGCAAAATAAGATGGGAGCGCATGTTCACCACCGTAGGAGGGCAGGGGGAACCGGTTTCTTACCTTCCTTACGTTCTTGTGGTGGTAGTTGGCCTGGTAGGGTATAGCTTCTTCAGAAAAAAGAAAGCTAAATAACATTTTATCATGCAAAAACTGCTTTTACATCCTGCGTATTTCGGGCCGGTGTCCCAGTTTGTGGCAATGCTTAATGCTGAAGAGCTTATTTTTGAAAATGAAGACAACTACCAGAAGCAAACCTACCGCAACCGCATGTATATTTATGGTGCCAACGGAAAGTTGCTGCTCAACATTCCCATTAAGCACACCGGCAACAAATCGGGGCATCAAAAATACAGGGATATAAAAATTGAGAATGATTTCCCATGGCAAAAACAGCACTGGAAATCTTTAGAGACAGTTTACCGCACCTCGCCTTTCTTCGAATTCTATGAAGATGAATTCTATCCTTTGTATCACAAAAAGTTCGAGTTTTTAATGGATTTTAATTACCACAGCCTGCAGTTAACGCTAGATTGCCTGCAGCTGGATCTCGAATACAGGAAGACCACAGAATACTTTAGAGAGCCCGAAAACATGATAAACGGGCGTTCCCTTATTGAAGCCAAAAACAGGTCTCCCCGGGCGCTAGAACCCTATTTTCAGGTGTTCCAGGAGAAATTCGGTTTTATGAATGACCTTAGTGTAGTAGACCTTATTTTTAACGAAGGCCCTAACGCCTTAAACTACCTGGAGCGCCAGGAAATCTCACTCCCCTAGCCTGAGGCGTGCACTAATAGGATAATGATCTGAATACGGAACCTCATAATTTTGAAAGGTGAGAATTTCTATAGATTCCTGTGGAAGGATAAAATCTATGCGGAGCGGTAAAATGTCAAAAATCTCGAAAGTTTTTCCGAAGCCATTTCCGGCTTCCTTGTAAGCGTCATTGAAACCTATATCCCGCAATTCCCTATACACATAAGAATAGGCCGTATTGTTGAAATCACCCAGGATAATTGATGGATAAGGGCTGGCCAGTACAGCTTCCTTGACCAGTTTCATTTGACGTTCCTGTTTTACAAACGTCTGACCCATGCCAAAAAGCACCTTTTTTGAATGCTCTTTCTCAATGGTGTTCAGGCTGGGTTTGATCCCGAAAGACTGTAAATGCACATTCACTACCCTTATGGTGTCGCCGTTCTTTACAATATCGGCAAAAACAGCATTGTTGTTGCTATGGGTGGGAAAATCTAAAGAACCCGAATTTATAATGGGATATTTCGAGAACAGCGCAAGCCCGAATTCGGCATTCTCCTCTTTGAGTTTGATATATTTATACCGAAAGCTCTTTGCTATTTCCAGTTCTCCTTTATAGTACTCCTGCATGGCCACCACATCGGGATCTTGTGCTTTTATAAAAGCTGTGATCTTCTGCGGAATATCTACATCTTCGGCCCAGCCGTATTGATTGAACTGCCTTACGTTATAGGTCATGATCTGGAGCACATTATCTTCTACCATGCCGTCTTCTTCCGAAGAAACCTCGTACACAGAAGTAACGTGGTTAAAGCCTATTAAAAGTACCACCAGGGAAAGAATGACCTGCCGCCTCAACCTGAACAGCCAGAACAACAGGAAAATGATATTGACGATAATTAACAGCGGTACCCCCAGGCTAAAAACAGAAAGTAATGCAAATTTTGCGGGGGGAATGTAAGGCAGTAAATACGCAAAAAGCAGCGCTACTGCAAAGAGGATGTTCAGCAAGAACAGGAACCTGTCAAACCAGTTGAGACCTTTCATTAATTGTCTTTTCCTGCGTTGAACAAATAGTCCTTTTCCTGCTTTGTCAGGCTGTCGTAGCCACTTTTTCCAATCTTGTCTAAAATGGCATCTATCCTGGCCTGTTCTTCTTTTTTGTTGCGTATGCCCGCGCTGTTCCTCCCTGAAGTGCTGCCCGTAGATTTCCTTTTGTGAACGGTCTTTAAATTACTCTTTCTGCCCGAGCCGGAATTCGATGAAAACAACGAAGCGATCCAGTCCAGCAGCTTTTCAAATCCGCTTGCAATGTTGTTCCCTTTGCCCAGTTGCCTGGCGTAGAGATACCCAAAACCGGCCCCGCCCAGGTGCGCCAGGTGACCACCGGGGTTGGAAATAGGGATCTGGATCACATCCAGCACCACTAAAAATGCCGCAATCCACCACAACTTGATACTTCCAAGTAAAATAAGCCTTACCCTCATGTGCGGTATGTGCGTGGCTATTCCTACCAAAATAGACATTACCGCAGCCGAAGCCCCTATGAGATAAGATTTCCCCATTCCCTGGAAAGCAGGGAACAAATTATAGCTCGCCATGTAGACCAGCGCGCCGAATATACCTCCCAAAAAGTAGAAATTCAGCAGCTTTTTTGGAGAGAAATAGGTGAGAAAATACACTCCTGAAAAATACAGGATCAACATATTAGACAGCAAATGCCACAGGCCGCTGTGTAAAAAAGCATAGGTAATTATTGACCAGGGTTTGAACAGGAATTCTCCCGGCTCTTTTGGGAAGACCAGCCATTCCAGGATAAAGTCCACCTCAAAGCTGAAGAGGAAAGCGAGAGTCTTAAGAAAGAAAAAAAGCACAAAGGCAATTACATTGACAGCAATGAGCTTTTCACTCACCGTAGCCATTGCGATCTTTGCTCTTATGTTACTCCTGTTACTTCTCATTAATCCCAGCGGTTTTGGTTAAACTGGTTCTTTTTCCAGTACCACATCATAATAAAACCAAAGAGGGCCCCTCCTATATGTGCAAAGTGGGCAATCCCTCCTCCAAATATAGAATATCCCGTTAACCCGGAAAAGAGGTCGAGCGCAATTAATGCCGGAATAAAGTATTTTGCCTTTATGGGCACCGGAACAAAAAGCAGGAATAACTCCACATTTGGGAACATCATTCCAAACGCTACCAGGATCCCATATATTGCGCCCGATGCTCCCACAGCAGGAGTAATATAAGTTTGAAACATGGTTCTCAACACATCCTGATCTACCCCTTCAGGGATCCTGAACTGGCCGCTACTGGCAATAGAAGCATAAGATTCCCGCAAATACTGCTCTACCTCCATACTGCCAAACCCGGCATCGAGAAGGGCACTGTATCCTGCCTGAAAATGATAATAATTCACCAGCGTGTGAATTATGGCCGCACCTATCCCTGCCGAAAAGTAGAAGAAAAGGAATTTATTTTTTCCCAGCACCTGCTCAATGGGGCTTCCAAACGCCCAGAGGGCATACATGTTAAAGATAATATGAAAGATGCTGTTAGGGTCGTGCATAAACATATGCGTAACTACCTGCCAGAACTGGAAATTATCGTTTTCAACAAACCACAGGGAAAATAGCTGATAGGCCTGATCTCCCAAAACCTGGCTCCCTATATAAACTATGACATTAATTATCAAAAGAACCTTTACGGTTTCGGTCATTCTTCCCATTTACATAAACTTTTTATCCAGTTCGTCTACTGTCAAGGTAATAAATACAGGCTTATTAAAAGGCGATAAGCTCGATTCCTTACAGGCAAACAAACTATTCACAATATTTTGTTGTTCCGCGATATTTAGTGCCGTACCCGATTTTACCGCCATTCCCCTGGCGAGGGACTTCGCAAGGGTATCTACCTGCGAAAAAGCCGCTCCCGGCACTTCATTTTCCAGGTCGAGCAGTAACTGCTCCAGCAAAATTTCCACCTCACTTTCTGAAATAAGCGTCGGAATTCCGCTAATCTCCACACTGTCTTTCTTTACTTCTGAAAAAATAAATCCTGTTTGCTCCAGCGAATCCCTGATTTCCTTGAGCAGCTCCATTTCATTGGTGGAAAACTGAATTTTTAGAGGAAATAACAACTGCTGGCTAACAGCCGAAGTCACCGTAATATTTTTCAGTAATTCTTCATAAAGAATCCTGGTGTGGGCGCGTTGTTGATCAATAACCAGTATTCCGCTTTTTAAGGTAGTGACAATATACTTTTTATTAAGCTGAAAAGTAGTGCCTCCCGCTTCGCCTTCATCTTTCATCCCAAACAGGTTGCCGGTAACCTCATCGCTCTCAAACTCCACCTGCGTTCTCCCCTGGTGTATTTCGGTTCCTTCACCCCTAAGCCCGTTGTACAAGCTCTGCCAGCTTCCGGCAGATTTATCTGACCTGTAATTTGGAGTGGTGTACCCGCCGCCCGACTTTTCAGTCTTAAACGGATTAAAATTAGGGTCTACTTCAACTTTTGGGGGAGTGATCTCTTTTTGAGAGAATTCATAAGGGGTATCAAGACTTGCATCCCTGTCAAAATCGAGCACCGGTGCCACATTGAACTGCCCCAGGCTATGTTTTATAGAGCTGCGCAAAATGGTATACAGCGCATGCTCATCGTCAAATTTTATTTCGGTCTTGGTGGGATGTATGTTGATGTCGATGCTTTTAGGGTCAACGTCCAGGTACAAAAAGTAGCTCGGGTAAGCTTTATCTTTCAGCAGTCCTTCAAAAGCTGCCGTTACCGCATGATTGAGGTAAGGGCTTTTAATAAACCTGTCATTGACAAAAAAGAACTGTTCTCCCCTGCCCTTTTTGGCAAATTCGGGTTTCCCCACAAAGCCGTGGATCTTTACTATAGCAGTATCTTCCTCGACCGGCACCAGTTTTTCATTAGTCTTTCCGCCAAAGATGTTCACAATGCGCTGCCGGTAATTGGCCTCGGGCAACTGAAATAACTCACTGCCATTGTGAAACAGTGAAAATTGTATGGAAGGGTGCGCAAGTGCAACTCGTTGAAACTCATCTATCACATGCCGCAATTCCACGCTGTCACTTTTTAGAAAATTTCTGCGGGCAGGGATGTTGTAAAAAAGGTTCTTGACGCAAATGGTGGTTCCCACCGGCGTAACGCAGGCTTCCTGTGAAGTCACCTCACTTCCTTCAATTTTAATGCAGGTTCCCACTTCATCATCCTTCCGCCGGGATTTTAATTCTACATGTGCAATGGCCGCGATAGACGCCAGTGCCTCCCCTCTAAATCCTTTTGTTTTAAGGCTGAAAAGATCTTCGGCCGAATTGATCTTGGAAGTTGCGTGCCGCTCAAAACACAATCGGGCATCGGTAACGCTCATACCCTTCCCGTTGTCGGTGACCTGGATAAGCGTCTTTCCGGCTTCTTTTACGAGTATTTTTATGCTGGTGCCCCCGGCATCAATCGAGTTTTCGAGCAATTCTTTAACAACCGAAGCCGGCCTCTGCACCACCTCACCTGCTGCTATTTGATTGGCGACATGGTCTGGCAGGAGATGTATAACATCTGTCATTTAATATGGATTGCTAAAAATGGATAAATCAAAGTCAATGATCCACAGGAAAATAAGAACAAGAATGGCAATGATGACAAGCACGGTTTTATTGATCTCGCGGTTCCCACGGTGCCGGCTACTTTCGCGGGCTTCTTTCCACTGGCTGCCAAAATCTATGGCATTAGTGGCTTCCCTGTACTTGTTGAATTTAGAATCAAATTTATAAACATTCCCGGTATCCTTGCCTTTATAGTAACGCGGAGTATAATTATACCGATTGTTTTTCTTTGGTGCTGAAAAAATGTTGAGTTTAAGCATTACTTCTTTTTATTTCCCGGAAATATCAAATTTACTGAAAATGCTCAAAATTTCCGAAGGTTAGATGAGCAAACTCAGTAACACAAAAATAATGCCTTAGCAAAAAAGGAGTTAGATTCGGGAATCTTTCCGAAGTTGTGCCATTTTAATAGCCGCTACAGCCGCCTCGGCACCTTTATTCCCGTGTTTCCCTCCAGACCTGTCCAGGGCCTGTTGCCTGTTTTGATCGGTCAAAACACAAAAGATCACCGGGATATCGCTTTGTACATTGAGGTCTTTAATGCCCTGCGAAACCGCTTCACACACAAAATCAAAATGTTTTGTCTCGCCTTCAATCACACTACCAATGGCAATAATGGCATCAAGCATGTCATACGATTCCTGCATTTTTTTACAACCGTAGATCAACTCAAAACTGCCGGGAACATTCCAGCGAACTATCTTTCGCTCGAGCACGTCGTTTTCAAGAAGCACCTTAATGGCACCCTGGCAAAGACTTTCGGTTATTTCTTCGTTCCATTCAGAAACAACAATCCCAAACCTGAATTCCTTCGCGTTTGGGATTTTGTTCTTATCGTATTCTGAAAGGTTTTTTCCTTCTGTAGCCATATGTGTTTTACTGTTGCATTGTCTGCGCCTGCCCAAGATACACCTTTACTCTGTTGGCTTCAACAGAATCTGGGTATTCATTTTGAATTTTGTTCAGGTACTTTTCGGCTGTAGCCCCATCTCCTAACTTGATTGCCGTCACTGCAGCCTTCATAAGGAATTTTGGAGTAGTAAAATTATTGTCGCGCATCTTGGCAGCCTCTTCATAGTAGCTCAGAGCTTCTTCGGGCTGGTCAAGTTGTAAAAATGCATCACCAATAGCACCTTTTGCAAGAGGGGCAAGTATTTGATCGTCACTCTCAAAATCATCAAGAGATTCTATAGCCTGCTGGTACTGGTTGGTATTGAGATATGCCATCCCGGCATAGTAAAGCGCCAGGTTACCGGCATTTGTAGCCCCGTAGTTCTCAATAATATCCTGGAAACCGTACTTACCTTCCCCACCGGTCAAAGCCAGGTTGAAAAGGGAATCGCTTTGTGCCCCCGATGCCTGCAACGCAGTGTCAAAATACTGCTGTGCCATAAACATTTCGTTGGCAGCCTCGGCCTCTTTTGGCTCCTGTATAAACTCTTCGTAAGCAAGATACCCAAGTATGGCTGCGGCAGCAACTCCAATAATGATAAAAATGTACTTTTGGTTTCGGGCAACCCAGGCCTCTGTTTTGCTCGCACCTTCATCGAGAGAATTAAACACTTCCGCAGTTGTAGAATGATCTTCAACAGCAGCCTGCTGCTCCTCTTTGTTATTGGGCTTATATCCTCTTTTCTTGTAAGTAGCCATAAATAAACGTTAATTGAAGCGCAAAAATAGAATTTTTCTTTAAAATTAAAAGGGAATTAAATTGTTTATTTGTGCTAATTTGCACTGCCTTATGCTTAGCTTCAGCGCAACCAATACAGCATTGAATAACAGCTTCTTATGTTTCTCAAAACCCTCTCCTTATTAAATTACAAAAATTTTAGCTCGGCCGAATTTGATTTTGACCGTAAAATTAATTGTATCGTGGGAAATAACGGGATAGGCAAGACCAATGTACTCGACAGCATCTATCACCTCTCCTTCGGAAAAAGCTATTTTAACCCTATTACCAGTCAGAATATCAACCACGAGGCCGAATTTTTTGTGGTAGATGGCATTTTTGAGAAGCACGAACGCCAGGAGCAAATTATTGTTAGCGCCAAACGCGGACAAAAAAAAGTCATTAAACGCAACAACAAACCTTATGAAAAGTTCAGCGAACACATAGGTTTCATCCCCACCGTGATCATCTCACCGGCCGACAGGGATTTGATCATTGAAGGCAGCGAGACCCGTCGTAAG